>CALRXG020000640.1:0-3902 GCA_943372075.1 Bordetella parapertussis | reverse complement strand
GGTATAGAGCGCGCCCCAGGCGCCGAGATCGAGCACCGTCACGTACCAGTCGATAGTGAGCGGCAGCAGCTTTTCGCCGAACAGGTCGGCCACCACGTTGTGACCGGCGAAGCGGCCCATTGGCCGCGCGAACTGGCAGGACATCACGGTCGGATGTTCGCCGTCGATCAGGCAGGCGGCGACATCGCCGGCGGCGAACACGTCGGCCACGCCTTCGACGCGCATGAAATGATCCACGGCGAGGCGGCCGAGCCCGTCGCGCCTGACCGGCAGCGCCGCGGCGAGGGCGCTCGCATGCATGCCCGCGCACCACACCACGGTCGCAGTCGGAATGATCTCGCCGGTGTCGAGCGTGATGCTGGCGGCATCGATGGCGCGGACCCTGACGTTGAGTCGGGTCTCGACGCCGAGCGCGGCCAGCGCCTGCTCGATGATCGGGCGGCCACGTGCGCCAAAAGTTGCGCCGACCACGGCATTGGGATCGATCAGGATGACGCGGCAATCATCGGTGATGCCGGCGCGCGCGAGCCTGGCCGGCATTTCGGTGGCGACCTCGATCCCGGTGAAACCGGCGCCGACGACCACGACCGTCGCGCGTGCCGCCGACTGCAGCTGTCTGCCAAGCGTCGCGAGATGCGCGTCGAGCCGCTGCGCCGCCTGGTAGGTGTCGACATCGAAGCCGTGCGCGGCGAGGCCCGGTATCTCGGGGCGGACCAACTCGCTGCCGGTGGTCAGCACCAGCCGGTCATAGCTCAGCATGTCCGCGCCCGAGCTTGTATTGACAGCAATCACATGCCTGGCCGGATCGATCGCCGTGACCTCGGCCACCACATGCTTGACGCCGACCGGATCGAGCAACTGGTCGAGTGGCAGCGCGACGTCGGCGAGATCGACCTCGTAATTGCGCACCCTGATGTTGTGATAGGCATTGCGATCCACGACGAGGATCTCGGTGTCCGCCGCCCGCGCGCCGATCTCGTCGCGCTTGCGGGCGGCGCCGAGCGCGGCCCACAGTCCGGCAAAGCCGGCACCCAGCACCAGAATGCGCACCATCGCTCCCTCCGACCGTTTCGCCGACGGAGCTTGCCTGCGCAGGCGCGGTCAAATCAAGTGGGTGCGGGCGTGTGAGGCGCCCTCACGTCCCCGGACGCGACACTTCGGTCTCCTTGCTGGTGATGAACTCCAGCAGCACCGGCATACCCTCCTTGGTCTTCTGGATGCCGCGCTTGATCGCGGGGATGATGTCCTCGGGCTTGGTCACCCGCTCGCCATAGCCGCCGAAGGCGCGGGCCATCGCGGCGTAATCGCCGGAGATGTCGGTCGAGCGATACTTCTCGGTCGAGATCGGCATCACCTTCAGTTCGATCGCCATCGAGAAATTGTTGAGCAGGATCGACATGATCGGAATCCGTTCGCGCACCGCGGTCTCGAAATCCATGCCGGTGAAGCCGATCGCGGCGTCGCCCCAGACGTTGATGCAGAGCTTGTCCGGTTTTGCCAGCTTGGCGCCCATCGCAAGACCGAGACCATAGCCGAGCTGGGTGGTCTTGCCCCAGCCGATATAGGACAGCGGCTCGACCGACTTCCAGAACGGCGATAGCTGGTCGCGCGGGCTGCCGGCGTCGTGGGTGATGATGGTGTTGTGGATGTCGACGGTGTGCTGCAGGTCCCACAGCACGCGGTACGGATTGAGCGGCGCGTCGTTGTGGGTCAGCTTCGGCATCCACTTGGCGAGCCATTCCTTGTGCGAGGCGGCGATCTCCTCGGCGACCGCGCTCGCATTGCGGTCCGCGGTCACCGTCTTGCCGATCTCCTCCAGCAGCGCATCGAGCACCAGGCCGGCGTCGCCGACCAGCCCGACCTTGGCTTCGACATCCTTGTTGATGTGGTTCGGATCGAGCGTCGAATGGATGATGGTCTTGCCCTTCGGCATCGCGATGCCGAACGAGGTCTCGGTGAAGGAGCAGCCGATGCCGAAGATCACGTCGGCCTCGGCGAGGAATTTCGGCACCGTGCGCGACACCGCGAGGCCGCCGGAGCCGAGCGACAGCGGATGCGTCTCCGGGAATGACGATTTGCCGCCGAGGCTCGTGGTGACGGGGATCGCGAGCCGCTCGGCGAGCCGCTTCAGCTGCGGCCAGGCCTTTGCGTAATGTACGCCCTGGCCGGCATAGATCACCGGTCGCTTGGCGTTGACGAGCAGGGCGGCGGCTTCCTTGATGTGGACGGGGTCGGCGCCGTAGCGGGTGCGCAGCACCGGCGTGTAGTTGAGCGGTTCCGGCACCTCCTCGTTCCACATGTCGGCTGGGATCTCGACGATGACAGGTCCGCCGCGGCCGTTCTTCAGTCTGGTGAAGGCGCGGCGGAAGATGTTGCAGACTTCGGCGGCGATGTTGATCGGCTCCGAGGATTTCGAGAACGCCTTCATCGCCTGGCTGGAATTGAAGTTCGGGTCGATGTTCGCCAGTCGGCGCGCATAGCCCATCGGCAGCACCAGGACGGGGACGGATTCGCCATAACACTGCGCGACGCCGCCCATGGCGTTCTCGGCGCCCGGGCCGTGCTGCATGCAGAACGCGCCGATCTTCTCACCCGAGGTGATACGGGAGATCGCATCCGCCATGTGCACGCCGATGCGCTCCTGGCGCACCATCACCGGGCGGATGTCGGCAGCGGCGGCGTATTCGATCAGGTGGTTGACCGGATAGCCCGTGAGGATCTCGATCCCCTCGCGCTTCATGATTTCCGCGATCGCGGTGCCGAGCTTCATGACGGTCACTCCCTCTGGGATGCGGCCGGTTCGTTCCGGCCTCGTTGTCGCCTGTCCGATAAAGGAACAGGATTCCGCCGCCAGGGTAAAGCGCCGCCGCGGCCGGATCAGGTAGTCCTGATATGCGTTTACGCCCAATCGCGGCGCAAACATGCAGGCAGGACTAGCAGGAAAATTGTGCGCAACCTTTAAGCGTTCGTTCATCCTTTCCATCAATGGGCCGTCAACCAATGGGGCCTAGTTTGACAGGCATATTGCTACGGCGCAGGAACTCAAACCGCGAGCGCCGGACAGGAGCTTTTCATGCGCGCGTTGCTGGCAAGATTTCTGCGTGATGAGGCCGGGGCGACGGCCATCGAATACGCCATCATCGCCGGCGGCATCAGCATCGTGATCGTCGCGGGTGTCAGGGGCATCGGCACCAGCGTCAGCGGCCAGTTCAATGCTGTCAGTTCGGCATTCAAGTAAGCGCTGCCGGACACCAACTCAATCGCCTGCGTCATCTCCGTTCAACGCGCGCAGCATCGCGATGCGCGCGAACATCGGCCAGCCTGCGTCGCGCTCAGCGGCGTTGATCAGATGCTCGACCGCGACCTGCCAGCGTGGCGCCTGCTGGGCATCTTCCGATAGCTTCATGATGTAGTTGGCAGCCTGCTGCAATGTCAGCAACGTGCCGCCGCGGTGCAGCGCGATCGGTTCGTCAAACAGCGTCGACCAGGGCATCTCGGCAACCGCGGATCGGAATCATCGCGTGCCGCTTGTCGGGTCAACCGGCCTTCTTGCGGGCCGCGCTGCCCTGCGCGCGCGCGGGCTTCTCGGCCTTCTTCGGCTCGGGCTTGGCGACCTCCTTGGGCTCGCGCTTGCCGCTGCCCGAGATCGGCAGCAGCATCTCGCGCTGGCCCTCGATACGCTTCTTCGGCTTCTTGCCTTTCGCCGCCTTGGCTTCGGCCTTGGCGGGCGCGGACTGCTTCTCGTTGGCGAGGCTCTTCTTCAGCGCGTCCATCAGGTTGATGACGTTGCCGCTGGCCTTTGCCGCCGGCTTGGCGATCTTGATGCCGTTGCGCTTCTGGTTGATCAGGTCGATCAGCGCCTGCTCGTAGCGATCCTCGAACTCCTCCGGGTCAAACTCGGC
>CALRXG020000639.1:0-3902 GCA_943372075.1 Bordetella parapertussis | reverse complement strand
CCTTGAAGCTGGAACGGTTCAAATCAAGAATATGCGCTTGCACCGCGGAAGAAACTTGATGCTGTGGTGTTTGGTCGCGCCCCTGCGCAGCTCACATGCCTGTCATGACTTTTGCGGTGAGGCGACGGCCAAACGCAGGAAGCTCATGACGCTGCCGAGCGCGGCGAAGCCGGCGCCCAGCGCCAGCGCTACCGTTGCGCCCTCGCGGTCGGCGAGCGCGAAGCAGAGGGCGGCGAGCGCGGCGCCAGTGGTTTGGCCGGTCAGCCGTGCGGTCGCAACGATGCCGCTGGCGCTGCCGCTGCGGTGCGACGGCGCGCTCGACATGATCGCCTTCATGTTGGGGGTCTGGAAGAAGCCGAAACCGATGCCGCAGATCATGGTGCGCCAGACGATGTTGGCGACACTCGGCTCCGCCGGCAGGGTCGCGAGCAGCACCATGCCGATGCCGAGCAGCAGCATGCCGATGCCGCCGAGGATGCCGGCCGGATAGCGGTCGGACAGCCGGCCGCCGATCGGTGCCATGAAGGCGACCACCAGCGGCCACGGCGTCATGAAGAAGCCGGTCTCGACCTGCGAGCGGTGCAGGATGTCCTCGAAGTAAAACGGCAGCGACACGAAGGCGAGACCCTGCACCGCGAATGAGCAGACCGCGGTCGCGGCCGACAGCGCGAAGATCGGCCGCCGGAACAGGTCGATCGGCAGCATCGGCGCCGGGTGATCGGCATGGCGGCGGGTCAGGATCCAGCCGAACACCAGCGCGCCGATCAGTTCCACGATCACCAGTGCAGGCATCGTCTTGTGAGCAGCGCTCCCGATCCCGATGATGAACAGGCCGAGGCAGGCAGTGGCAAGCGCCGCGCCGGTGAAGTCGAAACTGTGGGTGGCGCGGGGCGTGGCCGGCAGTGTCTTGAAACCGATCAGCAATGCGATGATGCCGAACGGCAGGTTGACGGCGAACAGCCAGGGCCAGGTCCCGAGCGCGAGGATGCCTGACGCGATGGTCGGGCCCAACGTGAAGGCGGTCGCGACGACGAGCGCGTTGTGGCCGAAGCCGCGGCCGAGCATCTTGCTCGGATAGACGAAGCGCACCAATGCGGTGTTGACGCTCATCAGGCCGCTGGCGCCGAGCCCCTGCAAGGCGCGCGCGACCAGCAGGCTCGGCAACGACCAGGCCAGCGCGCAGCCAAGTGACGCCAATGTGAACAGCAGCAGGCCGCCAAGATAAATCCGCTGGTGACCGACGATCTCACCGAGTGCGCCGAGCGGCAACAGCGTCGCGACCAGGGCGATCTGGTAGACGTTGACGACCCAGACTACCTCCGCGGGGCTGACATGCAGATCGTTGGCGATCGCGGGCAGCGCGATGTTGGCGATCGCGGTGTCGAGCGAGGCCATCGCCAGCGCCGTGAAGATCGCGGCCACAGCCCAGCGCCGGGTCTCCCAGGGCAGTCCATCGCTGATCGGCACCGTGGCGGAGCCTGACGTCGGGGTCTTTTCGAGCATGCCTGGAAATATCTCCGGCTCGTGATGTACTATGCCGGCATCCCGTTCCCCAGCCGCGCGGCTGCATGATGCGTATGCGAAGCGGCCTTGCCCGGGCGCGCGTCGGCAGGTTGCGGATAGGGGGCACTACCCGTGCTCCCTACCAATGCAGGTGGACCAAGGGTACGATCCGCCCGGCTTTCCCCGCGCCCTCTGTTCAAGAGAGGGCGACGCGCAAAGCAAGGCTCGGGCGATTCGTGCTGTGAGCACGTCGTACTGCGTCCCCATCCACAACTGTCATCGCGGGTGATGACACTGAACAAGGCGTTTGACAGCTGAAAGGCGTTTGACCGTCAGATCGGAATCTACTGGAACGCCATTCCCGAGGTCTTGATCACGGTCGTCAGCTTTCGCTGATCGACCTTCATCAGCTCGGCAAGCTCGTCGAGCGACATCGGCTTGCCGGGAATGTTGGCGAGCGAGAGCTGGCGCTGTACGTCGGGATTCTGCAACGCCTTGTTGATCGCGGCATTGATCCTGGCGAGCAGTGGCGCCGGCGTCGCGGCGGGCACGTAGATTCCGTACCAGGGCACGTAGGCCGCTTCGGCAAAGCCGGCCTCCGCGATCGTCGGGACGTCGGGCAGGTCGGGGACGCGCTTGTCGGTGAACACCGCGAGCGGCTTGACGCTGCCGGCCTTGATGTGCGGCAAAGCGAGCTCGAGCGAGACGATCTCGAAATGCATCAGGTTGGTCATCAGGTCGATCAACGCCTGCGGCTGGCCCTTGTAGCCGACATTGGTCAGTTTGATCCCGGCGACCTGAAACAACTTCTGCGCGCTGAGGTCGATCGACGATCCGGTGCCGGGATTGCCGAAGTTGAACTCTCCGGGCCGCTTGCGGGCCAGCTCGACGAATTCGCCGATGGTCTTCACCGGCATCGACGGATGCACCAGCGCGACGCTTTGATTCCAGACCGCGAGGCCGACGCATCTGAAATCCTTGGCCGCGCTCCAGCCCGCATCCTTGTAGAGATCGGGGTTGACCAGCAAAGCGGGGCCGGTGACGAGCCAGGTGTAGCCGTCCGGTTCGCTGCGTGCGACCGCAGCGGTGCCGATATTGCTGTTGCCGCCGGGACGCGCCTCCACCACGACGGTCTGCTTCCAGTCGCGGCCGACCTGCTCGGTCACGGCGCGCGCGACGATGTCGACGATGCCGCCGGCAGGGTAGGGCACGATGATGTGGATCGGCCGACTCGGATAATTGTCCTGCGCCCGAGCGCCAATGTTGCCGCAGAGCGCCGTGACGATGCCCACGAGCATAGCCATCGCGGTCGTGATGCCACGCATGTCGTCCTCCCCCATGTCCCGCATCGTTCGTGCGACGCGGATCTTGATGCATGATCTCTGGAAGGCGCCTCACGCGCTTCCGGATCATGCCCTAGTTGTTGGCCACCAGCGAGCGGATGCTGCGGGCGAGCCCGAGGATGCGCGGCCCGCATTCGCGCTCGATCTGCTCGGCGCTGAAGCGGAACGAGGGAATGCCGCAGTTCACCGACAGGCATTCGCCGGTTGGCGTGCGGTAGAGCGGCGCGGCGACGCCGAAAATCTCGCGCCGCCATTCGCCGAGCGAGACGGCGAATCCGCGCTCGTTGCAGAGCTCGATGTCGGGCAGCGTGCGCCGCTCGACATAGTCAAGCTCCTCGGGGCGTTCGGCCCTGATGCGGGCGACATAGGCGTCGCGCTCGTCCTTGGTGAACAGCGACAGCAGCGCGCGCCCGACCGCGGTCGGCGCCAGCGAGGATACGAAGCCGACGTCAGGCACGTGCGGCACCGCATCCGTGGTGCGCAGCGTCTCGACATAGATGAAGTCGAGCCCGAACGGCATCGCGATCGACACCGTGCCGCCGGTATAGGCCGCGAAGTCGCGCATCAGCGGACGCGCGAGCTGGCGGACCTTGAGCTGCGACAGCACCGGATAGGCGGCTGCGAGCACGCCGAGCCCGAGCACGAAGCGGCCCTTGGCGTCGCGCCTGAGATAGCCGAGCTGCTCCAGCGTGTAGGTCAGGCGCGACACGGTCGGCCGGGACAGGCGGGTGTGCTCGGCCAGCTCCGCATTCGACAGCGGACCTGCGTGGTTGCGGAACGCGGCCAACAGGTCGAGCCCGTGCGCCAGGGTGGTCGCAAAGGACGGATCGGTCTGGGGTTCGAGCGAGGACAATGCCGTCATACGAAATAATGATCGCATCCTTACTTGTCTGTCAAGATATCGAAATGAATTTGCATATCGTTTCGATATCGGCTTATGTCCTGCCCAAAGATGGGAGGCGGCATGGATTTCGGTCTGTCCGAGCGATCGGAGCGTTGGCGGCGCGATCTGCTGGCCTTCTTCGAGCAGGAGGTGCTGCCGCGCCATCGCGCCTG
>CALRXG020000638.1:0-3903 GCA_943372075.1 Bordetella parapertussis | reverse complement strand
TGGCAAGATTATCCAAGGAAAACAAAGCGACGCGCGCGGCGCCGGCCCGGCCCCGCCGGGCGCGGGCGGAAGCGGGCCGTCCGGTGCGGCGTCGCCGGGCCAGCGATACACCGTATCATCATGGCGATCTGCATGAGGCGTTGCTGAAGGCGGCCGAGCGCGTGCTCGAACGCGACGGGCTGCCGGGGTTGACCTTGCGCGCGGTGGCGCGCGAAGCCGGCGTGTCGCACGCCGCGCCGACGCATCATTTCGGCGATCTCACCGGCCTGCTCAGCGAGCTTGCGGCGATCGGTTTCCGGCAATTTGGCCAGGCGATGAACGCCGCCGGCGCCTCGGCGGCGACGCCGCCTGAGAAGGGCGTCGCGAGTGCCAAGGCCTATGTCGCCTATGCACAGGCGCATCCCGGCATGTATGGGCTGATGTTCCGCAGCGAGCGGCTCGATCATTCGCGGCCATCGCTGCACGAGGCATCGGAAGCGTCGTTCGCCGGGCTGACCCGCGGCGTCGGCGCCAGCCGGCATGAGGAGATTTCCAAGGAGCAGCTGACGCTCGATCAGGCCGCCGCGATCGCGTCGGCCTGGTCGGTGGTGCATGGCTTCACCACGCTGCTGCTCGACGGGCGCCTCAAGACGATTCTGGATCGCGCTCCCGCGGGCACGTCGGCGGACATGCTGTTGAGCGCGATGCTGCGCCTATCTGTGAGCAAACAGCCGCGGCCGTGACCGATGCATGGTGGCGGAGCTTCGCCCAATCAGCGCTTGGTGAGCGATGTGGTCCGGCCGCTCTGGCCGACGGTCTTCACCTGATCGGTGCCGCATCTGAAATCACGCGCGAAATTGTCGGCGGCCTGCCGCGCAAGCTCGTTGGCGTTGGGGTTGGCCGCCACGTCGACATAGGCGACATGGCAGACTTCGCCCGGCGGCAGCCGTGTCACCGCGAGCATCGCGCGTGAGACCGGGCCGCCGTGCTTGTCCTGCTCGCTATTGTCGGCGATCTGCCAGCGCTGGATGATCGCGAACGGCTTGCTGCCGGCGGCGCGCCATTCGACCGTATCGCCGGTCGAACTGAACGGGCCGAACCAGGCCTGCGCCGCCGGTTCCTTGGCCGCTGCGGCGTGATTTCGGCCCACTGAGACCACTTCGCGCAGGTCGCCTTCGTTGATCAGCACCACAAGACCGGATTTTCCCGGGCAGAGGCGCGTGTTGCTGCCGTCCTCCGCATTGGGCTTGCCGATCATGCGGCAGGCCTTCGGCGCGGTCGAGGTGTAGGAGCTCGTGATCGTTTCCGCGCCGGCCTGACCGGCATTTGCGCCGGCAAGCGCCATCACGACTGTTGCAAAAGCAAGGTATTTCATCGGGGAAACCTGCGATCCGGACGTTACTTTGTGTCTGACTTATGCAATCTGGGGAAGGTTCAATAGACACGCGGGAAACACCTGACAGGCGCGCGGAATCGTCCTAGAAGGGCGGCTTCGCAACTTCTGTCGCGTGCACCTATCGTGCCGTAACCTCGATCGACATGCCCACGATTTCATCGAACAAACCCTATCGCGTCGGCCGTTCCCGGACCGGCCTTGGTCTTTTTGCCACCCAGCCGATCAAGAAGGGTGACAAGATCATCCGCTATTTCGGCCCGATCCTCGACTCCAAGAAAAAGGACGAGGATGAGATCGAGAACAAATATCTGTTCGAGCTGACCAATCGCTGGACCATCGACGGCTCGATCCGCCAGAACATCGCCCGCTACATCAACCACGCCTGCCGGCCGAATGCGGAGTCCGATGTCCGCCCGCGCAAGCGCAAGGTGTTCATCCGCGCCATCAAGAACATCGAGCCGGGCGACGAGATCAATTACGACTACGGAACCGACTATTTCAAAGCCTATCTGAAGCCGATCGGCTGCAAGTGCGATGCCTGCGAGAAGAAGCGCAAGAAGAAGCGCGCGGAGGCGAGGGCGGAGCGGCAACGGCTGAAGGAAAAGGCCGAGCGCAAGGCGCAGCGTCAGGCCGAGAAGCTCGCCAAGGAGAAGGCGAAGGAACGGGCCAAGGCGAGGGCCAAGAAGGCAGCTCCGAAGTCCAACGGCGCGCTGAACGGCAAGCACCTCAACGGCCATAGCCTGACCGGCAGGGCGACCAAGACAAGCAAGAAGGCCGCCGCCCCGAAGCGTGGTGCCACCACGCGGGCGCTGCAGGCCTGAGTTTCGAGTTATCCCGGCGGATCGATCGTCGTCATGACGCCCGCGTCGCATGGCGCAGAGGACGCGGCCGGTAAGCGCATTCGGCCAGTGTGGTTCCATCGAGTTCGCGCATGAACGCTTCGCGCGCCGCGGCAAGCCGCGCCTTCAGCCGGCAGCGCGGCAGCAGCACGCAGTCGCCGCCATCATCCCTGAAACATTCGACTAGCGCGCTGCCGCCTTCGAGCGCGCGGACCACCTGGCCGAGCGTGATCGTCTCCGCCGGGCGCGCCAGCGAGAAGCCGCCGCCAGCACCGCGCTGGGTGGCGATGAAGCCGGTCTCGGCGAGGTCGCGTACCACCTTGGCGAGATGATTGCGGGAAATGTTGAACTCGGCCGCGATCTCGCTGGTGGCAAATAAGCGGTCCGGCTCGCCGGCCAGCCGCATCAGGGCGCGCAACGCAAAATCCGTGAACGATGTCAGGCGCATGGAAGCCCTTCGAAATCAGCACTTGGCGTATCCGCTATAGCAGTCTAAATAGGCATTTAGAATACCTATTTAGGATGTGAGGTATGACAGGAGCAGAGCGGCGCGAGCAGGTCACCGCCGAGATTGTCGCGCGGACCGGGATCACCGAGGCCATGATCGAGGGCCTGGTGCATGGCTTCTACGCCAAGGTCCGCAAGGACCCGATGATCGGGCCGGTATTCGAGACCAGGATCAGCAATTGGGAGCCGCACCTGGCTCAGATGTGCGCGTTCTGGTCGTCGGTCGCGCTGATGACCGGGCGCTATCACGGCACGCCGATGGTCAAGCACATGCCGTTGCCGATCGATGCGGCGCATTTCGACCGCTGGCTCGAACTGTTCGAGGCGACCGCGCATGAGCTGTGCCCGCCGGTTGCGGCGGTGCATTTCATCGAGCGCGCGCGCCGCATCGCCGCGAGCCTGGAGATGGGCGTCGCCAGCGGGCAGGGCGTGATGCTGGCGGTCGGGGAGAGATTCGAACTACCTCTCCGTCATTCCGGGGCTCGCGAAGCGAGAGCCCGGAATCCATCGGGCCAGGGTTCTTGAAGTAAAATGGATTCCGGGCTCGCGCCAAGAGGCGCGCCCCGGAATGACAAAATTGAGCAATCCATCCCGCTTCCCAAGACATGGATTGCGTCGCTGCGCTCGCAATGACGAACGCTGCTACGCCGCCACCACGCCTTCGCTCCGCCGCAGCCCGACATATTGCAATTCGGCGAACACGCCGGTGGCGATCGCCTGGGCGAGGATCACGATGGTCCCGAGCAGGTTCGGCGCCACCGAGCCCGAGAGCAGCAGCGCGATGCTGGCGAGCGTCCAGGCCGCGTTGCCGGCGACCACGAGGATCACGGGTCCCTTCGGCAGCGAGGTTCGCGATCCGAGCCAGCCGACCAGCGCGGTGTAGGCGATCAGGAACAGCCCGGTTTCGCGCAGCAGCGCTTCCGGCAGGCTGAGCAGCGAGGCCAACGCACCGGCGTCGAGTACCATCGCGATGGCGGACACGCCGCTGAAGACGGCATCGGCAAGCAAGGCGCGGCGCAGCAGCTGGGACGAATGGATCATGGCAGTGTCTCCTCTGGTTTGGGATGGGATGGTCAGCGGAACAGGGCCTGCAGCTGGCGCCACAGGCGGAGAGGGCACAGCGCCTTGCCGACCCTCATCTCGACCGCATAGACCTGCGCGAACACGAACAGGCCGGTGTCG
>CALRXG020000637.1:0-3913 GCA_943372075.1 Bordetella parapertussis | reverse complement strand
CTTGCCGGGAACCTCGAACGGCAGCACTTCGAGCCCGGACGGCGATCCGTCGGGCAGGGTGGGCTCGAAGGCCTGGTCGACGGCGATCGGCCGGCGGGCGACGTTCTTCTCGCTCAGCACGTTGAAGATGCTGTTGGAGCGCAGGATCGCCAGCACCCGCTCGTGGGCGTAGATCGCAAACGGCGAGCCCTCGCGCATCGACAGCAGGCCCGTGACCGCATCGATCTCGCCATTGGTGAGGATGACGCCCGCGATCGGGCTGTGGCGCAGCGCGCCGGGCTTCGGATGCAGCTGCGGGGTCGCGATCAATTGCTGGCGGAGATCGGGCGAGGCGTTGACCAGGAACCAATGTGCGCCATCGCCGCTGACGGCGATCGAGGCCTGTGTGCTCTGCAATTCGGGATGGTCGCCGCGCGCGGTCCTGCACACGGCACAGCCGCAATTCCACTGCGGAACGCCGCCACCCGCCGCGGCACCCAGGACGACGACACGCAGCATGATCCGTCCCCTGGAGACGTTGAACGCGGACACAAAACGAGGCCCAAAACTAACGAGGCCCAGAAACGTTACGAGGTGGACTCCGGATCTGGAACACGTCCCGTGCACGGGAACATGTTACGCCCGGATGTCCACCTGCGCTAAACGCTAAACGTGTATAGGGCGCTGCCGCTTACTTGCGGGTCGCGCACATATACATGTTGATTTCCATGCCGACCGACACTTCGACGATCTTCGGTGCTTTCCAGGCCATTAGGCTCTCCTTGTTGCAACCGGACGAACTTTCCGCCCTGCAAGTTAAACTACTGCGGCTGGAAAAGTTCGCCAGTTAAATTTTTCGCAAGACGCTCCGCGCCGGTGCATGCTGCACTGCGGCAGGTGAACCCGGCCAAGTCACAAATTTGTGCGCGCATTTCCCGTCAAAACCCGGTGGCATCAGACCTTTTTCCTGTTGTTCGCCACACGGTGAATGGTGATGTTGGAATAACAAGCAGGGGCCAGACGGTCCTCCGAAGGTCCTGGTGACGATTCTGTGCTCTCCGCAACGGGAGCGACTAACCGAGCCGAGTTCAGCCGATGCCACGCTACTTCTTCAATACCCGTATCGGCGACGAGCTGATCTCCGATCCCGACGGCGAAATCCTGCGCGACCCGGATCGGGCCTGGGAAATGGCGCGGGCGATGATTCGCGAACTGCTCAAGACCGAAGGGGCCGACGGCGCGCTGCTCAGCGCGGTCATCGAGGTGACCGACGATGAGGGCGAGATCGTGCTGGAATTTCCGTTCACCGAGGCGGTCCTCGATCGCCCGGACCATTCGATGACAAGGCACTGACGGACGCCGTCCAAGGCCGCGGTCACAACCATGCGTTGGCCGGTGGCGGTATGTTTCCGATTGCAATTGTCCGGACAAATTCGCAAGACTAGGAACGGAAAGCCTGACGGCGCCGGCCGACGTCAATGGCGCAATGAACAACGGCTTCCACCCAGGGGAGATCATCATGAAAATACGTCCATTCGCACCCCGCAGCCTGTTGCTGGCAGGCGCCATCCTGGGAGCGTTTACGCTCTCTGCTGCGGCGCAACAGCCCGCGGCCGCGCCGGCCGCAGGTGCCGCGCCGGCCGCCCAGCCGCTGCCGCCGGGCTCGCCCTTGATCGGGCGTCCGGACAATGAAGCCGCCGCCAAGCTCGCGCCGGTCGTGGGGCCGCCGATCCCGGCCGCGCCCGACAAGCTGCCGCTCGCCAAGCTCAAGGTGCCGGCCGGCTTCAACGTCGAGGTCTATGCCGCGGGCATGGCCAATGCGCGCTCGCTGGCGCTCGGCGACAAGGGCACCGTGTTCGTCGGCAGCCGGTTGGTCGACAAGGTCTATGCAATCGTCAACAAGGACGGCAAGCGCTCGGTCAAGGTGATCGCCTCCGGCCTCTACCGCCCGAACGGCGTTGCCTTCAAGGACGGCACGCTCTACATCGCCGAGCTCTCGAAGATCTCCAAGATCGACAAGATCGAGGACAATCTGGACAACCCGCCGAAGCCTGTCGTGATCTACGACAAGCTGCCGAAGGACGAGGCGCATGGCTGGAAGTTCATCGCCATCGGTCCCGACAACAAGCTCTATGTCCCGGTCGGCCAGCCCGGCAACAACGTGCTGCACGATGCCGACCACGGCCAGATCCGCCGCATCAATCTCGACGGCTCCGGCGCCGAAGTCTATGCGCTCGGCGTCCGCAACTCGGTCGGCTTCGACTGGAATCCCGAGACCAAGCAGATGTACTTCACCGACAACGGCCGCGACTGGCTGTCGGAGACGGTGCCGGAAGACGAGCTCAACCGCGTCACCAAGGCGGGCGAGGATTTCGGCGCGCCGTTCTGCTACCAGGGCAACATCATCGACCAGGAGCTCGGCTGGGGTAAGTCCTGCAAGGACTACACGCCGCCGGTCGGCCTGATGGGTCCGCATACCGCCTCGCTCGGCATGCGCTTCTACACCGGAAGCATGTTCCCGAAGACCTACAAGAACGCGATCTTCGTCGCGCGCCACGGCTCCTGGAACAAGTCGCAGAAGCAGGGCGGCGACGTCGTCGTCGTCAAGCTGAACAAGGACGGCACCGTGAAATCGGTCGAGCCGTTCCTGACCGGCTTCCTCGAGGACAACAAGTATGTCGGCCGTCCGGTCGACGTGATGCTGCTGAAGGACGGCTCGCTGCTGGTCTCGGACGACTGGAACGGCGCGGTCTATCGCGTCAGCTACGGCAAGCCGAAGGTTGCGAACCAGTAACCGAAAGTCGTCATCGTCATTGCGAGCCACCCGGTCGGCGCGAAGCGCCGCCGGATGACAAGCTCCGCGAAGCAATCCATTCCTCCAGTTGCGGAGAGATGGATTGCTTCGTCGCTTCGCTCCTCGCAATGACGGAACATGCCGGGAGAGGCCAATGCAAAAAGCAATCATCGCAGCCTTGGCGCTGGCCGCTCTCAGCTTCTCCGCAAACGCCGAGACCATCCAGGAGCGCAGCGCTGCGTGCTTTGCCTGCCACGGCGAGCACGGCACGTCGGAGACCGAGAACACCCCCTCGCTCGGCGGCCAGCAGGCGCCCTATGCGCTGATCCAGCTCTTCATGTTCCGCGAGAAGCTCAGGGTATTCGACCCGATGAACGAGATGGCGAAGTCGATGACCGACGATGACTTGCGCAGCTTCTCGGATTTCATCGCCACCCTGCCGAAGCCTGCGCCGCCGGCCGATGCCGGCGACCCCGCACGGATGGCGCGCGGCCAGGCGTTGGCGCAGCAGAACCGCTGCAACACCTGTCACAACACCGATTTCTCCGGCAAGGACAACGTCCCCCGCATCGCCAATCAGCGCGAGGACTACCTCGCCAAGACGCTCGCCGAATACAAGGACAACAGCCGGCACGGCTACGACGCGACCATGGCGGACGTGATGCAGACGGTCACCAAGGAGCAGATCGGCGACCTTGCCTACTACGTCGCCCATGTCCGCTGAAACATCGGGCGGCGCGCCGCTGGCCTTGGCCTGCATGCGGCGCTAAAACGCCTCCGTCACACGGAGTAGCACATGCAGGATCTTTGGCGTCTGTCGGCAACCGAGCTCGCCGGCCTCATCAAATCGAAGAAGGTGTCGGCGAAGGAGGCGGCGGAGGCCGGGCTCGCCCGGCTCGATGCGGTCAACCCTGACATCAACGCGGTGGTCGATCACCGGCCGGACGACGTGCTGGCGCAGGCGGCCTCGATCGATGCGGCAATTGCACGCGGTGACGCAATGGGGCCGCTCGCCGGCGTGCCGGTCACGATCAAGGTCAATGTCGACCAGCAAGGCTACGCCACCACCAACGGCCTGAAGGCGCAGCGCGACCTGATCGCCAAGGTCGACAACCCGGTGGTCGCCAATCTGCGCAAGGC
>CALRXG020000636.1:0-3919 GCA_943372075.1 Bordetella parapertussis | reverse complement strand
GTGGCACGATGTCGTCTATGACGCGACCCGGCCGGACAATGAGGAACTCAGCGCGCAGCTCGCCGAGCAGCATGTCCGCGCCGATATCAGCCGCGAGGTCGGCCGCCTGATCCGCCTGACGAAGACTCACGACGTGCAGCCCGGCGATCGTCTCGGCGCGATCCTGATCTCGATCGACCTCAGCATTCTCGGCGCGGAGCCGGCGCGCTACGATGCCTATGCCGCGGCGATCCGGCAGGAGTTCATCCATGTCGGCGATGCCGATTATCGCGCCGGCCGCGGCCGCGTGCTTCGCCACTTTGCGGCTCGCCCGGTGATCTTCCCCGATGCCGGTTTCGCGGCGACTTATGACGGCCGTGCCCGCGACAACCTGGCGCGGGAGTTGGCGTCGCTGGACTGAGATCGACCGATCTCATCACGCCTCAGCGCGCCGGTACCTTGATCTCTTCGTCAGCCGTGACCGCTTGTGCCGGTCCGCCCGAACGCACCATCAGAAAATTGCCCGAGAACGCGGTGCCTCGGATGCTCCAGCGTCCGTCGATCTCCGTTGCGTCGGCATTGACCGTGCCTTCATAGTGCACGGTGTCGTAGCCATAGCCGGGCGGCTCGTAACGCTTGACGAAGGAGACCGCGCTGCCGGCGCGCTGCCCCGCGAGCGAGGCATTGTGGATGCTGTGCGGGCAGCCGGGCATCACGCAAGGTTCGGTCACGCTGCCGCCGAGTGCGCCGCCGGCGTCGATCAGCGTCGCCAGAAAGGTGACCATGCCGGCGCCGGGCTGAATATAGCTGCCGTCCCAGACGCCGGTGAGATTGTCGGTCATGGTCGCCTCATGTCGTCGGCAGCGTCTATGCCGTCTTTGCGTCCGGGCTGGCTTGCCCGAGGCGCGGCTCGGTCCCGGCCAGCAGCCGCTGGATGTTGGCGCGATGACGCGCGATCACATAGATGCTACCTGCAATCACCAGCACCCGATAAGGCCATGGTTGGTCCAGGCAGCAGACGAGGATCGTCGCAGTCAGCGCCGCCGACATCGACGCGAGCGACACCATCCGGAAAGCGGCGAGCATGACGCCGAACGCTGCCGCTGCGCCGAGCCCCACCGGCCAGGATATCGCCAGCAACACGCCGAGCCCGGTCGCGGCGGATTTACCGCCGGTGAAGTTCAGCCAGATCGAACGGCCGTGCCCGAGCAGGACGGCAAGGCCGGCGAGGCAGACTGCCCAAGGGACCCAGGTCGGCGGCAGCAAGGTTTGAGGATCGAGCGCGCTCGGCGGCGCGATCGACGGCAAGGTCGCGAGCCAAGGATAGAACCAGCGCGCGAACACGATCGCCGCCACGCCCTTCAGCACATCGACCAGCAGCACGATCAATGCCGGCCATTTGCCGAGGGTGCGCAGCACATTCGTCGCGCCGGTGGATCTGGAGCCGTGCTCGCGGATATCGATGCCCTTGAGCAGTCTACCCGCCAGATAGCCGGTCGGCGTCGAGCCGAAGAGATAGGCGACCGCCCATCCCGCCACACTCGCGATCCAGAAAATCATCCGGCCACCTCGATGCTCTCATCCCGGGCGATCATCGCCACCGCCGGCCAATGTGCGGCATGCAGCGTCTCAACGCAAATGTCGCGGCTGTCCGTGATGGAACGCGTCGCGTTGTCCCGGCTGCGAGCGGTTGCCTGATCGGGTAAAACGGTCTGTAATCCAGCCCAACAGACCAAGAAGAATTTCGGGAGCGAGACTCATGACAGCAGAGGCGAAGACCCATTTCGAGGTGATCGTCGTCGGCGCCGGCGTCGCGGGCATCTACCAGATCAAGCGGCTGGTCGATCTCGGCATCGACGCCACCGTGCTGGAGGCCGCGCCCGATCTCGGCGGCACCTGGTACTGGAACCGCTATCCGGGCTGCCGCTTCGACTCCGAGAGCTACACCTACGGCTTCTCGTTCTCGCGCGAACTGCTCGACGAGTGGCACTGGAAGGAGCGCTTCTCCGGCCAGCCGGAGAATCTGCGCTACCTCAACTACGTCGCCGACAAGTTCGACCTGCGCAGGCACATGCAGTTCAACTGCAAGGTCGAGACCATGCGCTTCGACGAGGCGCGCGATCTCTGGCAATTGAAGCTCGGTGACGGCCGCACGCTGACCTGCCGCTTCGTCGTGCTCGCGATCGGGTTGTTGTCCGCGCCGACCATGCCGCGCGTGCCGGGTATCGAGGACTTCAAGGGCCGCTCGTTCCACACCTATTACTGGCCGCACGAGCCGGTCGATCTCGCCGGCAAGAAGGTCGCCGTGATCGGCACCGGCGCCACCGGCATTCAATTGATCGGCGAGATCGCCGACAAGGTCGGCGAACTCACGGTGTTCCAGCGCCGGCCGAACTGGAGCGCGCCGCTCAACAATAGCGAGATATCTGATGCTGAAATGGCCGACATCCGCGCGCGCTACGACGAGATCTTCGCCGCCTGCGCGCTGACGCCGGGCAGCTTCGTCCATGGCCCCGACAAGCGCGGCTTCTACGAGGTGAGCCGCGAGGAGCGGCTGGCGCTGTGGGACAGACTCTACGACGAGCCCGGTTTCGGCATCTGGCTGGCGAACTTCCGCGAGATCTTCATGGATGAAGCCGCCAACGCCGAGCTGTCGGAATATATCGCCGGCCGCATCCGCGGCCGCGTCAACGATCCCAAGGTCGCCGAAAAGCTGATCCCCAGGGATCACGGCTTCGGCGTGCAGCGCCTGCCGCTGGAGACCCGGTATTTCGAGGCCTACAATCGCGACAACGTCCAGCTCGTCGATCTCTCCGAGACGCCGTTGGTGCGGATCACCGAGACAGGCCTGCGCACCACGGCGCGCGATTACGAGTTCGACATCATCGTCTACGCCACCGGCTTCGACGCCATCACCGGCGCCTACGATCTGGTCGATATCAGGGGCATCGGCGGCGAGCGCCTTGCCGACAAATGGAAGCAGGCGCCGTCGACCTTCCTCGGCATGCTCGTGCACGGCTTCCCGAACCTGTTGATGCCGACCGGCCCGCAAAGCGCCTCCGCGTCCACGAACTTCCCGCGCGGCATCGAGAACGGCGTCAACTGGTGCACCAACCTGCTGCAATACATGTGGGCCCGCGGCCTGACCCGCGCCGACGCGACGCTGGAAGCGCAGCAGCGCTGGACCGCGCATGTCGCCAAGATGTACGAGATCATGCTGATGCGCAAAGCCAAGGGCTGGTTCACCGGCTACAACTCCAACGTGGCGGGGCACGAGGAGGGGACGGTGCGGTACTTCGTCTACAATGGGGGGACGCCGAAGTTTCTGGGGATCATCAACGGGGTGGCGGCGGAGGGGTATCGGGAGATTGAGTTTGGGGCGCGTTCGGCCACACCTACGTCGCATCGTAGGGTGGGTTAGCGAAGCCTAACCCACCCATCTCCTCGTCGACCGATCGGTGGGTTACGCGTTCGGCTAACCCACCCTACCGGACGTGTTCATACACGTTGCGCTTGCTGATGACCGGTCATGTCGGGAATATTTTAGCTACGCCACGCTTTCTTCGCGCCACTCGGAGAGCTACATCGTCTCGGAGCTTTGGAAGCAATTCACTCTCAATCTGCATGAAATGGGCCAAATACGTGTCTTGGAGCCATGAGCCATCTTTAACGTTGATTGGAATTAAAGCTTGTTTCTCGTCGCTCGGTGCGCGTCGCAATTCCTCGAACCGCGCATCATCTGCAAACATCTCGCCGGTAGAAATTTTGCGAACCAGCTCTTCATCTGAAAATATCAATCCCTTAAGTTGAGACCGGATCTGATCAAAAATGCCGTAAACGTGATAGAGGGCAAGCCTCGCATCTCTGAGCGTTATGGCTTTCTTTCGGCCCTTCTTCTCGGCCTCAGAAGCAAACGTCACTCGCAGTAGGGTGTGATCGC
>CALRXG020000635.1:0-3933 GCA_943372075.1 Bordetella parapertussis | reverse complement strand
GGTTAATCAATCCAAAATCGGGATCTGATAGAGATCGACGCAGCGCGGGCAGGCACTTCGACTGAGGAATGGCATGATAAATCGAACGACGACGGCGCAGGCCACCGGAGCGATGCGGCGTTGGGGGAATCCCGCTTTTGTGACCTTCGCGGCCATGATCACATTCGCGTCACTGAGCGGCGGCGTCGCGGCGAAGCAGCAGCGCCCCGCGGCGACCGTCGAAGCCACCGCGCCGCGCGCGGCCGGCGAGCCGATCATGGCCATCGTTTCGATCAAGTCCCAGAAGGTCACGTTCTACGATGCCGATGGCTGGATCTACCGCGCGCCGGTGTCAAGCGGCGTCAAGGGACGCGAGACGCCGGCCGGCGTGTTTGCTCTGGTCGAGAAGGACAAGGACCACCACTCGACCATGTACGACGATGCCTGGATGCCGAACATGCAGCGCATCACCTGGAACGGCATCGCGTTGCATGGTGGGCCACTGCCGGGATATGCGGCTTCGCATGGCTGCGTCCGCATGCCCTACGACTTTGCCGAGAAGCTGTTCGACAAGACGCAAATCGGAATGCGCGTGATCATCGCGCCGAACGACGCGGCACCGGTCGATTTCACCCATCCGGCGCTGTTCGTGCCGAACGCACAAGCCATCGCCGCTGCTCCGGCGCATGCCGAGACCCTGACCCGCGAAGCCGCGGATGCCGCCAAGGCGGCCGACGAGGCGAAGAAGGCCTCCGTGGCCGCGACCAAGGAAGCCGCATTGTTCACGCCGGCCTCGCTGCGCAAGCTGGAAAAGGCCAAGACCCGGGCCGATGCCGAGGTCGCGTTCGCCGACAAGACGCTTGCCAATGCCAAGACCGACCAGGCCAAGGCGCGCGCCGAAGATCTGAAGCAGAAGGCAGCCGCCAAGGCGGCGGCTGCCACCACGCAGTTCGAAGCCGCCCAGGGCGACGCCAAGCCGAAGCTCGATGCCGCGGCTGCCGCGAAGGAAGCCGCCAAGGCCGCTGAGGCTAAGAAGGTCGATACCCAGAAGGCGGCGACCGAGGCGAAGCTCGCGCTCGAACCGGTCTCGGTCTACATCAGCCGCGCCACCCAGAAGCTCTACGTCCGGCGCAACACCCACAAGGCGTGGCCGGATGGCGGCGAGGTGTTCGATTCGAGCATCGAGGTTCCCGTCACCATTCGCGATCCCGACCAGCCGATCGGCACGCATATCTATACGGCGGTGGCGCGCACCGATGGCGGCCTGCGCTGGACCGAGGTGACCATCGACGACGGAGACAATGCCAAGGACGCGCTCGACCGCGTCACCATTCCTCAGGATGTGCTCGATCGCATTGCGCCGACCGCGGTGCCGCGCTCGTCGATCATCATCTCGGACGAACCGCTGAGTGCCGAGACCAACTATCGCACCGAGTTCGTCGCCGTGTTGAGCAACCAGCCGCAGGGCGGTTTCATCACGCGCAAGCCGACCCGGCCCGCAGAAACCGACGACATGGTTGCGAGCGGGGAAGACGACGGCTTCGGCTTTTTCTCGCCGCGCAACTGGAATCCGCAGGGACCGACCCAATACGGCAATCCTCAGGCGCCCACCCAGTACGGCGACCCGCAGGTCTACGGCAATCCTCAAGCCGCTCCGCGCCGGCGCGGTGGCCAGTACTATTATCAGTCACAACGGGATTGGTGGTAAGCGGGGTTGACGCAGGCTGTCTGGTCGCTACGCCACCGCCTGCGGCATGATCAGCCGCTTGTACAGCGCGCCGTAGCAGGCGGCCGACAGATTCCAGCTGTACGATTTGGCCATCGCGCTGGCGCGCATGGCGTTGAGGCGGTCCTTGGCGCGATAGGCGTCGAACGCGCGCCTGACGCCGCCGAGGAAGGATTCCGCCGACGGCTGCGAGAACAGGAAGCCGGTCTCGCCATCGGGGATGGTTTCCGCAAGCCCGCCGGTCTGGTGGCCGATCGGCAGCGAGCCGAAGCGCTGCGCATACATCTGGCTGAGGCCGCAAGGCTCGAACCGCGACGGCATCAGGGTGAAGTCGCTGCCGGCGAAGATGCGGCGCGCCTGCGCGTCGTTGAAGCCGATGATGACGCCGATCGCGTCTGGCCGCCGCCGATGTGCGGCCACCAGCGCGTCCTCGATCGCCGGCTCGCCGCTGCCGGTGACGACGATCTGTCCGCCGTCCCGGATGATCTCGTCCGCTGCCGACAGCACGAGGTCGACGCCCTTCTGATGCACCAGCCGTGCGACCAGACCGAAGATCGGCCCGCGTGAGACCGCAAGCCCGAATTGCCGGCGGACATAGTCGGCGTTGGCCTGCTTGCCCTTCCAGTCGCCGGCAGCGAACGGCTGGGCAAGTTGCGCGCAATGGCGCGGGTCCCAGCTCTCGTCGATGCCATTCAGGATTCCGGCCAGCTCTGCGGCGTCGGAGCGGGCACGGAGCAGGCCCTCCAGCCCGCAGCCGAGCTCCGCGGTCGTGATCTCCTTCGCATAGGTCGCGCTGACCGTGGTCAGATGCGAGGCGTAGACGAGGCCGCCCTTGAGGAAGGAGAGCTTGTCGTAGAACTCCAGCCCGTCGATGTGGAATGAGCTTTCCGGCGCGCCGATCCGCCGCAGCGAGTCCCGCGGAAACAAGCCCTGATAAGCGAGATTGTGGATGGTCAGGATCGACGGAATCCGCAGCTGACGCCAGGCGAGGTAGGCAGGCGTGAGCGCGGCCTGCCAGTCATTGGCGTGGACCAGGTCGGCTGCCCAATTCTTGTCCAGCGTGCCGGCTGCAAGTTCGGCAGCGGCGGAGGCAAAGCGGCCGAAGCGGATGTCGTTGTCGGGCCAGTCGCGCCCGGACTCATCGCCATAGGGATTGCCGGGGCGGTCATAGAGCTCTGGACACAGCAGCACGTAGACCGGCAGCCCGTCCTTGGTCGATGCGCGGCCGAGCGCGCAGGCCGGCATCTCCGCATACGCAGAGCATTGCCCAACAATTTCAATGTGCGTGAACTGTTCGACCACGTCCCGGTAACCGGGAAGCATGATCCTGACGTCGCTCCAGGGGCGGAGCGCCCGCGGCAATGCTGCGGAAACGGCGGCAAGCCCGCCCACGCGGACGAAATCGTCCATCTCCGTCGTGACGAATAAGACCTTCAACAAGCGCCCTCGTTCCAGCCCATGACAGGGGCCATGCAAGATCGGGTCCAATCTGCCTTTGAGTAAAATGCAAGACCGCCCGCGGCCCCGGTCTGGACGAGACGCTTTCCTGTCGGAGCGGCTCACTTTAGGGTCACGCCACGCCAAGGAATGACGAAGGTGGAGGAAGCCTTGCCAACGACAATAGCTGCTGACGATGAGGGGAATTTGACACGGAGCTTTGACGGACTTCGCGTGCTCGATTTTTCGACCACGATCGCCGGACCTCATTGCACGCGGATGCTCGCCGACATGGGCGCGGAGGTGATCAAGATCGAGCCCGCCGAGGGCGAGACGATGCGGACCCGGCCGCCGCTGCGCAACAATTGCTCGACGGCGTTCGGGCAGCTCAATATCGGCAAGCACAGCCTGGTGCTCGACCTGAAGTCGCCCGCCGGCGTCGAGGCCGTACGTCGGCTGATCGCGACCGCCGACGTGCTGGTGGAGAATTTCCGCCCCGGCGTGATGCGGCGGCTGAAACTCGATTATGCCTCGGTCCGCGACATCAATCCGAAGCTGATCTTCTGCTCGATCTCAGGCTACGGCCAGACCGGCCCGTCGGCGGAATTGCCGGCCTATGCACCGGTGATCCATGCCGCCTCGGGCTACGAGATGGCGCATCTCGCCTATCAGCCAGGCCGCTCGCGCCCGGACTTTTGCGGCATCTACCACGCCGATGTGCTCACCGGCGTCTATGCCTTCGGCGCGATCTCGGCTGCGCTCTATCAGCGCGCCGCCAGCGGCAAGGGCCA
>CALRXG020000634.1:0-3937 GCA_943372075.1 Bordetella parapertussis | reverse complement strand
CGATGCCGCCTGGCAAGGTGCCGGCGGCATCGCCTCCGCCTCAGAACGCGCGCAGCGCGTTCGTGATCATCACCGCGCCGCCGGTGATCACGGCGGCATCGAGGATCGCGGTGTGGATATGCACCGGCAGCCGCTCGACAAAGGCCTTGGCCAGGAACGCGCCGGGAATGGCGACCAGGCCGATCAGGAATGCGAGCGCCAGCACCTGCGCGGTGATGATGCCGGTCAGGCCGAACACCGAAATCTTGACCGCGGCACTGGTCAGCGAAATCACCGCATCGGTCGCGACCACCGCGGCGCCTTCGAGCCCGGCGGCCATCAGCAGCGATAGCAGGATGACGCCGGAGCCCGCGGTGCCGCCGACCAGCACGCCGTAGCCTACGGCACCCGCCGCCAATCCACGTTCACCGATCCTGACGCTGTGCTTGCGCAGCAACCGCCTCAGCGGCACGCTCAGGATCAGCATGCTTCCGATCACCAGCGACGCACCGGCGCCGGTCAGCCGCGAGTAGCCGTAGGCGCCGAGCGCCGTGGTGAGCAGCGCCGCCACGATCACGATGATCGCCTTGCGGCGGTCGGCAAACCTGACGAAGGCGACGAAGCGGCTGGTGTTGGTGAAGATCGACGAGATCGCGATGATCGGCACCACCGGCTCGGCGCCGACCAGCGGCACCAGCACCAGCGGCATCAACGCGCCGGTGCCATAGCCCGCGAGACCGCCGATCACGGAAGCAAACAGGGCGACGGCGGCGACGAGAACAAGCTGAAGGAGCGAGATGTCTGAGAAGCCGGAGAGGAAATTCAAAGCCGATGGTCGCGGGTGAAACGGGAAACGGTCTGGTCGGCGATGCCAGACAACACCTGCGGATCGAGCGGAAAATCCGCGGCTAGCCAAGCATCCTCGGCCAAGGTCAGTACATGCCCCAACGCCGGTCCTTCGGCAATGCCGCGCGCGATGAAATCCGACGCCCTCAAGGGAAAGTGAGGCGCGCGCCAGCGCTGCGGCAGCGTGGCGAGTGCGCGCCACTGCTCGACATCGCGGCCCGCGCCGGTTCGCGCCCAGGCCAGCAGCAGGCGATCGCGATAGGGCCCCTCGTCGAGCCGGTAGAGCCGGCGCCTGGCATGCGCCTCGTCCATGCCGGGCAGGCGCCACCAGCGATGGCCCATCGAATCCAGCGCCTTGGCCTCGGCGTTGGAGAGCCGCAGCCGGCTCGCGACGCGCCGCGCATCCTCGGTCACGGCGACCGTCAGCGCGGCGAGCCGGCGCATCGCGCTCGGCGCGAGCGCCAGCAGGCTCTCGATCTCGATCATCGCCGCGAACGGTCCGGTATAGGCGACCCCGCCGAACAGCGACTGCAGCAACCCGCCATCCGCCATCGCGACCACCGCGCCCGCGGCGCCGTTCGCGACCACGAGCTTGAGCATCTCCATGCGGATGCGCTCGGCCGAGAGGCCGGGCAATCCGCCGCGTCCGCCGATGCAGGCGAGATAGCCGGCGCGATCGACTTCGCCGGCGCCATAGGCGGCGTGGAAACGAAAGAAGCGCAGGATGCGCAAGTAATCTTCGGCGATCCGCTGCGCGGGATCGCCGATGAAGCGCACCCGCCGCGCCTCGATGTCGGCTAGGCCGCCGACGTGATCGTGCACCACGCCCGAGGCGTCGACCGACAGGCCGTTGATGGTGAAGTCGCGCCGCTCGGCGTCGCGCACCCAGTCGCGCCCGAACGCCACCTTGGCCTTGCGGCCATAGGTCTCGGTGTCCTCGCGCAGTGTCGTGACCTCGAACGGCTGGCCGTCGACGACGAGGGTCACGGTGCCGTGCTCGATGCCGGTCGGCACGCTCTTGATGGCCGCCCGCTTGGCGCGGCGGATCACCTCCTCCGGCAGCGCCGTGGTGGCGATGTCGATGTCGGCGAGCGGAATCCGCATCAGCGCGTTGCGCACCGCGCCGCCGATCACCCGCGCCTCCTCGCCGTCGGCATTGAGCAGGCCGAGCACGCGCGCGGCCGGCCCCGAAGCGAGCCATGGCGCGTCGGACAGCAGGCGCACCTCGCTCATTGCTCAGCTCCCGGCACCAGCCTGCCGTTCTCGATATGGGCCGGAACGTAGGTCGAGTTCGGCGGCGCGCCGGTCAATTCGGCGAGCATCAGGAAGCTGATGATGACCAGCACCAGCGCCGCCAGCGTGAGCTTCGCCAGCATGTCGAGCGGCCAGGATGCCGGCAGCGTCACGCCGGACCGCGTCGCGATGAGGAAGATGGCATAGACCGCGAAAGGGATCAGAAAGACTCCGATCTCGGTCAACACCGTGCGGATCATGACAGATAGATCCGCTCATAGAGCACACGCAGGATGCCCGCGGTCGCGCCCCAAATGTAGCGCTCGGCGAACGGCATCGCATAGTAGGAGCGGTCCATGCCGCGGAATTCCTTGGTGTGGATCTGGTGATTCTCGGGGTTCATCAGGAAGGCGAGCGGCACCTCGAACGCATCGACCACCTCGGCCTCGTTGATCTTCAAGGTGAATCCCGGCTTCACCTTGGCGACCGTCGGCAGGATGCGGAAGCCAAACGCGGTGCCATAGAGGTCGAGATAGCCGACCGGGTCGATGAATTCCCGCTTCAGCCCGACTTCCTCGCAGGCCTCGCGCAGCGCGGCATCGAGCGGCGAGGCGTCGGTGGCGTCGATCTTGCCGCCGGGAAACGAGATCTGGCCGGCGTGGCTCGACAGATGCGGCGAGCGCTGCGTCAGCAGCACGGTCGGCTCGGGATGGTCGACCACCGGGATCAGCACCGCGGCGGGCCGCACCGGCTGCTCCTGCGCCACGATCTCGAGCATGCGGTCGTTGCCGGAATCGCCGGTGCGCGGAATGATATGCGGATCGACCAGGCCCGGCGGCACTTCGAAATCGAGCCGCGTACGGGCCCGCGCGAAGAATTCCGTCGAGCTGATCGTCGCCGGCTTCACCTTCAGCAACGGCTCGTTCAAAGTGCGTCCCTCACCTGGCTGGCATCGGCCATCGCGAAGAACTCGCCGCCGGACTCGATGCCGAACATCTGCTGACCATCGACCATCCGCTCCTCGCCCATGTCAACCAGATCATAATAGAGCGCGCGGGTGACCTTGGCCCACAGGTCGGCGCGGACATGCAGATAGGGCGTCAATCCGCCATCCTCGGCCGCCTCGAATCGGAGGCCGTGCCCCTTCTCGCAATCGACCCAGTCGTCGACATTGGTGCGGAACTTGAGCAGCCGGCCGCGCGCGTCGGCCTCGGTCAGCATTTCCACGGCAAGGAACGGCGCGTCGTCGACACGGATGCCGACCTTCTCCACAGGCGTCACGAGAAAGTGCTTGCCGTCCTCGCGCTTCAGGATCGTCGAGAACAGCCGCACCAGCGCAGGCCGGCCGATCGGCGTTCCCATGTAGAACCAGGTGCCATCGGGCGCGATTCGCATGTCGAGATCGCCGCAGAATGGCGGATTCCACAAATGAACCGGCGGCAGGCCCTTGCGTCCGGCGGTACCGGATGTCGCAGCTTGATTGGCGGCGGTGGTGAGCCCTTCGAGACCCGTCTTTCCGAGACCGGTAGTTTCACCGCCGGGATCGCTCTGCCCTTGCTTCGCCATTGTTTGCCTTAAAAATTCCTACCCTCAATCTGGCACATTTGGTGCACGTATCCTGAGATGTGGTCGGGATGTCATTCTCGCCACATCGTGATGCCGTTCATACTCTGAAATACCGATAAGGTGGGGATAGTTTAATTCAACGAATACATGGCTTTCGTGCAGGTTTAGCATGTGGGCCAAGCGATGACGACAGATGGCGACGCGGGAATCACGCGGATCGTCGAGAAGGAGCGGACCGAATGGCTGGTGCAGACAGCGTCGAAAAACTGGAGGATGTGATCGTCCGCTCGGCCGAACAGGTCGCCGGCCAGAT
>CALRXG020000633.1:0-3981 GCA_943372075.1 Bordetella parapertussis | reverse complement strand
GCATTTCTCCAACACCGGCGAACTCGACCCTTCGCCCGCGGTGCCGTTTCGCGCGACGATGAATTCGATCCATGTCGGCACCACCATGCTCGGCCGCTGCAACGGCAGCTTCACCACCGTGCGGCGCGAGCGGCGCCAGGTGCTGGCGACCAACGACGACCGCTATTGCCTGGCGCGCAACACTGGCGACCGCGCTTCTGTCGTGACGCACCGCGGACGCGAATTCCAGATGCGGCCGGGCGCGATGGTGTTGCTCAAGCTGGACGAGCCGTTCTTCACCGCCGACGGCGCCCACCACAAGCGCTTCACCAACGTCCATCTGCCGATGGCGACGCTGCGCGCCATGGTCGGCGGGGTCGATGACCTGGTCGGCCGCGAGCTCGCACCGGGCGGCGCGCTGTCGCTGGCGATGGACTACAGCGACCTGCTGCTGCAGTCCCCTAACGCGGTCGACGAGGCCGGCTTCGCCATTGCCGCGCATCTGCTGGATCTCGTCGCGCTCGGCCTCGGCGCCCGCGGCGACCTCGCGGCTGCTGCGCAGCGCCGCGGCCTGCGCGCGGTCAGGCTGAAGTCGCTGCTGTTGATCCTGGAGACGCGCTTCACCGAGCCGGATTTCTCGGCGCACAAGCTCGCCGCCGCCACCGGGCTGTCGGAGCGCTACGTCAACGAGCTGCTCTACGAGGCGGGCGCGAGCTTCACCATGCGGCTGACCGAATTGCGGCTGACCAAGGCTGCCAAGTTGCTGGTCCATGATGCCGAGCGGCGGATCAGCGATATTGCCTTCGACTGCGGCTTCAACGATCTGTCCTATTTCAACCGCTGCTTTCGCCGCCGCTTCGGCCTGACGCCGTCGGCCGCGCGCGGCACCTGATGCGGCCTTGAAGGAGACACAGTGGTAATGTGACGCAACTTGAACCGCCTGCCTGCGTTACCATGTGATGGCCATGCCCGAGGACGACATCTTCACGCCCCATGCCACGCGTTCGCGGCCGCCCTTCGGCGGGGCGCGGGCGCGTGGCAAGGTCATCGATCAGGACGGGCGCGAGCTCCCGGATGGCCCGCAGCGTCCGGGCTTCGAGAGCTTCCACTTCGACTTCCGCAACTCCAGCGCCAATCCGTTCGGTAATCTGACCCGCGAACAGCGGTTGCAGCGGTTGGAGATGATCGCAAGGCTGCTCGACGTCGCCTTCGTCGTGCCGGGTACCAATGTCCGCTACGGCATCGACGGGCTGATCGGCCTGATCCCGGTGGTCGGCGATCTCATCACGACCGCGATCTCGCTGTGGCTGGTGCGCGAGGCCCGCCTGCTGGGCGCGCCCTGGCACATCACCGCGCGGATGCTCGCCAATGTCGCCGTCGACGGCGTGATCGGCATGGTGCCGGTGGCGGGCGATGCGTTCGACGTCATGTTTCGCGCCAACATCCGCAATGTGCGGATGCTGCGCCGCTGGCTCGACAAGCAGCCCGGATTCTGACCCGCAAAAACAAAAGCCCCCGGACAATCGCCGAGGGCTTTTCGTTGAGGGAAGAGCAGAGAACTTAGGCGGCGTCGGCGTCGGTCTGGGCTTGCTCCGGGCGCGGACGGCGCGGCAGCGGGAAGGCTTCGCTCTCATAGAGCGAGCGGATGCCGTTCTGGTCGAAACGGGCTTCCTCGACCTGCAGATAGGCGCCGTTCAGCGAATCTGCCGGCAGCTGCTCCATCGCGAATTGCACGGCTTCGGCAGCGGTGCCGAAACGGCGGTACGCGAAGCCCGCCCGCTTCTTCTTGCGGATCGCGGCAGGAAACAGCTCGGCAGACGTATTGTAGTTGAACGGACGCAGGGGACGCATGGTCGACGACCTCTTGTGTTCTTGGCAGTTAACGTGGCGAAAGGGATTTGGGGGACGGCGGCCTCTAATCGGCGGCGCACCGTACATGTCATTTCGACCCCTAATATAGGCCTCTTTGACGAAAATGCGACCCCAGAAGCGCCCCCGGCAGGGCACATGCTGAATCCGCGCATGGCACGAGGGCGGATCAAATAAATCTATTTATTTCAATTGCTTATGGCTCTCAGATCTTGTCGAGCCAGGCCAGGATCGCGACCACGATCAAAATCACCCCGAAAAGGCCCATTCCGGAGTGGCCGAGCCCGTAGCCATAGCCGCGGATCCGGCCGCTATAGCCGCCCAGCAGGATAACCAGCAGGATGATGATGAGGATCAATCCGAGCGACATGGCGCCCTCCTCGGAACAGGCGGCAGCCGCACGGCGAGACGCCGAAGGCCCCGCGAGTTCCAAGCAAAGCACATTCCGGCCCGCGAGTCGTCAAGGCCGTCGGCCGATCACGAGGATGTTGTTCGGCGCCCGAGGTCAAAACAAAGCCCCGCGCCACCGGTTCAAGGTCGCGTGGGGCTTTGGTGGTGGCCTACTTCTTTTCGTCCAGCTTCAGCGCCGCCGAGTTGATGCAGTAGCGCAGGCCGGTCGGGCCGGGGCCATCGTTGAACACGTGGCCGAGATGGCCGTCGCATTTCGAGCACAGCACCTCGGTGCGGATCATGCCGTGGCTCATGTCGCGCTCCTCGTCGACATGGCTCTCGGCGGCGGGCTTGGAGAAGCTCGGCCAGCCGCAGCCGGAGTCGAACTTCTGGTCGGACTCGAACAGCGTCTGTCCGCAGCCGGCGCAGACATAGGTGCCCTTGCGGGGATCGTGCTCGTATTCGCCGGTGAAGGGACGCTCGGTCGCCTTCTCACGCAGCACGGCGTACTGCATCGGCGTCAACTCCTGGCGCCACTCGGCCTCGCTCTTGCGGACCTTGCCGTCAGTCTTGGTGTCGGACATGGAAACTCCCTCTGGTTTGATCGTCATTGCGAGGAGCGAAACGACGAAGCAATCCATCTCTCCGCCAGTTGCGGTATGGATTGCTTCGCTTCGCTCGCAATGACGGGAAGCATCGCCTCAGTTGGTGACCTTGGTGCTGCTCACCAGCGTCGGCTTCTCGACGTAATTCTCCGCGAAGATCTTCTTCAGGTTCTCGACCTTCGGGATGTCGTTATACGCAATATAGGGCTGGCTCGGGTGCAGCGTCAGATAGTCCTGGTGGTAGCCTTCGGCCGGATAGAACGCCTCGAGCGTGCCGACCTTGGTGACGATCGGCTTCTTGTAGACCTTGGCCGCGTTGAGCTGGGCGATATAGGCGTCCGCCACCTTCTTCTGTTCCTCGCTGGTGGTGAAGATCGCCGAGCGATATTGCGTGCCGGAGTCGGGGCCCTGGCGGTTCAGCTGGGTCGGGTCATGTACGACGGAGAAGAAGATCTGCAGGATCTTGCCGTAGGAGATCTTCTGCGGGTCGTATTTGATCTCGACCGATTCCGCGTGGCCGGTGGTGCCGGTCGAAACCTTCTCGTAGTCGGCATTCGCCTTGCTGCCACCGGAGTAGCCGGACACCGCGCTGACGATGCCCGCGGTGTGCTGGAACACGCCCTGCACACCCCAGAAGCAGCCGCCGGCGAGCACCGCGGTCTTGATGCCGCTCTCCGGCGCACTCGCGGCCGGCGGCGGGATGATTACGGCGTCCTCGGCGGCAAGCGAGGGCGCGATTGCAAAAGCGGCCACGGCCAGCGCGCCGATCGCGGCGGCGCAAAGCGAGAGGCGGCTGAGGGAGCTCTTGGGCATGGGTTCCTCATGGGATCGCAATTGGGGGCCAGTCTAGAGCGGAAGCCGGCATTGGCAAATCGGGCCGGCTGCTCCGACGCTTTAAAATACGGGCGAGGCGACGTTTTGTTACGGCACCGGTCACACGGTTTCGTGAGGGAAATCAGAGAGGTTCAGGGGATGACGGCGATGGATTTTTGCCCTCGGCCTCCACGTACGTCGTCCTGGCGAAAGCCAGGAAAACGCTGAATGTTGGTGTCACACTCTCATCTACTGTCAGGATCACGACGGCGCCTGCGGGACTTTCACACCACCACGCTCAGCCGCTTCGCCGCTCGCGTGATGC
>CALRXG020000632.1:0-4002 GCA_943372075.1 Bordetella parapertussis | reverse complement strand
CGCGGCACTACGCTGGTGGCCGTCGAGCCGCAGGTGTTCGACCTCCTCGAATTCCTGATTCGCGCCCGCGACCGTGTGGTCAGCCGCGACGAGGTGCTCGCGGCCGTCTGGCACGGCCGGATCGTCTCGGAGGCCACCCTGAGCAGCCGGGTCAACGCTGCGCGGACCGCGATCGGCGACAATGGCGAGCAGCAGCAGCTGATCCGCACCCTGCCCCGCAAGGGCCTCCGCTTCGTCGGCGATGTCAGGGAGGACGCCGCCCCCAATCGCCCGGTCGCAGACACCGGCAGTCCATCGCGGCCGAGCGAGGGCCCGTCGATCGCGGTGCTGCCCTTCACCAATATGAGCGGCGATCCCGAGCAGGATTACTTCGCCGACGGCATCGCCGAGGACATCACCACCGCGCTGGCGCGTTGCAGCCGCCTCACCGTGATCGCGCGCAACTCCGCCTTCACCTACAAGGGCAAGGCGGTCGATATCCGCCAGGTCGGGCGCGATCTCGGCGTCGGCTATGTGCTCGAGGGCAGCGTCCGCCGCGGCGGCGACCGGCTGCGCATCACCGGACAGTTGATCGACGCCAGTTCTGGTGCGCATCTCTGGGCGGACCGGTTCGACGGCGCGGCCGACGATGTGTTCGATTTGCAGGACCGCATCACCGAGAACGTGGTCGGCGCCATCGAGCCGACCTTGCTGGTCGCGGAAGCCGAGCGAGTACGGGCCGCGCCACCGGACAAGCTCGACGCCTATGACTGGCTGCTGCGTGCGTACAGCCTGAGGTACGAGTTCACGCCCGAGAGCATGGAGGCCGCGCTCGATTGCCTCGACCAGGCGCTGGCGCTCGATCCCGCCTACGCGCCGGCGCTGGCGGCATCGGCCTATTGCCACGCGATGCGCCATGTCCAGGGCTGGCTCAAGCCTGATGACGCCTACCGGGAACGCGCAGTGGCGCGGGCCTGGCGCGCAGTCGAGTTGACGCCGAGCGACCCGCAGGTGCTGTGGATGGCGGCGTTCGCGATCTGGAACATGGCCGACGACATCGAGCCCGCGCGCGAATTGTTCGGCCGCTCGCTTGCGATCAATCCGAACTCGGCGATGGCGCTGGTGCTCAGTGGCTGGATCGAGGCGATGCGCGGCGATCAGCGCGCAGGCCGCGCCATGATCGAGCGCGCGCAACGGCTCAATCCGCGCGACCCGCGCGGCTGGTTCGCGTCCGCGGCGCTGGCGATCTGCGCGGTGCTCGACGGAAATTTTGCCGAAGCGGTGACGTGGGCCGACAAGGCGCTGGCGCAAAATCGCCGCTTCGCGGTGGCGCTGCGCGTCCTGATCGTGGCGCTGGTGAAAACCGGCGAGACCGCGCGCGCGACCCAGATCGCGCGCGAGCTGCTCAGGGTCGACCCGGAGTTTTCGATCTCCGGATTCATGTCGCGGATTCCGTTCCCGGTGGATTCGATGTCCGCAACCTATCGTGAAACCCTGAAGGCGGCCGGCGTCCCGGACTGACTGCCGTTCGCTCGACAATCCCATGGGCGCTCCAACGTTCACAGCACGGCGCGCAGCCCCGGAACGCGCCGAGCCAGCAATCCGACGACCAGAAAGCTGGCGACCACGCCGATCAGGCTTGCCAACAGGAATTTCCATTGCGGGGCAACGGTCCAATCATGCATGACGCGGGTCACCGCGATCAGCACAGGGGCGTGCAGAACGTAAACGCCGAAGGCATTGCGGCTGAGAAACCTGGTCACCGGCCCCTGCCAGTCGAACCGGTCACGATACAGCACCACCAACCCCAGGCTGAGCGAGGCGCACGTTGCCGATCGCCAAATGTCCATGCCTGCCGCCTGCCAATGCCAACCCCCGCCGTAGTCGGCCAGCCGACCTTCGAGGGCTCCCCCGAAAACCACGATCGCTGCCCACAGTGCGATGCTTCCCGCCAGCCCACAGACCAGCCAGCGCCGTCCTGCCCCGCTCGAAATCTGCCGCAGCCAATCGCCACGCCACGCCGCGACCCCGGCGGCGAACATGAAGGGGTATTGCGGCGCGTCGTGAATGGCGATGTTGAGGATGGTGCGGCCGTCCGGCGCCAGCAGCCCCACCGCGAACGTCACACCGCTCATCGCCAGGACAAAGCCGAGCACAGCGGCGAGGCTCGGTACCGGCCGGGCTGTCGGCTGGCCGATCGGCCGGAACCTGCACAGCAAGGCAAAGCAGCCGGAAAACAGCAACAGCACGAGGCAGAACCAGAGCGGGCCGGAGCCGTCGAGAAGTTGGCCGTTGGAGGCATGGTGCAGCCAGTCCTCAGTGAAACTCCGGCGCGGCTGCGACCACCATGACCCCGCCACGTAGTATTCAGTCAGCGGTCCAATCAGCCCGATGTAAAGGAGGAGAGGTACGCCGAGCCGATACAGCCGTTCCTTCAAGAAACCAGCGATGCCGCGACGGGCGACCATGCCGGCGGCAAAGTATCCGGCGATGCCGAACAGCAGCCCCATCGAGACGGCGTGTTGAAACGACTGATAGGCCGCAAAGGCCACCCGGGTGCCCATGCCCAACGGTGGATGTTCGCGATAGTACCAGCTGCCAAACGGCGAGTAGGTGACGGCGGCATGCATGACCACGACCATGCTGATCGCCGACCAGCGCAAATTGTCGATATACAGGAGTCTCTGGGTCGCTGGTCGAACGGGGGATACCATGTGCGTCTCCTTTGCGGGACGTCGAACATGGTGGCCACAGCCGGGCCGGTCGCGCCGAAAGTCGCATCCAGGATCGCCGAAACCCGCAAAGACTGGCCGTTTACCACAATCGGTGCGTCACGCCGGCCCGGCCAGGGTCCGTTTGCGGAATTTGCTCGGCGTTTCTCCAGTCACCGCCTTGAACGCGCGATTGAACGGACCGATCGACTCGAAGCCGGCATCCAGTGCAATGGTCAGGATCGGGACACGCGCCTGGCCGGCATCGGCCAGGGCCGAGCGCGCTTCCGCCAGTCGGTAGGAGTTGACGAAGCGGGCGAAGTTGCCGTGGCCCAGCCGCTGATTGATGAGCTGGCGCACGCGGTATTCCGGCGCGTCGAGCCGCTTGGCCAGGCTGGCGATGGTCATGCTGCCGTCACGGTAGGCCCGCTCCACCTCCATGACCGTCAGCAAACGCCTGTAGAGCGCCGCTTCCGCCTCGGTCATGTCAGACGTCGATGAAGCCGGCCCCGATGCCGGTGGCGCGGCGGCGACCGCGGAGATCGGGCCCGCCCTGTGCAAGCGGAACAAGGCAGCAGCAAGCGCGATACCCAGCACACCGGGAAGCGCAGGCGTCATCCCGATATTGCTTGACCCGACCAGCGTGCAGCCCACGATCGCGAGGCCCAAGCCCGATGCGAACACGATCCGATCCCGGCGACGCATCTCGACCAGGTCGTCGGCTCGGCCCAGCAGAACGCCACCGATCGCGATCACCACGAGCATGACCGCGGCAATATGGGTCGCAAGCCAAGCCCATGAATAGTCTGTCGCCACGGACCAGATGGCAAGCAAGGCCATCAAACCCACCGGTATCCAACCGATCAATGGCGGCCGGGCCGTGTCGTCGAAGACCTCTTCGGTCCAGAGAACAAAGACACCCGCCGCCATGTTGCTCGCCACCCGCAGGACGAGGATCCATACCGCGTGGCTGTCGCGAAATTGCGGAGCCGTCTCAATCAGAAACGCAATTCCGCACAGGTCGAAGAGAAGGGTTATTCGGCCGAGCCTGCTCTTGCGCGATTGCAAGAGCGCGTCGAGCGCGAGCAGTACCAGCAAAGCGAGGGCCCCGCCGCGAAGGCCTATATCCAGGAGCATCTTCTTCACCAAGCCGGTCGACAGGCTCGCCAGCGATGTCGGAGTGTCGGGCGAAGGGACATCTGCATCATTTCGGAATATTAGAATAATATCCCTTGGCTGCCCGACGTGTCAAGTTGCCTGGTCGAACGCCCGCCGCCGCCGGCTGCTTTGCATGGGGTTGTTTTCGATATTT
>CALRXG020000631.1:0-4010 GCA_943372075.1 Bordetella parapertussis | reverse complement strand
CTCTCGCCGTAACGTATTGCTGGGTGCCACTGCCGCCGCCGCGCTCGGTCCGATGGCCGCGCGCGCGCAAACAAGCGAAGTGGCAATCGGCGTGATCTATCCGCTGTCCGGCTCGAGCGCCGCGATCGGCGTCGACGCGCAGCATGCCTTCAACACCGCGGCCGACATCATCAACAAGAACTATGATTTCGCGCTGCCGCTCGCCAAGGGCGAGGGTCTGCCGGGGCTCGGCGGCGCCAAGGTCAAGCTGGTGTTCGCCGACCACCAGGCCGATCCGCAGAAGGGCCGCGCCGAGACCGAGCGCCTGATCACCCAGGAAAAGGTCTGCGCCGTCGTCGGCACCTATCAGAGCGCGGTCGCCGTCACCGTCAGCCAGACCTGCGAACGCTACCAGGTCCCGTTCATCTCGGCCGACAATTCCTCGCCGAGCCTGCATCGCCGCGGCCTGAAGTATTATTTCCGCGCCTCGCCGCATGACGAGATGTTCTCGACCGCGATGTTCGATTTCTTCGACGCGATGAAGAAGAAGGGCCAGAAGATCGAGACGCTGGCGCTGTTCCACGAGGACACCATCTTCGGCACCGATTCGGCGAACGCGCAGACCAAGCTCGCGGCCGAGCGTGGCTACAAGATCGTCAGCGACATCAAGTACCGCGCCAACTCGCCGTCGCTGACTGCCGAGGTGCAGCAGCTCAAGGCGGCGAATGCCGACGTGCTGATGCCGTCGAGCTACACCACCGACGCGATCCTGCTGGTCAAGACCATGGCGGAGCTCGGCTACAAGCCGAAGAACATCATGGCGCAGGACGCCGGCTTCTCGGAGAAGGCGACCTATGACGCAGTCGGCGACAAGCTCGAGGGTGTGATCTCGCGCGGCAGCTTCTCGCTCGATTTGGCCAAGAAGCGGCCGATGGTCGGTCTCATCAACGACATGTACCGCGCCAAGTCCGGCAAGGACTTCAACGACTATTCGTCGCGCCAGTTCATGGGCCTGATCGTGATGGCCGACGCCATCAACCGCGCCAAGTCGACCGACGGCGAGAAGATCCGCGAGGCGCTGGTGGCGACCGACATGCCGGGCGACGTGACCATCATGCCGTGGCGGCGCGTCAAGTTCGACGAGATGGGGCAGAACAACTTCGCCGATCCCGTGCTGCTGCAATATGCGGCGAAGAACTTCGTGACGATCTTCCCGGAACAGGCCGCCGTCTCCGAGGCGATCTGGCCGATGAACAGCTGATCGGTCGGGTTCAAGAGGGGACAGACGGCGGTGACAGCCGACATCATTGAGAGTCTCGCAACTTCAGTCATTGCGAGCGAAGCGAAGCAATCCATCTCTCCGCGAGACGCAAGAATGGATCGCTTCGTCGCTTCGCTCCTCGCAATGACGGCAACGAACGGCTGTAGCCGAGGCACGGAGCGTCAACGGTGACAGCCGAGACCATTATCCAGAGTCTGGCGAGCGGCCTTTTGATGGGGCTGCTCTACGGATTGATCGCCGCCGGCCTCGCATTGATCTTCGGATTGATGGACGTCGTGAACTTCGCCCACGGCGAGTTCCTGATGATCGCGATGTACGTGACCTTCTTCCTGTTCGCGTTCTTCGCGATCGATCCCTTGCTGGCGGCGCCGCTGGTCGCCGCTGCCTTGTTCGTGTTCGGTGCGGTGGTCTATCTGCTGATCGTCCGCTTCGCGATGCGCGCCAAGGCCAATGCCGGCATGGTGCAGATCTTCTCGACCTTCGGTCTTGCGATCGTGATGCGGGGGCTGGCACAGTTCTTCTTCACGCCCGACTACCGCAGCGTCACCAATTCCTGGGTCGGCGGCAAGACGATATCGATCGCCGGCATCTATCTGCCGGAGCCGCAGCTGATCGGCGCGATGCTGTCGATCGCGGCCTTCGTCGCGCTCTACTTCTTCATCCATCGCACCGATTTCGGCCGCGCGCTGGAGGCGACCCGCGAGGATGCCGGCGCCGTGGCGCTGGTCGGCATCGACAAGAACCGGGTGTTCGCGCTTGGCTGGGGCCTCGGTGCGGCGCTGGTCGGTCTCGCCGGCGCCATCATGGCGATCTTCTTCTACGTCTATCCCGACGTCGGCGCGTCGTTCGCGCTGATCGCCTATGTCACCGTGGCGCTCGGCGGCTTCGGCAGCGTGTTCGGCGCCTTTGCCGGCGGCATCATCGTCGGCCTGGTGGAAGCGACCACTGCGCTGATCCTGCCGCCGTCGCTGAAATCGGTCGGCATCTACGCCGTCTATCTCCTGGTCGTCTTCATCCGCCCGCGCGGCCTGTTCGGATCGATGTGATGGACACCCACTTCGCCCAGCGCCGCAGGCGTGACCTGATCGTGGCGGCCTGCCTTGCGGTTATCGCCGCCGTGGTGCCGATGTTCGTCAAGGACGTCTACGTCCAGAACATCATGGTGCTAACCCTGATGTACGCGGCGCTGTCGCAGAGCTGGAATATCCTGTCCGGCTATTGCGGGCAGATCTCGCTCGGCCATGCGCTGTATTTCGGGCTTGGCGCCTACACCACCGCGCTTCTTTTCACCAAGTTCGGCGTATTGCCGTGGTTCGGCATGCTGGCGGGCGGCGCGATCTCCGCCGTGATCGCAATGGCACTGGGCTATCCCTGCTTCCGCCTGCGCGGGCACTACTTCGTGATCGCGACCATCGTGATCGCCGAGATCGCGCTGCTCCTGATCCAGAACTGGGACTGGGCGGGCGCGGCGCTCGGCATCGACATCCCGGTGCGCGGCGACAGCTGGTTGAAGTTCCAGTTCGCCCGCTCGAAGCTGCCTTACTTCTATTTCGCGCTGGCGCTGGCCTGCGCCGCCTGGCTCGTCACCTGGTGGCTGGAAGATTCCAAATGGGGCTATTGGTGGCGCGCGGTGAAGGACAATCCGGACGCGGCCGAAAGCCTCGGTGTGGTGGTGTTCAACTCCAAGATGGGCGCGGCTGCGGTCTCGGCGTTCCTTGTTGCCATCGGCGGCAGCTTCTACGCCCAGTTCGTCTCCTACATCGATCCCGAAAGTGTGATGGGCTTCCAGTTCTCGCTGTTGATGGCGCTGCCCGCGGTGCTCGGCGGCATCGGCACGCTGTGGGGGCCGGTGCTCGGCGCTGTCATCCTGATCCCGCTCACCGAGTTGACACGTTCCTATGTCGGCGGCTCCGGCCGCGGCGTCGACCTGATCGTCTATGGCGCGTTGATCGTCGCGATCTCGCTGGCGCTGCCGAAGGGCCTGATCAGCGTGTTCTCCTCGCGCAAGGAGGCCGCGCGATGACGGCCTCGCTGCAACCCTCGCTCCTGGAGACCCGCGGCGTCTGGCAGCGCTTCGGCGGCCTGGTCGCCAACAGCGATGTCTCGATCTCGGTCGGGCGCGGCGAGATCGTCGGCCTGATCGGTCCGAACGGCGCGGGCAAGTCGACGCTGTTCAATCTGATCGCCGGTGTGCTGCCGCCGACCCAGGGCTCGATCCTGTTCGACGGCGAGGACGTCACAAGGCTGCCGGCGGCCGAACGCTGCCAGCGCGGCGTCGGTCGCACCTTCCAGGTGGTCAAGAGTTTCGAGACCATGACCGTGATCGACAACGTCATCGTCGGCGCGCTGATTCGTAACACCAAGATGCGCGTCGCGCGGCAGAAGGCCTATGAAGTGCTGGAGTTCTGCGGCCTGGCGGCACGCGCCGACAAGCTCGCCGCAGACCTCGTCCCGTCGGAGAAGCGCCGGCTCGAGGTTGCCCGTGCGCTGGCCACCGAGCCGAAGCTCTTGCTGCTCGACGAAGTCCTCACCGGCCTGACGCCGGTCGAGGCACAGACCGGCGTCGAGCTGGTGCGCAAGGTGCGCGCCACCGGCATCACCGTGCTGATGGTCGAGCACGTCATGGAGATCGTGATGCCGCTGGTCGACCGTGCCATCGTGCTCAATCTCGGCAAGGTTCTGGTCGAGGGCAAGCCCGCCGACGTCGTGCGCAATCCGGAAGTCATTTCCGCCTATCTCGGGGATCGTC
>CALRXG020000630.1:0-4011 GCA_943372075.1 Bordetella parapertussis | reverse complement strand
TGGTGATGCGGTTGAGGATTTCGTAACTCGCGCCGAGATCTCCGCCGGTCAGCCACACCTTGGTTGCGGTCGTGGTGTAAGTCGACGAGTTCGCGATCAGCGTGCCGGCCGGCAGCTCGAAGGTCGACGAGGCTATATGATCGGCTGGCACGACGGTTGCGCCGGCGGCGACCTGGTCCAGCTCGTCGGCAGAATAGAGCCGCTGCGTCCAGTCGATATCATAATCGAGGATCTCGTCAGGATCTTTAAAGGGCCAAATCAACGCCATGGCTCACACCTCCTAGTCGGACTTTCGTGCCGTGACGGACACACGACGAGCCATCCCGATCGCCGAAACAACCCTGGCAGAAAGTTCAAACGCCGGGCCGATCACCTGCCTTACGACGGCCACCAACGACACCGAGCTGATCGCAAGCATCTTTCCGACAGCCCTTCCGGTCGTGACCATAAAGCCGGCCGCGACCGGCACCACCTTGCCGACACCGCGCGCCGTCCCAGCCGCCGAGATGCAAGTTACGGACACGACGCGCAAGAACACGCGGCCAGTCATAGCAGTGACGCTCGAGGCACAGGCAACGACGACAACACGCAGAAAGGCTTTTCCCGCCGAGAGCGACGTCGCACCCGCAACCGCAGCGGCGATCCGCTTGCCTACCGACCGCGTCATCGAGACAGTGGAGATGCAGCCCACGTTCACCGATTTGAGAAAAGCGCGCAGCGCCGACGCGGCGGCAGCGCTGGCGCAGAGCATTGCCAACGATTTGCTGACTTTCCTGCCGGTCGACATGACGCTGCTTGCTCCGACGTCCAGACGCCTGCCGATCGCGCGGCCGGAGGTCACTGCGCCTGCGCAGGCTGCATTGATCGTCTGGGCTGTCGTCGAGGAAAATAGGCCCAGCGCGCTATATGCTGCCGCCTCATAGGCAGCCAGGGCCGAATATCCGCTATTGCCGAACGGATGCGTGCCGTCGCCGGCCCCCGCGTTGGGCGTGACGCCCGGAATGGTCGTCCAGGTCTGCGGTGACACATAGATCACGTTGGAGTTCGCGAGCGCAGTCACCGCGTTGATGATGTACTGGTCGATATCGGCAACACCGCCGGCCGCGCTGCCCGGCGCGCCGCCGAAGTTCTGGCCGCGAACGATGATCTTCGGCACCCCAGCCGACAGCAGCGCGTTGATGATCGAGGTGATGTTGCTCTGTTCCGTCGCCTGCGAGATAGATCCGTCATTCCGGCCGATCGCCAAGATCGCAACATCTTCCACGATGCCCCGATAGGCGCGGATCGTGGACAGCCTCGATAGCAACCCCGTCGAGGTTTGGCCCGACAGACCGCAGCTAGCTCCGATGAAGCCAAGTGCGGCGGCATCCTTATGTAGAGCTGCGACTGCATCAGTCTGACCACTATAGACCGCATAGGCTTGAGTGATGCTGTCCCCGTACTGGATAACCTTCTTCGTCGGGGGTACCGCCGCGAAGGCCGCCGATGCGCCGCCGATCGTCACGCCCAGCACCGGGGCGGTCAGGCCCGAACTTCCCGCCGCGATCAGATAGTCATGGTAAGCCGTGCCATCGAGCCCCGTCGCCAGTCTGCGCCAAGCCCTGGTTCCGGGCGGCCCCGCGAGCGTAACCTGCTGCATCGCGCCGCGATCAACCGACCAATAGGCCTCGGTATCGGCTGTGAACAGCCAGATGTCCGTACACCTCGCCCTGATCTTGACCTCGCCGCCCTTGGCTTCCGCCGCAGAGCACCATGTGTCGCTAAACGACGGGGCGAAGTCGGTTGAGGGACGAGCGATGATCCCCAAAGTATGCAGAAGAGGCGCGGATGGATCTGTCACCATCCATTTCGCGCCCTCCATGTTGGTATAGGCAATCGCCGGCGCGGAACCCGTCACAGACAGGAAATTACCGGTCTCGTAGGTCCATGCGTAGGCGTTGCCAAAGCCTGAATTCGCCTTAACGCAAACCAGATGAGCCCCATCGGTCAGGCCGGTGAACAGCTGGAACACGGCGTCGGCGTCGGTGCCGGAGATGCGAGACAGATTCGTCCATGCACCGCCGTCGACTGACACATCGAACGCACCATCGGCCCCGCCGCCGGCGCGCAGCGTGGCGCTGCTGCCGACGAGGTAGCCGGTCCAGTCCGAACCGCTGACGACGTTGCCGGAATTGTTGTTCGCACTCCACTTTCGGCGACCTGCCGTCGTGGATGTGTCGAAGAACCCGAAAAATCCGGCCGCCGCCTGCGCTGCGGAGAAATTCACCGTGCTCACGTCGCGCCCCCCCCTGCCCGCCGTTCGGACTCAAGAGAACTTCACGTTGAGCGTGAATGAGACCGAGTCCCCGCTCGAGACGTTGATCGCAGCAAAGTCGCCATAAACGTCCATATTGCCGCCGGCCGGCGGAGAACCGGCGCCGAGCGCATCGAACGCCCCGACCTCCGTGATCGCGACCGGGCCAGCCGAGGCCTCGGTGATGGTCCCCGTCAGCCGCAGGGTGTCGTTCGCGACGGTCGTGGTCTGCTGTGACGCCGTCGCCACCGCGCGTGCTTCCGTGGTGCCGGCGGTGGTGACGGCATTTGCCGCTGCAGCGGCAGCCGAGCCGGTGCCCCATTGCAACCACCATGATGCGGCCGCGAGCAGCGAAGTGATACGATCCAGGCCTTTGTTTTGAACTCGAGCAGTCATTTGCGAACCTTTCGTTTGAGCCAGATGACAAGATTGCCCGCGGCACGACGCAGCGGGTTACGGTGGTAGTACGCCACGGCGCCGAGCCGCTCGACGCGACCATCAGCGCGCGTGACGACGGCCTCGATCCGGACCTCGCGCGGCTTGACGTGTGTGAGGAGCCCTCCGCGAATGCCCATTATTCGACCCTCAAATTGCGGAGCAGGCTCGCGATCGCGCCCTGCACCACCCCGGCAAACTCCGGGTTGCCCTGGTATCGCTTCGAACTGACGCCTTCGACGCGATCCTCGAAAAGCATCTGATCGCGCGTCATCAGCGGAATGAGGTCGCGCACGGCCAGGCACACGGCCTGCTTGAGCTGACGCGGCATGATGTTCTGGTCATCGTCATAGCCGCAGGTAAAGCGGATGCGGACCGACGCGTCATCGATCCGGGCATTTGGCCAGCTGCCCTGGTACGGCGGCGCGATCGCCTGTCGCTCGAGCGGTGCGCCGAGGCCGAGCACGCGATAACCCGTGCCGAGCTGCAGCGCCTGGTCGGCGCCGGCGGCGTCGAGATATTTCACCGAGATCACGTTCAGCAACGGCGGATAAGGCAGCGGGATCGCCAGCGGATTGTTAAACGGGCGAACCGCGGGTCGGCGATCGTTGAACGATCGGAGCTGCAGTTCCCAGGTCTGCTCGCGCAGCGCGCGGTTTAGTGACCCGGAGGCGGCGTCGAGATTGTCGGTCGCCGCATAGATCGCATTCTGAATGACCAAATCCTGACTGGTGCCCGAAATGCCCAGCGCCTTCTTGCAATCGGCGAGCGAGATCACATCCTCGTCCGGCGGCTCGATCAGGACCGCACGGCCGCCATCGCTGATGTCGTTATTGCGAAACATGACGATTTCTCCAGCGATGACGGCGCGCGCGTGACGCTACTTCTGCTCGCCGGCGCTGCCAGTTGCGCGGGCATCTTCGGCTGCAATGATCGCCGCGACGATGTCGGCTTTCTTGGTCGCACCTTTCAAGTCCACGCCGAGTTTCTCGGCGCCCGCCTTCAGCTCCTCGACGGTCGCGCCCTCGAGCTGCATGCGCAGGTTACCCCGGGCCTTTTCCCGATCGGCCGCATCGAGAGCCGCCTCGTCTTCCTTGGTGATGTGGCGCGCGCCGCCGACCGCGACCAGGCGCCGGGCTTCGGCTACCTCGAACTCGTGGTGATCGCCCGGCTGCAATGCCGGACCACCGTCCGGCAGCGTGTGAAACGACGTCAAGATAACCCGCATCGGTCTCTCCTCTGGTTTGAAAATGGCCCCTACATAAAAAGGGCCGGAGCAATGC
>CALRXG020000629.1:0-4013 GCA_943372075.1 Bordetella parapertussis | reverse complement strand
GGGTGAAGCTGATAATGGCGTTGCGTCAGCGCGGCGGCTTTGTCCGGGAAAGCGGCGCCTTCCTCTTGGGCAAAGAGGAAGGTGATCGGCGGCGCATCACCGGCTTCGCCCTCTATGACGACATCGACCCGCACGCGTTCGACACCGGCATCGTCCGTCTCGACGGCAGCCATTTTGGCAAGCTCTGGGACTTCTGCTCGGCCGAGGGACTGATGGTCGTCGCTGATGTGCACACCCACCCGGGCGGGTCCGGTCAAAGTTCCAGCGACCAGGCCAATCCCATCATCGCACGCGCCGGACACATCGCGCTGATCATTCCGAACTTCGCGAGCTGGCCGGTACGGCGGCGTGAAGTCGGGATTTATCGGTACCTCGGTGCGGCGCGGTGGGAAACGATTCCCGCCGCCAAACACACGCGCTTCTTTCACATCGGTCTTTAAAGAGGGCTCAACCATGACCATGCCTGACCCATCGGAGAGCCTGCACCGGCTCGTCAAGCAAGCGATCGACAGCGGCGCCGCATCGAGCGTGCCCGAAGCCGAGGCGATGTTCCGCGGATACCGCACGCATTTCAACATCGACGCCGCCGAGGCCGGCGACCCGCACCATCAGGCGGCGCTGCTCACCGGCATCGCGCTCGCCAAGCGCGTCTTTCTCGGCGGCGTCACCGTCACCGGCGCGATGGAGGCGGCGCTCGGCACACCGCTTCCGCTTGGACAAACCTTGTCGGATGCCGCGCTGCGCCTCGGCGCCGAGGTGCTGGATACTTCTCCGGCCGGTGTGCCTATCATCCACATCGGCGGTGCGCCGCGCGTGCGCGGAACTGGCTTTTCCGTCCGAGCCGTGTTCTCCGATTGGCGAGGCGGCGTGCTTCCCGCGCACGCAAGCACCTTCCAACCCAGCACCTCGGTCATGGCGCTGGCGCCGATGCTCGCGGCCGCGCTCGCGGTCAGCGAGGCCTTCTTCTATGTGCAGGGGCAAACCCCGATCGCCGGGCGCAGGCCGGTCGGGCTGTCGCTCTGGCGGCCTGACGCCGCCGACTGGCTGTCCTATGAGGAAGGAGCGCCTCCCCTTCAGTTTCTGCCATCGAACCTCTGGCTGATCGGGCTCGGCCATCTCGGCCAGGCCTTTCTTTGGGCGCTGATGCTACTGCCTTACGCCAGCCCAAAGGAGGTCTCGTTGGTGCTTCAAGACATCGATACGATCACGGCGTCGACCGAGAGCACCTCGGTCCTGTCGGATTCATCGATGATCGGCACCAAGAAGACGCGCGCCATGGCCGAGTGGGCGGAGAGCCGCGGCTTTTTAACCGCGATCGTAGAGCGGTTCTTTGACACGAACTTCAAACGCGCCGAGACCGACCCCGCCATTGCTCTTTGCGGTCTCGACAACGCCATGGGCCGGTTGGCGCTCGACGGTGCCGGCTTCCCCCTCGTCATCGAGGCCGGGCTCGGCCGCAATCACCGCAACTTCCAGACCATCCGCTTGCACACGCTGCCCGGCAATCGGACGGCGGCCGAGATCTGGGGCGCGCGCGACGAGGAGGACGAAGCGCTCACCACCCAACCGGCTTACGAGAAGTTGCTCGAGGAAGGCCGCCTTGATCAATGCGGCGTCACGCTGCTCGCCGGCAAAGCCGTCGGCGCACCGTTTGTCGGCGCGACGGCAGCGACGCTGGTGATCGCTGAAATCCTTCGCCTTCTCCATGGCGGACAGCTTTCGCAGTTGATCGACCTTGATCTTCGTAGCCCGGACAACCGCATCATGGTGCCTAAGACAACATCCCCTGCGGTCAATCCCGGTTACACCATGGCCGAAACTTCTTAAAGAGAAGGGATTTTTAAGCGACCGCGAACCCAGGACGACATCGACCAGGCGCACAATTCTCATGAGCTCTCTCCGGAGGGCGGCCTCACGCTTCCGCTCTGGTGAGCGCGTGCTACTCGCCGCACGGCGGCAACCGGAGCCCCGAAGTCTCCCGGGTCTCCGCTCTTCGGGTAACGTCCGGCCCGCGAAGGCGAATGGGAGAGCGCAAGCGCTCACTTCCTCTTCTCGTCGCTAAGGCTGCTGCGGGCCTCGCGCGCAGGCATCCACGCCCGCCGTCCGGCCTCCACACGTCTCCCCACAGATTCTGAAGGAAGATTTTTTCCGATGTGGGGACCCTCGTGCGAACCCTCTGTCCGTCCGGCGCGGACCGTGCTTGTACCTGCTAAATTCGAGGCCGAACTCATCGAGCTTAAGCGGGCGGGGACGGCTCGCGACCGTGCGCGCCGTCTCCTTGCCGCTTATAGCCGCGAGGGCAGCTTAAAGGCAGTCATCCGTTGCAGCAGGGCCTCCGCCGAACCGGTTGGCATCCAAACGCTCTGCAGGGTCAAGATTTCCTTACGCTGGCGGCGGACCTGAAGATCCCGCGACCTTGCCGCCGCGCGACCTGGCTAGGCAACCGTGTCGATCGAACACGTGCGTCGCCCGCCCCTTTAAAGGGAGATCAGCCCCTCGGACGCCGCCCTGCCCTAAGCGGACGCGGCGGCAGATCTCCCTTCGCAGGGACAACGAAGAGATCGGGGATAGACGCTTTCAGCGCAATCGCCAGCTTCTCAAGAACTGCCACCGATGGGTTTTCGAGCCCCCGCTCGAGACGACTGACATAGGTTCTGTCGATCCCCGCATCGACGGCAAGGGCCTCCTGCGAGAGTCCATGGCCAACGCGCAGTCGCCGAATATTTCTGGCCACCAAAGCTTGCGCTTTCATGCACGCAAGCGACCATTCATAGGCCTATTAAACCACGGACAATAGTGCTACTATTAGTTGACGATGACGATCGATTGCGCGACCGATGTGGAGAGCGAACGCGAGCCGTGGCGGGCCTGGAAGCTCGAAGAAGCCAGCCCGGCTCTTCGAAGCCTCGCAAGAAAGCGGTAACGCAAGGTGACGGTTATCCGTCCTGTCAGCAAAGACCTGCATTCAAGGGAAACTCAGGTGTCGGAATCCAACGAAGGCGTTCCTGGTGCGCTTATCGGCGAACCATCGTCACTCATGCTGGCTGATCTTGAACCTTTCGTTGAGTTCCTCGGACACCAACGTCTCGGCCGCGCGAGTGCTGCGTTCCAGTTCGGATACCGATGCAAACAAACAGGCGTGCCCTTGGCGACGATCGAGATCCCGGCTTCAACGATCGCCCAATCCGTTAGACTGAAGACTTCAGTTCGAATAACGACCGATGGAAAAGTGGTCACAGAGTCTGAATTGCCAAACGATTATGGCGCGCTCGGTTGCAGTTCTGAAACAGTCTCCTTGGTGCAATTGATTGAAGAAGCCCTGCACGTCGACAACCTCCGCATGGAGGAGGCCAGCCCACGCGAACTGAAAAGCTTGCTCCAGGAGCTCGAGACTTCCATCCAACGGGTAAAGGCTGCCCTCCACGCAATGGAGGATCAAGGGCTCACGGCGTCAATGTCGACCGCATAGCGCGTAGATGAATTGACTTCGGATCGTTGACTCCGGATCAGAGAGCTCCGCGCCCAAGCGCCATGAACCGAAACTGGTACCGGTCACCGTCGCGTCGTTCGGCGATGCCTTACCCGGCGGAGCGGTCGGGTGCAGCGTCATAGAGGTCGCCCGATGGCTCTCGCGTGACGGCGTCGCTCTGCACCGAGCGCGGGTGACGCGGCGCTACCCGCCTTGAAGTGCACTAATCGCGACTTGATCACAACTCGATGCTGACCTTTGGCGCGCCCGACCGGGACGCGCCGCACCTTGCGGATAAACGCCGCCAATCCGGCCGCCTGAAAAGTTCGGCGCCGAATGACCTGCCGAGCTGGCCTTCTCCGCGGCTTGCCGAATGCGCCACTCGCCTTCCAGGCTCTGGGGTTGTCGACCAACAGAGCTTCGCTTCGAACTCGTCGTCGACGCAATGCATACCGCCGCATCCTTGTTGAGAAGACCGCGGATATTTGAACCCAATGAACCATATCAAAGTCGCAGACGTAATCGGCGAACAACAGCATTGCCT
>CALRXG020000628.1:0-4040 GCA_943372075.1 Bordetella parapertussis | reverse complement strand
AATCCTGCCGTGGGCCGCAAGCTGCCTGCAGCGGAACCATGGTGCCTTAGCACCGCGCAATCAAACTTAACGAAAATTGAGATCCGGGTTCCCCAAAAAATAGCTACCTGCGGTTTACACAACCGTAGGGTTTGTCAGTCCATGTCGGAAACGGGATGCGCGGATATCCCGCTTGTTCAGTAGTCGAAAGGTAGAACAATGAAAGCAGTTTGCATTTCGTTCCTCAAGGACGAGTCCGGAGCCACGGCCATTGAATACGGCCTGATCGCCACCGGCATTGCTATCGCCATCATCGCTGCAGTGAAGGGCGTCGGAACGGCGCTGAGCACGACCTTCAACTCGGTGAGCAGCTCACTGAAATAATCGGAAGCTATGGACAGCGTTCTCAGCGCAACCATGGCCAGGCACCGGGCGGTTTCCTGTGTCCGTCCCGGTGCTGCTCCATTGTCGGCCCGCTGAATCGCCGACCTGTTGAAGCACGAATGACGATTGCGGCTTCGAATTTCTTCCGACGCGCGCCCCGCATGTTGCTCCATCATCGCGAGCCGCAGGCAGTCTGCCCTTTCTAGCCTCGCTGCAGCATTGTCAAGGACCGCAGCTCCTTACCGCGGGCTGTCGGGAAGTTGGAATGTCCCTCCCGATTTACGCGCCGGTCGTACCGGCGTCTAACACCCCAACTCAACTGGTGAGCGCGGCTGCCCGGATGTGGCTGGCGACAGCCCTGGCGCTTGCCATCGTGCTGCTCGTGCCATTCTTCGTTGTCGATGTTCCACCGGTCCTGGACTATCCGAACCACCTCGCGCGGTTCTTTATCCTGGCGCATCCCGACGATGCCGTCCTCTCGAAAATGTATGCGCCGCACTGGACGGTCCTGCCCAATCTCGGCGTCGACCTCATCGGCGCTGCACTGCTGCGCATGACCGATGCGCACACCGGTGGTCGGGTGCTGCTGGCCGTGTCCCTGATGTCTCCCGTGGCCGGAGCCATCATCTACCATCGAACCGTGTTCGGTTCGCGTTCCTACTGGCCGCTGGCGTCGGGACTGGTCGCCTACAACGCGTGCTTCTTCCTGGGCTTCATGAACTACCTGCTGTCGCTTGGCCTGGCGCTGGCAGGCGCAGCCGCCTGGATCGCGCTTCGTCGCGAAGATCGTTCTGGCTGGAAGGCGCTCGCCGGCGCGGTGGCGGCGATCGTGACCTTCTTCAGCCATATCTTCGGGCTCGCGTTGCTCTTCCTGCTGATTGCAGCAGACGAAGTGGCCGAGCTCTGGAGCAGGCACGAGTCGGGTACACTCACGCCGCGCGCCCTCCTGAAGGCCGCCGTCCCGATGCTGGTCGCTCTCGGACCCGTCGTGGTGCTGTACGGCATGAGCCCGTTCGGCGACAAGGCCACGACGTTCGGTGCATGGCGGGCCATTTCCAAAGTCATGAGGCTCGTGAGTCCGTTCATGACGACGAGCATCGCTCTGACACTCGTGACCACGGTCGCGGTTGCCGTTGCACTGATCGCGATGCGCCGCCGGATCGCGTTTGCCCCGGGACTGCCGCTCGTGCTGGCGGTGCTGGCGATCGTCTACGTCGCCGCGCCGTTGCGGCTGAAGGGCGGCTCCTTCATCGATCTGCGCGTCGCGCTGATGTTCGCCCTGCTGTTGTTCGCGGGCATTCAACCGCGGATCGCACAGCGCGAGGCAATGTTCGTCACATTCACTCTGGCGGCCCTGATTTGCGTCCGCTCCGCCTATGTCGGGGCAACGTGGATCGATCACCGCAAGGATGTCGCCGATCTGCGGGCTGCGATCGCCAATGTCGAACCCGGCGCGCGTGTGCTGGTTGCAACGGGATATCAGGGAGAGGTGACACAGGCCGATCCCGAGCGCAGGGCCCTTTTCGGTATCTACCGATTAACCGGACACCTCCCCGCGTTGCTCGCGATCGAACGCTCGGCGTTTTGGCCGACATTGTTCGCCGATCCTTCGCAACAGCCGGTGACCGTGTTGCCGCCATTCCGCCGGATTTCGACCCCGTTGGGGGAGCCGCTGGACTGGAGCACGCTGGCCAGCGAACGATATTCCGAGGAGACGCTGCAGTTCGCGCCGTACCTCGCCCGGTGGCGCGCCGATTTCGACTACGTGCTGCTGATTGATCCAACGCCCAGACCTGAGCACATAGCGAAGCTGTCGTCGCTCTACGATGGCGACTTTGCGAAGCTCTATCGGATCGATCACTGATCGGCCGCCGCGTTGGCAGCGGCGCCCGGCCAATGACGCGATGTTGTGGCGTCGATCGCGAGGGCCGCCAATTGCGGCAGTCTCACGATCGGGCACGCAATACTCGCGTTCAGGCGCGCTGCGCTCTCATCAGCGGCCGCGGAAAGGCCTGCCCGCAGGCGACACCGAGCAGCGCAAGACCGCCGCCGATAACGTGGAATGGCCTGACCGGTTCTCCCAACATCACGATCGCGGCGGCGGCGGTCAGCACCGGCAGCAGGTTCATAAAGATCGCGCAACGGTTCGGGCCGAGTTGCGCGACGCCGCGGATCCAGAGGAACGGCAGCACGACCGAGGCCAGCGCGCCGGCATAGGCGATCAGCGGCAGTGTCGCAGCGTTGACCTGGCGCAGCGGCGCCGGCGTGGCCAGGAAGGCGGGAAACATCACGGCCAGCGCGCACAGCGCCTGCATGTAGGTCGACTGCCATCCGGTGATCGGCAGATTCCACCGCTTCAGCAATACGCCGTACAGCGCGTAGACGATCGCGGCCAGCAGCATCAATGCGTCACCGGCATGCACCCCGTTGCGCAGCAGTGACGACAAATCACCGCCACTGACGAGATAGACCAGGCCGGCAAACGACAGTGGCGCGCCGCAGATCATGCCGAACGTCGGCTGCTCGCCGAGCAACGCGGCACTGAGCGCGACGGTCAACAACGGCGTCAGCGCGGTGAACACCGCCATGTTGGTCGCGGTCGTGGTCTCGGCCGCCAGATACGACAGGCTCTGGAACAGGCACATCGCGAGAAAGCCGAGGATCGCGAGCGGACCGAGATGCGGCCAGATCGCGAGGCGGTTGCGCCAGGCCGCGCGCGCGACGAACGGAGACATCATGAAGACCGCGACCAGCAAGCGATAGAAGGTGATCGCCTGCGGACCGATGGTGTGCGCCGACAGACGGGACACGATGACGTTGCCGGCCCACAGCACGGTGGCGACGAAGGGATAGAGAAGTGCGGCTTTCTGCTTGAACATGACCTGATAGCGGGGTTGGAGGAAGACCCGCCAGCAACTAGCTGTCGCACGATGGTCCGTCTCACGCTAGAATGACCCAACCTAGCGAGATTGGGACATTCTGGATCAAGACGTGTTCGACGAGCTGATCACACGGCACCTCGACTATCACGCCACGGCACGGCCGATGGCGGCGATGGAGATCGACTATCCGAGCGGCGCCTCGACTGGCCCGCACGCGCATCCGCGCGGCCAGCTGCTCTACGCCATCGAAGGCGTCATGATCGTGCGCTGCGCCCAGGGCACCTGGGTGGTGCCACCCAATCGCGCGGTGTGGCTGGTGGCTGGGCTCGAGCACGAGGTCCGCATGTGTGGCGCGGTCAAGATCCGCACCGTGTTCGTCGACGCCGGCACAGCGCCGAATCTGCCGCAGAGCAGTTGCGTGTTCACGGTCTCGCCGCTGCTGCGCGAATTGTTCGTCGCCGCGATGCGCGTTCCGCTCGACTATGCGCCCGCGACCGGCGAGGAGCGCCTGATGCTGGTGCTGCTCGACCAGCTGCGCGAGGTCGATGTGCTGCCGCTGCATCTGCCGATGCCGCGCGACGAGCGGCTCGCGCGGATCTGCGAGGCGCTGGTGAGCCACCCGGACGATGTTTCCACTGCCGAGCAGTGGGCACGCCGGCTGAAGCTGACGTCGAAGACCATCCATCGCCTGTTTCCGAAGGAAACCGGCATGACGTTCGGCGAGTGGCGTCAGCAGGCTCGCCTGCTGTTCGCGCTCGAACGCCTCGCGCGCGGCGCGCGGGTGGTCGATGTCGC
>CALRXG020000627.1:0-4059 GCA_943372075.1 Bordetella parapertussis | reverse complement strand
GACCTCTCCCCAAGGGAGAGGTGGCACCTCCGCCGCCGCCCAGGGGCGCTCCCGCGGAACAGCCCGGCCGGCCACCCGGAGGCTTTGCGAATTCTCCGTCCGGCTGCTATGGAAACCCGATGTTTTCGCGGCGCATCATACGGATTAGCGGCCCGGCTTCCGCCTGAGCCTGAGGGCTCGGCGCAAGACCGGGATTTCGTCGTTTCACCCCCGATTGATCGCGTTTCCGCGCCCTCACCTGCCAGATCAGAGCCTTCATGTCCGACAAGCCGCAAAAGACCGACGCCCCAAAGACCGACACCAGGGACTATTCCAAGACCCTTTACCTGCCGCAGACGGATTTCCCGATGCGCGCCGGCCTGCCGAAGCTCGAGCCGGAGATCCTGAAACACTGGAACGAGATCGGCCTCTACGACAGACTGCGCCGGGAGGCCGAGGGCCGCGCCAAATTCGTGCTGCACGACGGGCCGCCCTATGCCAACGGCCACATCCACATCGGGCACGCGCTGAACAAGATCCTCAAGGACGTCGTGACCAAGAGCCAGCAGATGCTCGGCTTCGACTCCAACTACGTGCCGGGCTGGGACTGCCACGGCCTGCCGATCGAATGGAAGATCGAGGAGGAGAACTACCGCTCCAAGGGCAAGCAGAAGCCCGATTTCCGCGACTCGGCCGCGATGGTCGCGTTCCGCCGGGAATGCCGCGCCTATGCGACGCACTGGATCAACGTGCAGCGCGAGGAGTTCAAGCGGCTCGGCATCATCGGCGACTGGGATCATCCCTATCAGACCATGAGCTATCCAGCCGAGGCGCAGATCGCCCGCGAGCTGATGAAGTTCGCCGCCAACGGCACGCTGTATCGCGGCTCCAAGCCCGTGATGTGGAGCGTGGTCGAGAAGACCGCGCTCGCCGAAGCCGAGGTCGAATACGAGGATTATACCTCCGACATGGTGTGGGTGAAATTCCCGGTCACCTCGCCGGCGCATGGCGCGCTCGCCAATGCCTCGGTCGTGATCTGGACCACCACGCCATGGACGCTGCCCGGCAATCGCGCGATCTCGTTCTCGCCGAAGATCGCCTACGGCCTCTACAAGGTGACCGACGCGCCGGCGGACAATTGGGCGAAGACCGGCGACCTCCTGATCCTGGCCGACGCGCTCGCCGCCGAGGTGTTCAAGCAGGCGCGCGTCACCTCCTATGAGAAGGTCCGCGACATCCCCGGCGACACGCTGGACGCCGTGGAGTGCGCGCATCCGTTGAAGGGCTTTGGCGGCGGCTACGAATTCACCGTGCCGCTGCTGGCCGGCGAGCATGTCACCGACGACACCGGCACCGGCTTCGTGCACACCGCGCCGAGCCATGGCCGCGAGGACTTCGACGTCTGGACCGCCAACACCCGCGAGCTCGATGCGCGCGGCATCCCGACCGCGATCCCCTACACGGTCGATGAGAACGGCGCGTACACCGCGCAGGCGCCGGGCTTCACCGGAAAGCGCGTGCTCAACGACAAGGGCGAGAAGGGCGATGCCAACGAGGCGGTGATCAAGGCGCTGATCGAGGCCGGCAAGCTGCTCGCACGCGGCCGGCTCAAGCACCAGTACCCGCATTCCTGGCGCTCCAAGAAGCCGGTGATCTTCCGCAACACGCCGCAATGGTTCATCGCGATGGACAAGGACATCCTGGACGCCCCGGGCAAGCCCGGGGCTATGGCGGAGAACGGCCACGCGAAGAAGGGCGACACGCTGCGCGCCCGCGCCCTGCATGCGATCTCGGTCACGCAATGGGTGCCGCCGGCCGGCGAGAACCGCATCAACGGCATGATCGCCAACCGTCCGGACTGGGTGATCTCGCGACAGCGTGCCTGGGGCGTGCCGATCGCCGTGTTCGTGCGCGAGAACGCTGACGGCTCGGCCGAGATCCTGCAGGACGAGGCCGTCAACCAGCGCATCGCCGAAGCCTTCATGGAGGAAGGCGCCGACGCCTGGTACATGGAGGGCGCCCGCGAGCGCTTCCTCGGCACCCGCGCCTCGGAGAACTGGAAGAAGGTCGACGACATCTGCGACGTCTGGTTCGATTCCGGCTCCACGCACGCCTTCGTGCTCGAAGACCGCCAGAACTTCCCGCAGCTCGGCAACATCGTCCGCAAAATCGACGGCGGCGACGACACCGTGATGTATCTGGAAGGCTCGGACCAGCATCGCGGCTGGTTCCACTCGTCGCTGCTGGAAAGCGCCGGCACCCGCGGCCGTGCGCCCTATGACATCGTGCTCACCCACGGCTTCACGCTCGACGAGAACGGCCGCAAGATGTCGAAGTCGCTCGGCAACACGGTCGAGCCGCAGAAGGTGATCAAGGATTCCGGTGCAGACATCCTGCGCCTCTGGGTCTGTGCCACCGACTATGCCGACGACCAGCGCATCGGTCCGGAGATCCTGAAGAACACCATCGAGACCTATCGCAAGCTGCGCAACTCGATCCGCTGGATGCTCGGTACGCTGCATCATTTCAAGCCGACCGAAAAGGTCGCTTTTGCCGAGATGCCCGAGCTCGAACGGCTGATGCTGCACGAGCTGGCCGGCCACGCCGAGACCATCCGCAACGCCTATGCCGCATTCGACTACAAGACCGTCGTCGCAACGCTCGCGGCTTTCATGAACTCCGAGCTGTCGGCGTTCTACTTCGACATCCGCAAGGACACGCTGTATTGCGATCCACCGTCCTCGGTGGCTCGCAAGGCGGCGCTGACTACGATCGACCTGCTGTGCGACGCGATCCTGAAATGGCTGGCGCCGATCCTGAGCTTCACGACCGACGAAGCCTGGCGGATGTACCGGCCGAATGCCGAGCCCTCGGTGCATCTCACGCTGTTCCCGGAAGGTCTGGAGCAGTTCCGCAACGATGCGCTGGCGGCGAAATGGGAGACGATCCGCAACGTCCGCCGCGTGGTCACCGGTGCGCTCGAGCTCGAGCGCGCCGCCAAGCGGATCGGCTCATCGCTGGAAGCCTCGCCGGTGATCTACGTCGCCGACAGGGCGATGCTGGCCACGCTGTTCGACATCGATCTCGCCGAGGTCTGCATCACCTCGAACTATGAGGTGCGCGAGGGCGAGGCGCCGGCCACAGCGTTCCGCCTCGATGCGGTGCCCGGCGTTGCCGTCGTGGTCGAGAAGGCGGTCGGCACCAAATGCGCGCGCTCGTGGAAGATCCTCCCCACGGTCGGCGAGGACCCTGAGTATCCCGACGTCTCGCCGCGCGACGCGCAGGCGCTGCGCGAATGGAAGGCGCTGGGGGTCACGGCTTGAGCTCACCCGTTCGCGCCGGCGCGCTGGCGGCGGTCATCACCCTGATCGCCGACCAGGCCTCCAAGCTCTGGCTGCTCCATGTCCTCGACATCGCGCGCCATGCCCCGGTGACGGTGACGCCGTTCTTCGACCTGGTGCTGGCCTGGAATCCCGGTATCAGCTTCGGCTGGTTCCAGAGCGAGACCCCGTCGGCCCAGATCCTGCTGATGGCGATCAAGGCCGCGGCCGTGATCGCGCTGGCGATCTGGATGGCGCGGTCGCGGACCTGGCTTGCGACACTTTCGCTCGGCTTGATCATCGGCGGCGCCATCGGCAACGGGATCGACCGTTTCGCCTATGGCGCGGTGGTCGATTTCGCCCTGTTTCACGTCGAGATCGCCGGAAAAACCTATAATTGGTACATTTTCAACCTCGCCGATGTGGCGATCGTTGCTGGGGTGGCGGCCCTGCTGTATGATTCCGTGTTGGGGACCCCCGCCGTAAAAGCGCCCTGATCCCGGCCGATACGAGCCGGTCGGCAGTCAACCTGCATCGAGCGAAACTGTGCTTAAGCCGGTGATCGCTTTGGCGAATTTTGAGATGGGAATGGCGCGATGCGCAACACCAAAGTCCGCGGTTACCTGATCGAGACGTCCCGGCTGCCGCTGATGCGCGGCCTGCGTCTGGCTTTCGTCGCGGCCGGGATCGGCCTTGTCATGACGGCCGGCCCGGTGCGTGCCGGCGACGACGACGATGACGGCGACGACGGGCTGACCTT
>CALRXG020000626.1:0-4060 GCA_943372075.1 Bordetella parapertussis | reverse complement strand
GAGGCGCGCTTGCACTTCTCGGGGTCGCCGACGAACAGCGGCACGATATGGGTGTCGCTCGACATCACAGGCAGGCCGGCGGCGGTCAGGATCGCCTTGGTGCGGGCGGCGCGGTCCTGGTGGCGCTCACGCTCCCAGTTCGAGGTCTTCAGGTGCCGGATCGCGGCGGTCGCGGCCGAGCAGATCGCCGGCGGCAGCGCGGTCGTGAAGATGAAGCCCGGCGCGTAGGAGCGCACCGCGTCGATGATCTCGGCGCGGCCGGCGATGTAGCCGCCGAGGCAGCCGAACGCTTTCGCCAGCGTGCCCTCGAGCACGTCGATGCGGTGCATCACGCCGTCGCGCTCGGCAATGCCGCCGCCGCGCGGACCGTACATGCCGACCGCATGCACCTCGTCGACATAGGTCATGGCGCCGTATTTTTCCGCGAGATCGCAGATCTTGCCGAGCGGCGCGACGTCGCCGTCCATCGAATACAGGCTCTCGCAGACGATCAGCTTCGGCCGGTCGGGGCCGGCGGCGATCAGCAGCTGTTCGAGATGCGCTGTGTCGTTGTGGCGGAAGATCTGCCGCTCGCAGCCGGCCTGGCGCACGCCCTCGATCATCGAATTGTGGTTCAGCGCATCCGACAGGATCAGGCAGTTCGGGATCAGCTTGGCGAGCGTCGAGATACCGGTCTGGTTCGAGACATAGCCCGAGGTGAACAGCAGCGAGGCTTCCTTGCCGTGCAGGTCGGCGAGTTCGGCCTCGAGCTGCACCAGCGGATGATGGGTGCCGGCGATGTTGCGGGTGCCGCCGGCGCCGGTGCCGACCCGGGTCGCGGTCTCGACCATGGCGCCGACCACCTTGGGGTGCTGGCCCATGCCGAGATAATCGTTGGAGCACCAGATCACGACGTTGCGGCTGCCCTTCGGCGTGTGCCAGGTCGCGTGCGGGAAACGTCCCGCGATCCGCTCGAGGTCGGCGAACACCCGGTAGCGCCGCTCGTCATGCAGGCGGTCGAGGGCGGTGTTGAAAAACTGGCTGTAATCCATCGGCAAACCCAGAAAGCGGAACCTGACCGGAATAGCTGCTTCTTCTTAGAGCTTTTCCAGCTCTAATGTCTATGCATTGGCCCACATCTGGGCATGCGTCGCAGCTGGGCAAATTGCCCTATCGGGGGTTTTTGGGTTTGATTTCGCTCAAATCGCCGGACGGTGCGCCGCCCGGCCGGACTCAGGTGGTCCTGAAGCGCAGCATGCCGTCGTCGTGCATCCGGGCCGTCAGGCGGCCTTCGACCAGCATGTAATTGACATGGGCGACCAGCTCGCCGGCGGCGAAGCCCATCTGGTGCTCGTCCAGCACGTGCTTGTGGAACACCACCGGCACCAGCTCCTTGGAGGTCTGCGGCACCTCGCGGCAGGCCTCGGCGATCAGCCGGCAGCGCTCCTCATGGTGATCGGCGAGCTGCTTGATCCGGGTCTTCAGCCCGTAGAACGGCACGCCGTGGCCGGGCAGCACCATCACGTCATAGGGCAGCGTGGTGGTCAGGCTCGCCAGCGAGGCCAGGTACTCGCCGAGCGAGTTCTGCTCCGGCTCGACCGCCCAGACGCTGACATTGGGCGAGATCTTGCTCAGCACCTGGTCGGCGGACAGGAACAGCTTGTCGGCGGCGCAATACAGCATCACCTGGTCGAGCGCATGCCCGCCGCCGGTGATCACCTTGAAGCGCCGCGTGCCGATCACGACCTCGTCGCCATGAGTCAGGCGGTGATAGGACGGCGGCAGCACCGACACCCGCTTCAGATAGTCCTGGCCGCGGCCGAGCAGCTTCTCGGTGAGATCCTCGTCCATGCCGTGGCGGCGGAAGAACAGCCGCTGCGCGTTGCGCCGTTCCTCGGTGCCGCGGTTCTGGTGATAGACCGATTGCAGGTATTCGACCTGCGACATGAACAGCGGGCAGTCGAAGCGCTCGGTGACCCAGCCGGCGAGACCGACATGGTCGGGGTGCGAATGCGTCACGATCAGCCTGGTGACCTTGACGTGCTTCAGCGGTCCCTCGAACAGCGTGGTCCACGCCGCGATCGATTCCTCGTTGCCGAAGCCGGAATCAACCATGGTCCAGCCGTCGCCGTCGGCGAGCAAATAGATGTTCACATGGTTGAGGCGGAACGGCAGCTTCAGCCGCGCCCACAGCACGCCGGGAGCCACCTCCACGACCTGGTCGTGGCCGGGATGGTTTTCCCAGGGGTATCGCAATGCCTCCGCCGAGGAGGGCAGGCTGTCGGTCTTCTTGTCCATGCTACGGGCTTAGCGGCACACGGGCCGCCGCGCCAGCCGAAAAATCAGATAGCCGTCCGGAGAATGAGACTGGAAACCCCGGAATTCCGTAGCCCGGATCAACCCGGGCTACGGGGCGCACAGTAGCGTTGCTACGCGGCGCGGATGTTCGACAGGAAGCCGTCGATTTCCGAACGCAGCACATCGGCCTCGCGGCGCAGCGCGTCGGAGGCGCTCAGCACCTCGCCGGCGGCGGCGCCGGCCTCGGCCGAGGCGGTCGAGACGCCGACGATGTTGCTCGACACCTCGCTGGTGCCGCCGGCGGCGTGCTGGATGTTGCGGGCGATCTCGCGGGTCGCCGCGCCCTGCTCCTCGACGGCGGCCGCGATCGCGGTGGTGACGTCGTTGATCTCGCTGATCGTGCTCGAGATGTTGCGGATCGCGGACACGGCCGTGGTCGTCACCTCCTGCATGCTGACGATCTGCTGGCGGATCTCCTCGGTCGCCTTCGCGGTCTGGCTCGCCAGGTTCTTGACCTCGGAGGCGACCACGGCAAAGCCGCGGCCGGCTTCGCCGGCGCGCGCCGCCTCGATGGTGGCGTTGAGCGCGAGCAGGTTGGTCTGCGAGGCGATGGTCTGGATCAGATCGACCACGACGCTGATGCGCGCGGCGTTATCGGCGAGCCCCTGCATGGTGCTGTCGGTGGCGCTGGCTTCCTCGACGGCCTTGCGGGCGATCTCCGCCGAGGTGACGACCTGGCGGCCGATCTCCTGGATCGACGACGACAGCTCCTCGGTGCCGGCCGACACGGTCTGCACATTGACCGAGGTCTCCTCGGCGGCCGAGGCCACCGCATTGACCAGCGCGCTGGACTGGTCGGCGGTCGCCGACATGCTCTGCGCGGTCGACTGCATCGAGTTCGCCGCGGTCTGCAGGCTGCCCAGCGCGGTGCGCACGGTGGATTCGAACGAGACGATCTGGGTCTCCATCCGCGAGGCGCGCTCCGCCTTGGCGGTGCGGTCCTTGTTCTGGTTGGCGGTCAGCTCGCGGCTCTCGATCATGCTCTCGCGGAACACCTGCAGCGAATCGGCCATCACGGCGATCTCGTCGCGCTGCCGGCTCTGCGGGATCTCGGTGTCGAGGTCGCCGTCGGACAGCAGCTGCATCGAGCGTTGCAGGCCGCGGATGCGGCGCAGGATGTTGCGTCCGACATAGAGCCAGACGAACAGGAACGAACCGACCAGCGTCAGCGCGCCGAGGCCGATCATGACCGTGGTCGCCAGCGAGATCTGCTGCCGCGCCTGGAAGGTCGACGCGTCGGTCTCCTTCTGCACGGCGTCGACCAGCTGCTGCACGCTGATGCCGAGCCCGACATTGAGCTTGCGGGTCTCCTCCAGGATGGTCTGGCCGTAGTCGATCGAGTCGAGCTCCTTCTGGCGGATCTTGAACACGCCGGTCTTGCCTTCGCCGAGCACCAGCAGCTTTTGCGCGGTGTCGCGCACGGCGACGATCGCCGGATTGTTCGGCAGATCGTCGAGGTTGGATTTGATCCGCTCGCGGCCCTTCTTGAACTCGGCCTCGATCGCGTCGATCGTCTCGCTGGAGTTCGCCGACAGCGCCGCGGTCATGTCGGCGGCCATCAGATTGCCGGCGGCAAGCACGTTGCTGATCTGGCCGACGGTGCGCGCCGCCTCGGTGGCGCCGTCGGCCGAGACGTCGGCCGAGCCGAGGATGGCGTTGAGCCGGGTCTGGGCGTCGAGCATCGCCGGACCGGCAGCCGAGACGAACGCGGCCTGCGCCTTGC
>CALRXG020000625.1:0-4078 GCA_943372075.1 Bordetella parapertussis | reverse complement strand
CGATGCGCGGCGCGCGGCAGCGCCGCGTCGATGATCGTCTCGATCTCGTCGAAGGTCAGCACGAACTCAGGCAGATGCTGCTTCTTCAGATAATCCCGCAGCGCGTCGTAGTCGTTCACAACGTCCTCGATGACAAGATTCAATATTTCGGCAACCACCCGTTAACCCATTCGGAGGCCGCTGTCGCCATTTAAGGCGACAACAAGATTTCCCGATGCATGACGGCTTTTTGGAGCTGAGAATGCCACTTCGACGGGGAAACGACGCAAAACGGCGCTGGCGACTATCAGCAAAGCTGCTGATCGCCGCGTCGGTTGCGACCGTCCTCGGCTTCTCCGCGGTCTGCGCCGGCGTGATGCTCGACATGCGCCGCGGCGAGGAGGAACTGGCTCGCCGGACCCTGGAGAATCTCGCGTCGGGCATCGAGGCCGACATCAGCCGCAATGTCGAGCTCTACGACCTGTCGCTGCGCGCGGTCGCCAGCAATCTCGAGATGCCGGAGATCCGCAATGTCAGCAAGGAACTGCGCCAACTGATCCTGTTCGATCACGCCGCGACCGCACAGCATTTCGGCGCGATCCAGGTGTTCGACGCGGCCGGCAACCTGACCATCGACGCCGCAAGCCTCGATCCGCGACCGGAGAATCGCGGCGACGAGGAGTACTTCACGGCGCATCGCGACCATCCCGACACCGGGCTCTATGTCAGCCGGCCGATGCTGCATCGCGGCTCCTACGCCATCGTGCTGAGCCGGCGCATCTCCGGCGACGACGGCCGCTTTCTCGGCGTCGTGGTCGGCTCGATCCGCTTCAGCTATTTCCACGACCTGTTCGGCCGCTTGAACCTCGCGCCGGGCGATACCATCACCGTGTTGCGCGGCGACCGCACCATCATCATGCGAACGCCGTTCGATCTCGACGTGATCGGCAAGAACCTTGCGGAGCAGCTGGACTGGAAGGCCGAGAACCTGAAGGTGGGCGGCGCCTTCTCGGGCAAGGGTCCGGTCGACAGCACGCCAAGGCTCTATGTCAGACGCAGCGGCACCGGCCCGCTCTACGTCGTGGTCGGCAAGCCGCTCGAAGCGGTTTTCAACCTCTGGCGCACCGAGGCGATCCGGATCGGCGCAATCATGGCGGTGCTGATCCTGTTCGTGCTCAGCGCAACGATGGTCCTTGCCCGCGAGATCGTCCGCCGCGCCGACGCCGAAGACAAGCTCGAGGAACTGGCGACGACCGACGCCCTCACCGGCCTGAAGAACCGGCGCAAGTTCGACAGCGAGATCGATCGCGAGTGGCGGCGCGCAAGCCGGCACAGCCAGCCGATTGCGCTCCTGATGATCGATGCCGATCACTTCAAGGCCTACAACGACACCTACGGGCATCAGGCCGGTGACCAGGTGCTGGTCGGGATCGCGATCTGCATCTCGGACTCGGTGCGTCGCGCCGGCGACTGTCCCGCGCGTTTCGGCGGCGAGGAATTTGCCGTGCTGCTGCCCAACATGACCGCGCTCGAGGCTTTCAAACTGGCTGAAGCCATCCGCGGCAAGGTCGCGCAATGGTGCGAGGGCGAATTGATCACGACGGTGAGCATCGGCGTCGCCAGCATGCGCCCGATCGCCGGCCAGCAGGCGGCCGACCTGATCGAGGCCGCCGACAAGGCGCTCTACGCCGCCAAGGCCAACGGCCGCAACCAGTCGGTGACCGCGACCATGCCGAAGATCGCGCTGGTGGCGTGAGGCCACAGCTCTCTTTGCTGCGCCGTCACGAGTGCGCTCTGGTCGACCTGTCAAACAACTTGTTCGGTGTCGTCCCTGCGGTGGCGGACGCCCCGCTCACTTCTCGAGATAGCGCTTCATCTCGGCGATCAGGCCGTCGCGCAACTCGGGGCGCTTGAGGCCGAAGGCGATGTTGGCGCGGAGGAAGCCGGGCTTCGAGCCACAATCGTGGCGTTCGCCCTCGAACTCGACGCCGTAGAACTTCTGGGTCTTCGCGAGCCCGATCATCGCATCGGTGAGTTGGATCTCGCCGCCGGCGCCGCGCTCCTGGGTGGCCAGGATATCGAAGATCTCCGGCTGCAGGATATAGCGTCCGGTGATCGACAGGTTGGACGGCGCGGTGCCCTTCGCCGGCTTCTCCACCATGCCGTCGACCTCGAAGATGTTGCCGGTGCGCTTCCCGACGCCGCAGATGCCGTATTGATGAGTGAGTTCGTCCGGCACTGGCTCGACCGCGATTACATTCGACTTTTCGCCAAGCTTGTTGGCAGCATCGACCATCTGCTTCAGGCAACCCGGCGTGTTCAACACCAGCTCGTCGGGCAGCACCACCGCGAACGGTTCATTGCCGACGATGTCGCGCGCGCACCACACTGCGTGGCCGAGACCGAGCGGCGCCTGTTGCCGGGTGAAGCTCATCGCGCCGGCTTCAGGCTGGTTCTGGGCCAGAATGTCCTGCTCGGTCTTCTTGCCGCGCTGCGCGAGCGTGGTGTCGAGCTCGAACATGCGGTCGAAATGATCCTCGATGACGCCCTTGTTGCGGCCGGTGACGAACACGAAGTGCTCGATACCCGCTTCGCGCGCTTCGTCGACCACATACTGGATCAACGGCTTGTCGACGATGGTCAGCATCTCCTTCGGCATCGCCTTGGTGGCGGGCAGCACGCGGGTGCCGAGACCGGCGACGGGAAATACGGCTTTGCGGATCTTCATGGGATTATCGGGAGCCCTTGAAATGGGTGGGACGTGCGAAACTGTTTTATTTGACGCGTTTTCCCGCGAACCGGAATCGACTTCGCTTGAAAGCGCGATATTCGCATCTTCGTACCCGTTTTGCAGCCGAGAACAAAGGCGGATGTGTGATGCGCACCCGCCCGTCTTCTTTCACGGCGTTCGGCTATCGAGGCATCCCGACAGCCCGCGCGTTCGCGTCCGCCGGCGGCGACCCGTCGCGCGACACAGCCGCAGCGGCGAACGACGCGATCCAGCGCCGATATTTGCGGGTAAGCGACGCCGTGCGCAGCTGGGCGAAAATTAACGCTTTCACGGGCGAAACGTTCGGTTTCGCTGCGCGACCCCGGCTCAACCGCCGCAACTGGAATTTCACGACGGCCATCGCAGCCAGTGAGGCCAACGCCTTGCTCTTCCAATGGATCGGCGCGACCGCTGGCCGCGGGTCCTCGCCATTGCGCCAGGCATTCGGCAAATCCGGCCTGATCGCAAGCGCTGTGCCGATGCCGGCGATCGCAACGCCGCTGTCGAGCACTTGTTGCACGACGCCGATGCGGCGAATGCCGCCGGTGACCATGACGGGCATGCGGGCGACCCCTGCGATGTCGCGCGCGAAGTCGAGAAAATAGGCCTCGCGCGCCAGGGTGCGGCCGTCGCGCGCATCGCCCTGCATCGCCGGTGCCTCGTAACTGCCGCCCGACAGTTCCACCAGATCGACCGACAATTCATTGAGCATCTCGACGACGGACTTGGCATCGGCGGCATCGAAGCCGCCACGCTGGAAATCCGCCGAGTTTAATTTGACCGCGACCGAGAAGCCGGGCGACACCGCCGCGCGCACGGCCTTGACGATCTCGACAAGAAGACGTGCCCGGTTCTCGAGCGAGCCGCCCCAGCGATCGGTGCGTCGGTTGGTCAACGGCGACAGGAACTGGCTGAGCAGATAGCCATGCGCAGCATGGATCTGCACGCCGGAGAAACCGGCGCGCTCCGCTAGCCTCGCGGCACTGACGAAGAGCGCGATCACATCGTCGATGTCTTGCTCAGTCATCGCCTTGGGGATGGCAAACAGGCTCGAATGCTTGCCGAGATCGAGCGGCACCGCCCACGGCGCCAGGGTTTGCTGGCCGAGATTTTTCATCATCTGCCGGCCCGGATGATTGAGCTGCATCCAGATCTGCGCGCCCTTGGCGCGGCCGATTCGGGCCCAGTTGCGAAATGCCTCGAGCTCGGTGCCGTCCTCCAGCACGACGCCGCCCGGCCCGGTCATGGCGCAACGATCAATCATGACATTGCCGGTGATGATGAGACCGGCGCCGCCGTCAGCCCAGGCCTGGTAGAGGCGAAGCAGCT
>CALRXG020000624.1:0-4081 GCA_943372075.1 Bordetella parapertussis | reverse complement strand
GTCGAGCAGAACGCGCAGCGCGCGCTCGACATCGCCGACTACGGCTACATCCTGGAGACCGGCCGCGTCGTGCTCGACGGCACGGCGAGCAAGCTGACGGCCAACGAGGACGTCCAGGAATTCTACCTCGGGCTCTCCTCCACCGGCCGCAAGAGCCTGCGCGACGTCAAGCATTACAAGCGCCGCAAGCGGTGGCTGTCGTGACCGCGCTGCTCGCGATCGAGAACCTGTCGAAACGCTTCGGCGGCCTGCACGCGGTCGCCGATGTCAGCCTGCAGGTGAGCCCCGGCGATATCTGCAGCGTGATCGGCCCCAACGGCGCCGGCAAGACCACGCTGTTCAACATGATCTCGGGCGTGCTGCGGCCGAGCGGCGGCCGCATCAGCTTCGACGGCATCGACCTTGCGACCATTTCGCCCTGGAAGTTCGCCGCCGTCGGCATCGGCCGCACCTTCCAGAATCTGGCGCTGTTCAAGCACGGCACCGTGGTCGAGAACATCCTGACCGGCCGCCACACCCATCTGCGCTCGACCGTGCTCGACGCCGTGGTGTTCTTCGGGCGTACCCGCAAGGAAGAGATCGCGGCCAGGCAGCGCGTCGAGCACATCATCGAATTCCTCGAGATCGAACACATCAGGGATGCCGTGGTCGGCACGCTGTCTTATGGCCAGCAAAAGCGCGTCGAGCTCGCCCGCGCGCTCGCCTGCGAACCGAAGCTGCTTCTGCTCGACGAGATGGTCTCCGGCATGAACCAGGAGGAGACCGAGGACATCGCCCGCTTCGTGCTCGATATCCGCGACGAGCTCGGCATCACCGTCGTGATGATCGAGCACGAGATGCGCATCGTGATGGATATCTCCGATCGCATCCATGTGCTGAATTTCGGCCGCAAGATCGCCGAAGGCACGCCGGACGAGATCAGGCGCGATCCTGCGGTTGCGGCGGCCTATCTCGGCGGCCAGCGCGCCGAGGCGATGAAGGTGGGCGCGTGATGTCGACGGTGGACAGTTATCGCACTGTTCATCCGCCGTTGCAGGCCAGCGCTGCGCGCAGCGCGCCGGCGGCGGACACCGATGCGTTGCAGGCGGCGCTCGAGGACGCCGCCATCACCATTCCGCAATTGCTGCGGCAGCGCGCCGCCATGTACGGCGAGGCGCGGGCGCTGCGCGAGAAGGACTACGGCATCTGGAATCCGTATTCCTGGCGGCACTATTACGAAACGGCACGCGCCGTCGCGCTCGGCCTGCTGTCGCTCGGCATCAAGCCCGGCGACCGCATCGCCATCGCCGGCGAGAACACGCCGGAATGGTTCTACGCCGATCTCGGCACCCAGATGATCGGCGCGGTTGCGGTCGGCATCTATCCGACCAATCCCTGGGTCGAGCTGCAATACATCGTCAAGCATTCGGGCGCCCGTATCGTCGTCACCGGCGACCAGGAGCAGACCGACAAGGTGCTCGATGCAATGGCCAACAATGGCGGCCTGCCCGATCTCGAGGCCATCGTCTGCATCGACATGAAGGGGCTGCGGCACTATCGCCAGTCGGAGCTGATGTCGTTCGAGGTTCTCTGCGAGCGCGGCAGGACCTATGCGCGGGAGAATCCGGAGGCAAACGCCACCCTCGATCGCCTGATCGGCCAAAGCGCGCCCGACGATGTCTGCATCCTGGTCTACACGTCGGGCACGACCGGGCCGCCCAAGGGCGCGATGCTGACCCACCGCAACCTCGTCTACGCCGCCTATGCCTATGCCAAGACCGTCGGAATCGCCGACAAGCCGTTCGAGGCGGTGAGCTATCTGCCGCTGTGCCACGTCGCCGAGCGTTGCTACGGCACGGTGACGCATCTCGTGCTCGGCGGCACCGTTTCCTTTGCCGAATCGATCGACACGGTCGCGATCAACATCCGCGAGATCGCGCCGACCTTCTTCGTCGGCGTGCCGCGCATCTATGAAAAGCTTCAGCAGGGCTTTCTGTTTAGGCTCGGCGAGAGCGGCAGGCTGCGGCAGGGCTTTACCAGGGCTTGCCTCGCCTGGGGCCGCACGCTGTCTGACCGACGGCAGGCCGGCAAGGCCAACGTGCTCGATCGCGCCGCGTTCGGCCTGCTCTATCTGCTGATGTTCCGCAATTTGCAGCGCCACCTCGGCTTCGCCACCAGCCGGCATCGGCTCTGCGCCGGCGCCTCGATCTCGCCGGAGACGCTGCGCTTCTTCGACATCATCGGTCGCCCGGTGTCGCAAGGCTATGGCCTCACCGAGAGCGGCGGCGTCGCGTTCATCCAGACCGAGAGCCATCACCGGATCGGCGGCTGCGGCATCCCCCTGCCGCAGACGGAATGGAAGTGCGATGCCGACGGCGAGATCCTGCTGCGCAACCCCGGCATCTTCAAAGGCTATTTCCTCGACGAGAAGGCCTCGACCGCTTCCCTGGAGAGTGACGGCTGGCTGCGCACCGGCGACATCATCGATATCCTCGACAATGGCGAGATCGCCGTGGTCGACCGCAAGAAGGCGATCATCATCACCGCCGGCGGCAAGAACATCGCGCCATCGGAGATCGAGAACGCGCTGAAGGATTCCGAGTTCATCAAGGAAGCGATCGTGGTCGGCGAGGCCAAGAAGTATCTCGGCGCCATCATCCAGGTCGATTACGACAATGTCGGCCGCTGGGCGCGCGACCGCGCGCTGGCCTACACCAACTACAAGTCGCTGTCGCAACTGCCGGAAGTGCACGAGCTGGTCGAGCGGATCGTGGCTGAGACCAACAAGCGGTTTGCCCGCGTCGAGAACATCCGCCGCTTCGCCATCCTGGAGAAGGAGCTCGACCACGACGACGGCGAGCTGACCGCGACGCAGAAGGTACGCCGAGCCATGATCGAGAAGAAGTTCGCCCGCGAGCTCGCGATCATCTACCAGGCGGAGGGCTGAATGCAATATCTCATCCAGCTCCTGATCTCGGGACTTGCGATCGGGGCGATCTACGGCCTGATCGCGATGGGCTTTGCGGTGATCTACAAATCGACCGGCCTGGTCAATTTCGCGCAGGGCGAGATGACCATGATCACCGCCTATATCGCCTGGACGATATCGACGACGGTCAGCGGCAACGTGTTCGTCGTCGCGATCGGCGCCATCCTGGCGGCGGTCGTGCTTGGCCTCGTCATCGAACGGCTGGTGATGCGGCCAATGCTGGGCGAGCCGGTGTTCGCGACCGTGATGGTGACGATCGGGCTCGCCGTGATCCTGCGCTCGGCGATCAATTTCATCTGGGACGCCTACCCGCACGGCCTCGAACTCGGCATGGGCCGTGGCATCGTCCATCTCGGCGGCATCGGCGTACGAACCGGCCAGATTGCCGTGATCGTGACGCTGCTGCTGTTGCTCGCGGCGATCTGGGCGTTCTTCCGCTACAGCAAGATCGGCGTCGCGATGCGCGCGGTCGCCGCCGACGACCGCACCGCGCTCCTGATGGGAATCAGCGCGACGAAGGTCCATGCGCTGGCCTGGGCCGCGTCCTCCGTGATCGCCGGCATCGGCGGCGTGTTCTTCGCGCTGTCCTACGATCTGTCGCCGGCCATGTTCCAACTCGGGCTGAAGGCGTTCCCCGCGACGATCCTGGGCGGCCTCGACGCGGTGCTGGGTTCCGGCATCGGCGGCCTCCTGATCGGCATCACCGAGAACCTGGCCGGCGGCTATCTCGGCTCCGGCATGAAGGAGGTCGCGGGCTTTGCCATGATCATCGTGGTGCTGATGATCCGCCCGTTCGGCATCTTCGGCGAACGCGACATCGAGAGGGTGTGATGCGGACCGGTGACTACAAGCAGACCTATGGCGAACTGGTTGCGCTGACCGATTCCCCGCCGGTGTGGCTATGGTCCGCTGTGCTGCTGCTGGGGATGATCGCGGCACCTTACCTGCTGAACTCCTACGCGCTGTCGTTCCTGATGATCATCCTGATCACGGTGACCGGCGCGCTCGGGCTCAACATCCTGACCGGCTACACCGGCCTGATCTCGCTCGGCCATGTCGGCTTCCTCGTTACCGGCGCCTATGCCTATGCGGTGCTGGTCTCGAAATATCAAA
>CALRXG020000623.1:0-4098 GCA_943372075.1 Bordetella parapertussis | reverse complement strand
TTCCGGCAAAGGCGAAGCCGGTAAAGGCCGTGGTCGGCGTCGACCAGTTCGGGTCGGAGAACGACGCCCGCAGCGAACCCAACAGGTCGAACAACGCCACGATCGACACCAGCGAGGTATCCTTGAACAGCGAGATGAAGCTGTTGACGATGCCGGGAATGACATAGCGCAGCGCCTGCGGCAGCACGATCAGCGACGTCGTCTTCCACCAGGACAGGCCGAGCGCCGACGCGGCCTCCGCCTGCCCGCGCGCCACCGCAGCGAGCCCGCCCCTGATCACCTCGGCCATGTAGGCGCCGGTAAAAATCGCCACGCCGATCAGGGCGCGCAGCAGGCCATCGACGGCGAAATTGCCCGGCACGAACAGCGGCAGCATGTAGGTCGCGAAGAACAGCACCGTGATCAACGGCACGCCGCGCCAGAACTCGATGAAGGCGATCGAGAAGATCCGGATCAGCGGAATGGTCGAGCGGCGGCCGAGCGCGAGCGCGATCCCGATCGGCATCGAGGCGACGATGCCGGTGATCGCGATCACCAGCGTCACCAGGAGGCCGCCCCACAGCCGCGTGTCGACGATCGGAAAACCGCCGCGATCGAGCCCCATCAGCTTGATGACGATCGCCATTCCGGCAAACGTCAGCACGCTGCCGACCAGCGCCCTGCGGCCGGTCCGCATGCCGCCTCCGAGCACAAACAGCACGCCGGTGACGATCACAGCGGTGAGGAGGAAATCGCCCCAGACCGGCAGCGACGAGAGCTGCAACTGATCGCGCAGCCAGGTCAGTGGAAAGATCAGCCAATGGATCAGCCACCCGACCAGGACGAGCAGCTTGCCGAGGACCCACAGCAGAGGCGCGATCGCCGAATTCTTGCTGAGATTGACCAGCAGGTCGCCGGCGCCGCCAATGCTTAGCTCAAACAATTGCAACAGGCCTGTGGTCCAGCTCACGCCGAAGCCCGCGATGCCGCCGCCATGCAGCAGGAAGAACGCCACCACCGGGAACGCGAAGAAGAACAGGCCCGAATTCAGGCCCTTCGCCGGCAGGCGCGGCAGCAGCAGCGGTAGCAACAGCGCGGCACCGAGCCCATAGGTCAGGTTGACGCGCCAGCGCTGGGCTTCCGGATAGAAGCCATAGATCAGTTGCGTCAGCTTGGCCTGAATATAGGGCCAGCAGGCGCCGACCTGGTGCCCGGCATGTTCGGCCAGGCACGCGGTGCGATCCTTGCCGGTCCACACCGCGTCAACCAGCAGGAATTTGACCGCCGGGATCACGACGTATCCAGCCAGCAAAAGCCCGACGATCGTGAGCAGAATATTGCCCGGCGAATTCAACAGCCGCGTTCGCAGGAAGCCGATGAAGCCGGTGGTCTTCGCCGGCGCCGCGCGCTCGGCTACCAGGTCCTGCCGGACAAACGAGGCGGAGATATCCGTCATGCCGCCATGCTCCGGTTGATGCGCCAGCCGTAGGCGCTCATCAGCGCGCTGGTCGTCAGCGAGAGCAGCAAGTAGACGCCCATCGTCATGGCGATGATCTCGATCGCCTGCCCGGTCTGGCTGATCGCGGTGCCGGCGAACACCGAGACCAGATCCGGATAGCCGATGGCCACCGCCAGCGACGAATTCTTGGTGAGATTGAGGTACTGGCTGGTCAGCGGCGGCACGATGACGCGCATCGCCTGCGGGACCACGATCAGCCGCAGCGTCGCAGCGCGGCTGAGGCCGAGCGATGCGCCGGCCTCCATCTGTCCCTTGTGCACCGACATGACGCCGGCGCGGACGATCTCGGCGATGAATGCCCCCGTGTAGGTCGACAACGCGACCGTCAACGCGACGAATTCGGGGATGATCCGCGCGCCGCCGGCGAAGTTGAATCCCTTCAGTTGCGGCAGTTCGAACGTGAGCGGCCAGCCGAAGATCAGCATCGAGATCAACGGCAGACCCACGAGGCAACCCAGCACATAGGGCCAGATCCGGATCATCTGCCCGCGCCGGAACAGGGCGCGCCGCGCGGCATGTCGCAAGCCCAGCGCTGCGGCAATGCCGATCGCGAGCGCGGCCAGGAACGGATACAGCCCCGGCTCGCTGACCGGCTGCGGCACGATCAGGCCGCGATTGTTGAGGAAGAATGTACTGAAGATCGAGATGCTCTGCCGCGGCGCCGGCAGTGCCGCCAGCACGGCGAGATACCAGAACAGAATCTGGAACAGGAGCGGCAAATTCCTGACGATCTCGACATAGATTCCGCCGATCCGCGCCAGCAACAAATTGGGCGACAACCGGCACAGCGCCACGATGAAGCCGATCACCGTGGCGAAGACAATGCCGATCACCGAGACCAGGATCGTGTTCAACAAGCCGACGAAGAACACGCGCCAGTAGGTGTCGGAATTGTTGTAGGCGATCAGGCTCTGATTGACGTCAAAGCCCGCATTGTAATTGAGGAAGCCGAAGCCCGATGCGATGTGCTGGGTCTCCAGGTTGGTGCGCGCGTTCGCCACGATCTCATAGGCGATCCAGGCCAGGATCGCCGCGAAGGCAATCTGGGCGGCCAACCCGTTCCAGCCGGCCTTGCCGCCAAGCGCACGCTTCAGCCTGAGGGCAAGCTGCAGCGGTGGTTTGCGGGGCGCGATACTCATCGTCGCAGCCGTCGGCTGGATCGATCAGCGGATCGGCGGCGCGTACTGAATACCGCCCTTGTTCCAGAGATTGTTGACGCCGCGCGCGATACCGAGCGGCGAGCCGGTGCCGACATTGCGCTCGAAGCTTTCGCCGTAATTGCCGACCGCCTTCACGATCCGCACCACCCAATCCTTGGTGAGGCCGAGCTGTTCGCCCAGATTGCCGTCGGTGCCGAGCACCCGCTTCATCTCCGGCTTGTCGGATTTGAGCATCGTATCGACGTTCTTCTGGGTGATGCCGAGTTCCTCGGCGTTGATCATCGCAAACAGCGTCCACTTCACGATGTCGAACCATTGATCGTCGCCGTGACGCACCATCGGCCCCAGCGGCTCCTTGGAAATGATTTCCGGGAGCACGATGTGATCGGCGGGGTTGGCAAGCTTCAGCCGGCTGGCATAGAGCCCGGAGGCGTCGTCGGTGAAGACGTCGCAGCGTCCGGATTCATAGGCCTTGACCGCTTCGTCGATGCTGCCGAACGCGATCACCTCATACTTCATGTTGTTGCCCTTGAAGAAGTCGGCGAGGTTCTGCTCGGTGGTGGTTCCGGTTTGCACGCAGACCGAAGCGCTGTTCAGTTCGAGCGCCGAATTGACCTTGAGCGACTTCTTCACCATGAAGCCCTGCCCGTCGTAATAGGTCACGCCGGTGAAGTTGGCGCCGAGCGAGGTGTCACGCGACACCGTCCAGGTGGTATTGCGCGACAGCACATCGATCTCGCCTGACTGCAGCGCAGTAAAGCGATCCTTGGCCGACAGCGGCACGAACTTGACCTTGGTCGGGTCGTCGAGCACCACGGCGGCGATGGCCCGGCATACGTCGACGTCGATCCCGGTCCAGTTCCCCTTGTCGTCGGGTGCCGAAAAACCGGGCAGCCCCTGGCTGACGCCGCAGGACAGCTGGCCCCGATCCTTGACCGTCTTGAGGGTTTGCGCCGAGGCCGCCTGGACCGACAGGGCGGCGGCAGCGGCAAGGATGACAGCCAGGGATACGCGTTTCATGGGGCAGGCCTTTCAGGGTCGTCCGTTGGACGTTTGCTTTGTGATCGCCTCGCGTCCACAGGCCATCCCAATGATCCGTTGCAGCAAAAGATGCTGATCTGGCCGGCAGTTTGACGTGCAAATCGGTCAGGCAACGGATCTTAGGTCGCGGCAGGCCCCTCAACGTGCGGCGACTGGTAGTTGCGCCGCATCACATAGCGACTGACGAGCCGGGTCAAGGGGTTGACGCATGTCTTCCGCCTCCTGTTAGTAACAGGTCCCGGCGTGACCCGTCCTTCCGGCGTGTTGCGGCTGCGGCAAAAAGTCTAAAGTCCAACGGCAGCGATCCATGACCTCGTCCAACGGCTCCACCCCCTCCCATCCGCTCCAGGCCGCGACCCGCCTGGTCACGGCCGGCCGCGACACCAAGGCCCAGCGGGG
>CALRXG020000622.1:0-4107 GCA_943372075.1 Bordetella parapertussis | reverse complement strand
ATTGCAAGAACGAACGATTATGCCCGCTGCCGACAGGCGGCGCGAAAGATTTTTAAGCGGCGATGGCAGGTCCATCGCCGCGACTCGCTACCAGTAGACGCCGTAGCGGGCGGCGATCCGGCGCGCCTTGGCTTCGTCGCTCTCGCGGTGGCGGACGCCGCTGTTCTGCACCGGACGCGACCGCTGTGGCGTCGGCGCCTGAACCTGCGAGGGGGCCGGCTGTGCCTCGGCTTGCGCCGGTGCAACGGCCGATTGCGCTTGGGCCGGCGCATCTGCGGTTGCGAGCACGAGGCCGCGGTTCTGGCCGGCATCGGCGGTGACGACGAAGGCAAGCACGAAAGCGGAGATCAGGATCAGTTTGCGCATGGAAGTTCTCCCCTGTTGATGGCAGGAGGTTAGGGCGCGGGCAACGCCCGCTCCGTGACTTATGTCACATTGATTTTGGAGGTATCTGGATGGGTAAGGGCGCACTCGCGCTGCTGATCAATGGCGGCTCGGAAAACTGGTCGTCGGCGCGCTGGAAGGCGCGGTTCGACACGGTCTGCCCGGACCGCCCTGTGGTGCTGCTGCCGGACCCGGGGCTGGATCCCGCCGAGGTGCACTATGCCGCGGTGTGGAAGCCGAAGCCGGGCGAGCTTGCCGCATTCAAGAACCTGCGCGTCATTTTCAACCTCGGCGCCGGCGTCGACGCGCTGATGGCCGACCGCTCGCTGCCCGACGTGCCGCTGGTGCGGGTCTCGGTGTCCGACCTCACCAGCCGCATGACCGAATACGTCGTGCTGCATGTGCTGATGCATCACCGCCAGGAGCTTTATCTGCGCGAGTCGCAGCGACAGAAGCGCTGGGCGCCGGACTATCAATGGGCGGCCAATGCCATCACGGTCGGCGTGATGGGGCTCGGCACGCTCGGCGCGGCCTCGGCACAAGCGCTCCGCGCGCTCGGCTTCCGCGTCGTCGGCTGGAGCCGCGGCGAAAAGCGGATCGACGGCATCGCATGCTTCCATGGCACCGAGGGGCTCGACGCATTCCTGCGCGAGACCAACATCCTGGTCTGCCTGCTGCCGCTGACGCCGGACACCCGCCATGTGCTGAACCGCGACGCGTTCGCGAAGCTGAACCGCAACAGTCCGCTCGGCGCGCCCGTGATCATCAATGCCGGCCGCGGCGGCTTGCAGAACGAGGCCGACATCCTGCGCGCGCTCGACGATGGCACGCTCGGCGCCGCCTCGCTCGACGTCTACGAGACCGAACCCTTGCCGCAGGACAGCCCGTTCTGGAGCCACCCGAAGGTGGTGCTGACCCCGCACAACGCCGCCGACACCGACGCCGACGAGATCTCGAAATACGTCGCGGCGCAGATCGCGCGCTTCGAGCAGGGCGGGGAGTTGGAGAACGTGGTCGATCGCGTGCGGGGTTACTAACGCGGTCCCGGCACTCATTTGGAGTTATCGACGCTCCGCTCGCGGCGTCGATAACCCAGCTTATGGGTTCGACTAGGGGTTGAACTTTTGTTAGGCTAAGACACAGAACGTTTGAAATTCTTCGCCTGTAGAGCACGCAGCCGATCCAGCCAGTCTGCGTCTAAATTTCTTTGCGATATGAGCAAAAAGGTATTCATCAGCTACCGCCGCGAGGATAGCAGATATCAGGCGCGCGAGATCTACGAGGCCTTCTGCCGCGCCTTGCCGGCCGGCACGGTATTCATGGACGTCGATTCGATCCCGCCCGGAGCTGATTTTGTCAGCATCCTCGAAGGCTGGGTCAAGCAGTGCGACATACTTCTCGCCTTGATCGGCCCCGGATGGCTCAAATCGCTTGATCCAAGGACTGGTCTCCCGCGGTTGGAAAATCCGCTTGATTTCGTACGCATCGAAATCTGCGGGGCACTGGCACGCGACATTCCGGTCGTACCCGTCTTGGTCGATACGGATGAGGTGCCGCTGGCCGATCAGTTGCCGGAGGACATGAGGGCGTTGCCGCGGCGTCACGCTCAGTTTGTGAGCTTCCGGACTTTCGATACAGATGTCGCTGGCTTGATTGCGAGACTACGAATCAAGGATGGCGGCGGCGTATCCGAACAACGCTTTACGGCAACCACCGAGACGGTGCCGGCCAGTTCAAATGTTTCACGCGAGCCGATGCGTGCTCGGCAAGCCTGGTACAAGATCTCCTGGCTCCGCCTCTCGCTGGCAGCCCTTGCCGTCTTGTCCATCACAGCCGTTCTAGCTCTCACGTGGCGAATGGCCGTGGGCCTACCGCCAGCGGACGTCGCCGCGACGGTGGTGCGATCGCAGGACTTCCGTGCAGAACTCGAGAAATCCGAGAAAGCGCGGCGGGAGGCCGTCGCGCGAGCCGAGGATGCTGCGAGCGAGTTGGCTAAGGCAAAAGATGCATTTACCAAATCGGAGAAGGCACGTCAGGACGCTGAAGCACTGGCAAGTGCCACAGCTGCGGAGCTAAACAAGACACAGACGGCTTTGACCAACTCAGAAACGGCGCAGCGGGACGCCGAAGCAAGGGCCTCCGCCGCCGCGGCTGAGCAAGCCAAGGCACAGGGCGCATCGGCCAAGTCGGAGAAGGCTCGCCAGGACGCCGAAGCAAGAGCTTCCGCCGCGGTCGCCGAGCAGGTCAAAGCACGATCCGCGTTGGCCATATCGGAGCAGGCGCGCCAACAGGCGGAGGCGAGGACCGCCGAGGCAGTAGCTCAAAAAGCCAGTGCCGAAGAGCGAGTTGTAGAAGCGCGAATGAAACGGCCGACGGCCTCGGTCGGGCTTGCAGGATCACTGCTGAGTACATTCAGCTCCAATATTTGGTGGGCTTTCAATGACGCCGCAAACTGCGGGAACCAATATGAGAGATATTCGCTTGAGGTAACTTTAAACTCGCTGACGTGGCGGCACCGCGGGACAGCAAGCGTTGAATCCATCGACTCGAACAACGCCAACGAAGTCCGAACCACAACACAGTCTTCGACGAGTGCAGGAACCGGGCAGAGATGGGTCTATTCCCGAAATGGCAACGCCATTCAAATGCAGGCCGGTGGCGGACAGGGAACACACAGCATCCTTTACCAATGCCCGTGACTCGACAGCGGACCGCGCGAGGTTACCGAGGCGGTGTCGTCCCGGGGAGGCCAACCGGTCGGCGCGAAGTGCCGCCCCGTGACAGGGTCCGCGCGCGACCCGGGACTCATGACCACCGGCGTTCGTGATCAAGCAAGCCAGGCCACAGCTTGCCGCAACGACAGCAAGCTGTGCTTATGGGTCCCTGCTTTCGCAGGGACGACAACTGGAGAGGCCGCGGCCTCAGCCCATCCCGGCAACCACCTCGGCGAGCCGGTCGTAGGCAGGCGCGACGCCCTTGTCGATGCCGGAGTTGAGATGGCCGTCACGCGCTTCCTTGGTCGGATGCTTGATCGTGGTGGTCAGCGTCGTGGTGCCGTTCGCCTCGACGAAGGTCGAGGTCACCAGATATTCGTCGCTGGTGAAGCCCGGCATCGCGAAGGTTTCGCCGAACGCCAGCCGCTCGGGGCGCACCACCTCGCGATAGGTGCCGGTGAGTTCATGCTCGATGCCCTCGGACGAGCGGAACACGAACCGATAGGCGCCGCCGACCCGCAGATCGACTTCGCACACCGGCATCGTGAGTTGCTCGCAGCCAAGCCAGCGCACCAGATATTCCGGCTTGGTCATCGCATCGAACACGAAGCGCCGCGGCGCGTCGAACTGGCGCGTCATCGCGAACTCGAAATCCGACGGGGTGGTGATCTTCAGCGTCTTATCCACGCGTGCGTCCACGTTTCTTCTCCTTCGTCACTCTGTTTTTACGGGTGGTCCGCGGTGGGGCCTTTGCGACCTCCTCCGCCTTCATCTCCTCGAGCAGTCCGTCGAGGCGGTTGAAGCTCTCGTCCCAGAAGCGGCGGAAATTCCCGAGCCAGCCATCGACCTGCTTGAACGAGTCGGGCGCGATCCGGCACGGCCGCCACTGCGCCTCGCGCCCGCGCGAGATCAGGCCGGCATGCTCCAGCACCTTCAGGTGCTTCGAGATCGCCGGCAGGCTCATGTCGAACGGCTTCGCCAGCTCCATCACCGAGGTCTCGCCGAGCGC
>CALRXG020000621.1:0-4119 GCA_943372075.1 Bordetella parapertussis | reverse complement strand
GCGAGCCCGGAATCCATACTCCCGATGGTGGTTATGGATTCCGGGCTCGAGGCTTCGCCTCGCCCCGGAATGACGAAGTGGTGAGAACCAATGCAACGCGCAAGCCAGTTTCAGGCAAGATCGCGCAACGCGGCCTCGACGACCTTGCGCTGCTCGGCGGTGAGCGGCGCTTGCGGCGGCACAGGGTCGCCGACGTCGTAGCCCTGGATCGCGAGACCGGCCTTGATGCAGGCGGCGAGGTTGAAACGGGCGAATGCCTCGTTGATGCGCCAGAGCTTGCGCTGCAGGGCCATCGCCTCGTCCCAGCGGGCGCGGCGGCAGAGGTCGTAGAGCTCGACGCTTTGCCGCGGGATGATGCAGGCCGGGCCCGCCATCCAGCCTTGGCCGCCGATCAGCATCACGGCGGCCGGAATGTGGGCGGAGGCCGAGAACACTTTCAGGCTATCGCCGCAGCGATTCATGATCGACAGCAGCCGGCCGGTATTGGTCGAGGCGTCCTTGATGTAGCCGATCCGCGGGTGCTCAGCGAGCCGCGCGATGACGTCGAGCGTGAGGTCGGAGCGCTGGAAGTTCGGATTGGTGTAGATCACGACGGGAATATCGACCGCGTCGGCAATGGCGCGGAAATAAGCTTCCACCTGCGCATCACTGAGTGGAAAATACGCCTCCAGGATCGCAAGGATGCCGGCAGCGCCCCGCTTCTGATAGGCATTGGCCTGCGCCACGGCATCAGCCGTCGAGGTCGAGGCGACGCCGGCCACGACGGGCACGCGGCCCTGCGCGGCCTCGATGGTGGTCGCCACCACCTGCATGCGCTGCGCATTGTTGAGGTAGGCGAACTCGCCGGTCGAGCCGAGCGGCGTCAACCCATGCACGCCGGCCTTGATCAGATCGTCGCAGAGCCGGCCCAGCACCTCGGTGCGGACATGGCCGGCGGGATCGACCGGGGACACCAGATAGGGAAAGACGCCGTGGAAATCAGCCATTTGCGAGCCTCGTCGACGGCGAGACATAATCGGGATCGTGCGCAAAGGGAAGCGGCTCGCCGCTGCGCAGGGCGCCGAGCACCGCGGCAAAGCCGGTTACCGCGCGGAAACCGAGCAACCGCTCGGCCTTGCCAGCATCGTAGACCCGACCGATCGATGTCGGCAGCTGCCAGCCCTGCCGCGCGAACAGCGCCGGCGCGTCGGGAAAGTGGCGCGCGATCACGCTGGCCGCGTCGGTCTTCAGGTCAGCGACATCGCTGCGCGCAAACGGCGTCGGCGCGCTGACCACGAATACCTCGAAGCCACGGATTTTCTCCAGCGCCACGACATGGGCGTCGGCGGCGTCCTCGACAGTGAGGCGGCGATACAGCAGCTCGGTCGCCTTCAGGTTCTCGCCATGGATGCCGCGGATGGTGTCGTCATCCTCGGGGAAGAAGCGGCTGGTGCGCAGCACCGCGCAGTTCAGCCCATGCTCGCGGCTATACAGCCGGCACAGCCCTTCGGCCGTGAGTTTCGTGATGCCGTAGATGTTGCGCGGCTCGAGCGGTCCCGTGGTCTCGTCGAGCCACACCGCGGCGTGCCCTTCCTCGTCACGGATCGCCTGCGAGATCATCAGCGACGTGGTCGAGGTGAAGACGAACTGGTTATGGCCGGCGGCCACGGCGGCCTGCAGCAGATTGAGCGTGCCGGTAACGTTGACATCGACGAAGGCCTGCGGCGAGAACCGCGCGATGTCGGGCTTGTGCAGCGCGCCGCCATGGATCACCGCTTCGATACCGTGATCGGCGAACACCCGATCGACCACCGATCGTTCGGCCACCGAGCCGATCACATCGGTCGCCTCGCCCGAGACGACGTCGAGGCCAGTCACATCATGGCCGGCCTGTCGCAGCCGCGGCGCAAGGAAACGTCCGAGCCAGCCGGAGGAGCCGGTCAACAATACACGCATGACGTCCGCCCGGTCCGTGCCCTCAGAACACCTTGGCGATCGCGGCCTGCGCGTCGCCCTGGATCTTCTTCAGATGATCCGGCCCGCGGAAGCTTTCGGCATAGATCTTGTAGACATCCTCGGTGCCGGAGGGGCGTGCGGCGAACCAGCCGGCGTCGCTCTCGACCTTGATGCCGCCGAACGGCTGGTCGTTGCCCGGCGCTTTGGTCCTGACCGCGCGCACGGCGTCGCCGGCGAGCTCGGTCATGTTGAGCTGCTCGGGCCCGAGCGCCTTCAGCGCGTTCTTCTGCTTCGGCGTTGCCGCGACGTCGATGCGCTCATAATAAGGCACGCCGAGCTCGGCGGTCAGCTCATTGAACAATTCGCTGGGATCGCGGCCAGTCTTGGCGATGATCTCCGCCGCCAGCAGGCCGAGGATGATGCCGTCCTTGTCGGTTGTCCACGCCGAACCGTCGCGCTTCAGGAACGAGGCGCCTGCGCTCTCCTCGCCCGCAAAGCCGAAGCCGCCGCTGCCGAGCCCGTCGACGAACCATTTGAAGCCGACCGGCGTCTCGACCAGCTTGCGACCGAGCTTCTTCGCGACGCGATCGATGATCGAGCTCGACACGATGGTCTTGCCGATCGCTGCACTCCCGCTCCATTGCGGCCGGTGCGCGAACAGATAGGCGATCGCGGTGGCGAGGAAGTGGTTCGGGTTCATCAGCCCATTGGAACGGGTCACGATGCCATGGCGATCCGCATCAGTATCGTTGGCGAAGGCGACGTCGAAACGGTCGCGCATCCCGATCAGGCTCGCCATCGCATAAGGAGACGAGCAGTCCATCCGGATCTTGCCGTCCCAGTCCGCGGTCATGAAGCGGAAGGTCGGATCGACCGCGTTGTTGACGACCGTGGCATTGATCCCGTAGCGCGCGATGATCGGCTGCCAGTAATGCACCGCTGCGCCGCCAAGCGGATCGATGCCGATCTTGACGCCCGCGGATTTGATCAGCGCGAGGTCGACGGTGTTGCCGAGATCAGCGACGTAAGGCGTGACGAAGTCGTGCAGATGCGTGGTCGCCGCCTTGCGCGCGCGGTCATAGGGCATCCGCGCGACGCCCTTCAGCCCGGCCTCGATGTAGCGGTTGGCGTTCTTCTCGACCACGCCGGTGACGTCGGTGTCGGCCGGGCCGCCATGCGGCGGATTGTATTTGTAGCCGCCATCTTCGGGCGGGTTGTGTGACGGGGTGATGACGACGCCATCCGCCAGGCCCGTGCTGCGTCCCTTGTTGTGGCTCAGGATCGCATGCGAGATCACGGGCGTCGGGGTGTAGCCGCCCTGCGCGTCGATCATGATCTCGACGCCGTTCGCCGCGAACACTTCCACCGCGCTTGCCAGCGCCGGCTCGGCCAGCGCGTGGGTATCGATGCCGATGAACAGCGGTCCGGTGAGCCCCTTCTCGCGCCGGTAATCACAGATCGCCTGCGTGGTGGCGAGGATGTGGTCCTCGTTGAAGGAGTTCTTCAGCGACGAGCCGCGATGGCCCGAGGTGCCGAAAGCAACCCGCTGGGTCGGATCGCTCGGGTCCGGCTTGCCAACAAAATAGGCCGTGACCAGCCGCGGCACATTGACGAGCGCTGAGGGATCGATGGGTTCGCCGGCGGCGGGATTTGGTGCAGTCACGTGACCTCTCAGATCTGGTATCGCCGACCATCAGCACAACGAGTGATGCCATGGCTTGATCGCTCGGCGTGCTACCATGGTGGCTCACCTTCAATCAAGCCGAGGGCTTTTCGTTCCGTAGCAGCTGCAGCATTGCGTCAAGAGACGTCGATCTGCTGCACCTTCTCGCGCAATTCATCGACCAACACCCGCTTGTTCTCGGTATAGTCGACCGGCACCACGACAAGGTGGACGCCGCCGCCGGAGAACGCCCGCTCCAACGTCGGCACGATCGCATCCGTGCTCTCGATCCGAGAGCCCTTGGCGCCGTAGCTTTCGGCGTATTTGACGAAATCCGGATTGCCGAAGGTGAGGCCGAAATCCGGGAAATTGTCGACCGCCTGCTTCCAGCGGATCATGCCGTAGGCGGAATCCTCCAGGATCAGAATCACCAGATTGAGCTAGAGGCGGACCGCGGTTTCCATCTCCTGCGAATTCATCATGAAGCCGCCATCGCCGCAGACCGCGAGCACGCGGGTCTT
>CALRXG020000620.1:0-4119 GCA_943372075.1 Bordetella parapertussis | reverse complement strand
GCTCGCCCGATGCGTCAGCCCGACCCGGCCGGAATAGACCATCTGCGCGCCGAAGTGCCGGTGCAGGGCCTCGCGCAGCGCGCTGTTGCCGGCCATGTCGACATAGGCGACCGGTTCCGCCGACGGGATCGCGGTGACCTGGTCATAGGTGACGATCTCGTCATAGCAACCGAGCGAACTGACGAAATCGACATTGCCCTTGGACGTCAGCCCGATCACGCGGATACCCCGCTTGTGCAGCAGATGGGCGAGCCCGAACGCGGTCTTGCTCGAGGCCGATGACAGGATGACGCGGCGTGCGCCGTAGAATTCATTCTCGGCCATAAAATCGTCGACCAGGAACGACAGCATGAACAGCGGTAGCAGCAGCGCGCGGAAATCGCCCTGCTGGCCGGCGTAAGTCGGATCGCCGGAGACACGGGCATAGTTGTTGTAGACCGGCGAGACCTCCTGCCGGTGCGCGGCCGCGTCGCGCAGGCCGCGCTTGCTGACATCCGCCGCCTCGATCACCAGATGGGTTGCCATCGGGAAGTAACCGAACAATGTCTCGCCGACCGAGACAGCGGGATGCTTCGAGGCCAGCACCTCGCCAAAGCCCCAGACCGGGATGATGCCGTAGCCCTTGGGCGCCGGGAACAGATCCCAGTATTTCAGCTGCTCGCCAATCACGGCATAGGTGATGTTGTTGGCGGTGAAAGCGAAGCGGGTGACCTTCACCAGCAGCGCGTCGGCCGGAAGCGCCGCGGCGTCGGGCAACCGGGTCTCGATGACCTTGCTCTGCTCTAAATCGTTGCGGATGACGATGAAGTCGGTCGAGTTCATGGCAATGGATCCAGGCTCGGGATACGGGCGCATCGCTGCGTCGATTGCCGGTTCTTTGCAACAGCAACTAAGTTTCAAACGCCGTTCGCTGCACCGTCACCTCGTTCAGCGAAGCTGCCCTTCGCGGTAGAGATCGCGCAGCTTGCGCTTGAAGATCTTACCGGTGGCCTCGCGCGGCAGCGCGTCCATGAAGCGGATGTCGCGCGGCACCTTGAAATTGGCGAGCTTGCCGCGCAGGAAATCCTGGATCGCCGCCACCGACAGCGTGGCGCCGGTGTCCGGCTCGACGCAGGCGAACAGCCGTTCGCCATATTCGTCGTCGGGAACGCCGAACACCGCGCAGTCGCGGACACCTTCCATGCCGATCAGGGTATTCTCGATCTCGGCGGGATAGATGTTGACGCCGCCCGAGATCACCATGTCGCGCTTGCGATCGCACAGGAACAGATAGCCGTCGGCGTCGAGATAGCCGACGTCGCCGACGCTGATCAGGCCGTCGCGGTCCGCCTCGGCGCGCGCCTTGGCGTTGCCATGGTAGTCGAAATCCGAGATCAAGGTCTGGCGCATGAAGATCTCGCCGGGCTCGCCGACGTCGCAAGGCGTGCCGTCAGGCCGGAAGATCCTGACGATGCCGCCCTCGATTGCCCGCCCGACGGTGCCTGGCTTCGCCAGCGCTTCCGCCGAGGAGTGCCAGACCGGGATGCCGGTCTCGGTCGAGCCGAGATATTCGTTGATCACCGGACCCCACCACTCGATCATCGCGCGCTTGACGTCGACCGGGCAGGGGGCCGCGCCATGGATGATGAAGCGCAGCGACGAAAGATCGTAGCGGCGCCGTGTCTCATCGGGCAGGCGCAGCAGCCGCACGAACATGGTCGGCACCATATGCATGTGCGTAACGCCGTGGCGCTCGATCAGTTGCAGCAGATCCTCGGGATCGAAGCGCGGTTCGAGAACGATGCTGCAGCCATTGCGGAACGCGAGCATGCCGTAGGAATGTGGGGCCGAATGATACATCGGCCCGTTCATCAGGATCACCTGATCCTCGTTGGGCTTGACGCCGTAGGTGATCGCACCGATGCGGGCGGCCGCCGGCAGTTGCTCCGGCCGCATCGGCTTGCGCCGCACGCCCTTCGGCAATCCTGTCGTGCCCGAGGTGTAGAACATCGGCGCCGCGCCGATCGGGGCGTCGGTCAGCGGTGCATGGGTGTCGCGCCATTGGTCCCAGTCGGTCATGCCATCGGGCACCCGCGCGAATTCAGGCGCCACGCCGTAGGCCGCGGCGATTTCGGGCGGCGTCGTCACGACCAATAGCTTGATCGCCGCTGGCAGCCCGTCGCGGATCTGCGGCAACAGGTCGGCATGGCAGACCAGCGTGTCGGCGCCGCTGTCGGCCAGGATGTAGGCGACCTCGTCGGCTTTCAAATGCCAGTTGATCGGCACCACCGGGCTGCCGAGTGCGGCCGACGCCGCGACCACCTCGAACAGCGCAAAATCGTTGCGCAGCATCATGCCGACCGGCTTGCCGTCGCGCATGCCGAGGGCGCGGAAGCCGTTCGCCGCCCGCGCGATGCGGGCATGGATGTCGCCGTAGCTGATCTGTCTCTCGCCGCTGATGATCATGATGGGTCCCGTTTTTCTAGCGGTCGTCCAGGATGTCGCCGAAGCCGACCCAACTCTTGCCGTCGAACCGGCGCAACCGCAACTGCTGGAATGGCAGATAATCGTCCGGGCCGGTCGACACGGTCATGCCCGGCAGCAGCAGCGGCAACGAAACGTCGCGCAGCGACGCCGCCTGCCGCAGGATGTTCTCGCGGCTGAAATCGTCCTTGCAGGCCCTGAGCACGGCCATCAGCAGCGTCGCATAGTGATAGCCCGCCGAGTAGTTCGAGTTGTTGAGATCGGCGTTGGGCATGTACTGCTTCATGAACGCAAGATAGTCCTTGACCGCGGCATCGTCGGCCCATTGCGCGTCCATCGTGTCCTTCTGGTTGCTCGACGAGATCAGGCCCACCGCGTTATCGAGGCCCGCGGGCTCCAGGAACGAGATCGAGGAGGCCGAGGTCGGCACGAAGAACAGCTCCGGCTTCCAGCCGATCTCGGCGACACCCTTGATCATCTGCGAGGTGAATTTACCGAGCACGACGCCGAACAGCACGTTGGCGCCGGAGGCCTTCAGGGTCGCGAGTTGCGAGCTGATGGTCGGCGCGGTTGCCTCATAGCTCGCTTCGGCGACGATCATGCTCGCCGCCCTGGCGCCCAGCGCGCGCTTGAAGCCCGCGACATAGTCGCGGCCGAAATCGTCGTTCTGCGCGAGGATCGCGATTTTGGCATCGGGCTTGGTCTGCAACACGTGCTTGGCGTAGACCACGCCCTCGGATTCGTAGGCCGCCATGCCCGGCATGGTCCACGGATAGTGCTGCGGGTCGGCCCATTTGGTGGCGCCGCTCAGCACGAACAGCTGCGGCACCTTCTTGGTGTTGAGATAGCGGTGCACGGCGTTGTTGGTCGCGGTTCCGAGCGAGCCGAACATCATCAGCACCTCGTCCTGCTCGACCAGCTTGCGGGTCTGCTCGACGGTCTTCGGCGGCGAATAGGCGTCGTCCAGGGTGATGAACTTCACCTTGCGGCCGTTGATGCCACCCTCCGCGTTGACCTTCGCGAAGAACGCCTCCTCGGTCCGTCCGATGGTGCCGAAACCGGAGAGCGGCCCGCTATAGGGCAGCGTCTGGCCGATCTTGATGTCTTCCTTGCCGTTATCGGCGGCGGCACTCGTGAGCCCGCAGGCAGCCAGCATCGCCGCCAGCGCTAATTGCGCGCGTTTCATCGTTTCCTCCCCGGTCTTGACTATTGCTGGTCGTCAGGCGCTTGCGCGCATGAACTCGCTGCGCGCTTCGCTGAACTCCGCCTTCAGCCGCGTCACCAGTTCGGCGACCGGCGGCGCATCGGTGATCTGGCCGATGCCCTGGCCGGAGCCCCAGATGTCGCGCCAGGCCTTGGCTTTGGTGTTGCCGCCGGAGCCGAAATTCATCTTGGACTTGTCGGCGACCGGCAGATTGGCCGGATCGAGCCCGGCCGCCGCGATCGACGGTCCGAGGTAATTGCCGTGCACGCCCGTGAACAGGTTCGAATAGACAATGTCGTGCGCGGCGAATTCGGTCAGCGCCTGCTTGTACCTGATATCGGCGTTGGCTTCCTCGGTCGCGATGAAGCGGGTGCCCATGTAGGCGAGGTCGGCGCCGAGCGCGAGCGCCGATGCGATGCTCCAGCCGTCGGAGATCGCGCCCGACAACAGGA
>CALRXG020000619.1:0-4126 GCA_943372075.1 Bordetella parapertussis | reverse complement strand
CGATAGAGGCCGGAGACTGGCGCGCATTCAAGCACCTATCGCAGCCGGACGCCGTGTTTCGCAGAATGTCGTGGTCGCAAGTCGCAAGGATGGACCTAGGACGTCCTAGGACCTTGTGCCCTATCTTGCCGACCAGACGCATCCTGCGTCATAGTCGCGGGATGAAGATACTGGTCGTCGATGATCATCCGGTCATGCTCGAGGGGCTATCCGCGCTGCTGCGCCAGGAAGGACCACAGACCATCATCGTGCAAGCCAGCAGCGCAGCGCAAGCGCTCGCCGCCGTCGAGAGCCACGGAGACCTCGATATCGTCGTGCTGGACCTGATGATGCCGGGGGCAAGCGGATTGTCGACGATCTCGGAGATCGGTCGCGCGCGACCTGAACTCCCCGTTGTCGTGCTCTCGTCGTCCGAGGATCCCCTCGACGTCCGCAACGCCTTGTCTCAAGGTGCGCTTGGCTACGTGCCAAAATCGGCCAGCCGGACCACGCTACTCTCCGCCATTAGCCTCGTGATGAGTGGTGAACTCTACATTCCACCGTTGATGCTCAACCAGATCACGACCGCCAAGCCCGTTGCCGACCGACCGATGCCACGCGCTCTGCTGACACCCCGTCAGATCGACGTTCTCCGCCGTATCAGTGAAAGCCTGCCCAACAAGACCATTGCCTATGAAATGGATCTCTCGGAGAAAACCGTCAAGGCGCACATCACTGCGATTTTCAAGGCCCTCAACGTCGTCAATCGCACACAAGCGGCCGCAGCGGGCCGAGACCTTGGCCTGATCCGGCCAACGCGAGAGGCGGACGTGGCGCGGAAGCCGATAGATCGACCATGAATACAATCGGCACGATCCGAGCCGTCGGGATGACGGCAATCGTTTCGTTATGCATCGCGGCTTGCGGGCCCCGGCTCCAGTGTCGGCTGGCATCCGGAGGAGATTGGTTTCCGGTGCCAGTTTTCAGCGATGTCTCGCTGGCGGCCGCCGCCGTGCAAGGTTCGCTCGCATGCGATGTGGTATATCGCATCGACAAGCGCGACTATGTTCTTGGCGGATGCAATCGTGATCCTGTCGGTCTCTGGCCGAAGCAAGAAGGTCGTCTACACGAGGGAACGGGACGGCGGCAGTTGGTCTGCAAGGAATAAAGCCCAACAGCCGGTGATCTTGGCCAGACACTGGTGACTCGCCCCGGTTTGCCGGCAAACAAGTACGCAAAAAATGATTCTATTCCGCAACGCTCACTCGCGTGCATCCTGTCCGGGAAGTTCGAGAGCTTGCTTCTGCACGGCCGGCGGTGCGCGCTAGGGCTGTGCCGAAGCCGGCCTGCAAAACAAAAACGCGGCGCCGAAGCGCCGCGTTTTCAACTTGCCGATCGTGCGCGCTCGTCAGCTCGCGGCCGCCGCGGGCACGTCGCGCTGGCGCTTCATCACGATCTTGTTCAGCGCGCCGAGATAGGCCTTTGCCGACGCAACCAGCGTGTCCGGATCGGCCGCGCGTGCCGTCATCGAGCGGCCTTCATGCGCCAGACGCACCGAGACTTCGGCCTGGGCGTCGGTGCCCTCGGTCACCGCGTGGACCTGGTACAGTTCCAGCTTGGCCTCGTGCGGCACCAGGCGCTTGATGCAGTTGAACACGGCATCGACCGGGCCGTTGCCCTCGGCCTCCTCGATCTTGATCTGGCCGTCGACGTCGAGCTTCATGGTCGCGCGCTGCGGGCCGTGGGTGCCGGCGATCACGGTCAGCGACGCCAGCTTGATGCGATCGTGGGCGGCCGCCATCTCCTGGTCGACCAGCGCCTCGATGTCCTCGTCGTAGATGTCCTTCTTGCGGTCGGCCAGCGCCTTCATCCGCGTAAAGGCATCCTCCAGCTGGTTGGCGCCGAGCTTGTAGCCCATCTCCTCCAGCTTGTGCACGAAGGCATGGCGGCCGGAATGCTTGCCCAGCACCAGCGAGGACTGCTTCAGGCCGACCATCTCGGGCCGCATGATCTCGTAGGTCGAGGCGTCCTTCAGCACGCCGTCCTGATGGATGCCGCTCTCATGGGCGAAGGCGTTACGGCCGACGATCGCCTTGTTGTACTGCACCGGGAAGGAGGTCGCGGCCGACACCACCTTGGAAGCGCGGGTCAGCTGCGTGGTGTCGATCTTGTTCCAGTACGGAAACTTGTCGTTCCGCACATTGATCGCCATCACGATCTCTTCCAGCGCGGCATTGCCGGCGCGCTCGCCGATGCCGTTGACGGTGCACTCGACCTGTCGCGCGCCGCCGACGATGCCGGCCAGCGAGTTGGCGACCGCCATGCCGAGGTCATTGTGGCAGTGCACCGAGAAGATCGCCTTGCCGGAGTTCGGCACCCGCTCGATCAAGGTCCGCATGAAGTGGGTGTATTCCTCCGGCACCGTGTAGCCGACGGTGTCGGGGATGTTCACCGTGGTGGCGCCGGCCTTGATGACGGCTTCGACGATCCGGCACAGATAGTCCATCTCGCTGCGGGTGCCGTCCTCGGCCGACCATTCGACGTCGTCGATCTGGTTGCGGGCGCGGGCAACCATGGCAACCGAGGTCTCGATGACTTCCTCGGGGGTCTTGTTCAGCTTGACCCGCATGTGCAGCGGCGAGGTCGCGATCACGGTGTGGACGCGGCCGCGGCGGGCGAACTTCACGGCCTCGGCGCAGCGGTCGATGTCGGCCGGATGGGCGCGGGACAGGCCGGCGATGACCGAGTTCTTGGAGCGGCGGGCGATCTCGCTGACCGCCTGGAAGTCGCCTTCCGAGGTGATCGGGAAGCCGGCCTCGATGACGTCGACGCCCATATCGTCCAGCAACTCGGCGACTTCGAGCTTCTCCTCGAAGGTCATGGTGGCGCCGGGACACTGCTCGCCGTCGCGCAGGGTGGTGTCGAAAATGATGACGCGGTCCTTCTCGGACTTATCAGCGGTGGCCATGTCAGAAATTCCTTTAAGCTTTTGCGCCCGTCATGTTTGCTGCTTGAGCGTTTGTTTGGGCGATTATCAGGGTCCGGTGATCTCGTACAAACCCCTGAGTGCCCAGGCGCAATCGCCCAGCCGGCCCTCAGGGGCAGCTAAGAAGCAGGCCGCCAATAAGGAGGGCGGGCGTTGCGGCCGGGATCGTGGCGGTAGCCTGGGCCACCTCCCCCGAAATCCCATCAATTTGGCCGCGAATCAGCATTGCCAGACCCTGTTGAGCGCTAAAATCCTCGGTCAAAACCATTGACGGTCGGTTGCCGGGACGCGCTATCCGCCGTCGTTCTAGACGATTATGGCAAGCCGCCGCAATGGGTAAAGATGGTCAGGGGGGTTGACCTAACGGCCTGCCGGTGCGCCGAGGCAAAATCGGCCCCCCATGGGGGCCGCGGTCCCCGCCGCATCCGTCACTTCGACCCGGTCAGCAGGATTGTCAGGATGAACAGGATCCAGTCGTTCAGAATATGCGCGCCGGTCGATACCCAGATGCTCTTCGTCATGATGTACGGCAACAGCAGAACAAGACGGGTGCTACCGATGACGGCGATGCACTGCACGACATTCCAGCCATAGGTGGGAAGGTGCGCGCCTGCGAACAGAAGCGCTGCGATCAGCCACGCCGCCACGATCGATGCCCGCCGCGAGAGGCGAAGTTTGGAGCAGAACAGCCACAACAGCGCCAGGAACGGCAGGATCGTGAAGACCTCCTCGCCGAACAGCTGCGGGATGGTCTTGAGGAAGAACAGGATCAATTCGGAAAGCGGAAGATTCGCGAGCCCGGCCAGGGCGGCATTGGGATTCGTTCCCGAAAGCTTCATCAAGGTGAAGCCGATGACCGCGCCGCTTAGCACGTTGAGAAGCGCAAACCCCACCATCCAGCCGATATCGCGGACGCTTACGCGCCGGAACAACGCGGTCCAGTGCGTCGGCACGACGATGGCGAGCGCGATGAGGGGAACGGCAAAGAACAGAACCGCCGGAACGAACTGTCCGAAGCCTTTGGCAAACATCGGGATCGGAGTGACGAGCACCACGAACGCTGCGGCCAACATGACCATGACGAACAGCCATTGCTGGCCCGAGATCGCCGCCGGCCTGCCGTTGTAATAGGGGAAGTCGTCGCCGGGATATTCAAAGCGC
>CALRXG020000618.1:0-4163 GCA_943372075.1 Bordetella parapertussis | reverse complement strand
CAGATCGAGCCGCAATGGATCGACTATAACGGCCATCTCAACATGGCCTACTACAATGTGATGTTCGACCGCGCCATCGACGAGATGTGGCTGCAGCTCGGCATCGGGCCGGCCTACATGAAGGAGCGGAAGTGCTCGACCTTCACGGCCGAATGCCACGTGCGGTACTTGCGGGAAATCCATCTCGGCGATCCCGTGCAGGTCTCGGTGTTCCTGCTCGGCGCCGACGAAAAGCGGCTGCACACATTCGAGGAGTTGCGCCATGCCACCGAGGGCTGGCTGTCCGCGACCTCGGAGAACCTGACGCTGCACATCGATATGGAGGCGCGCAAGGTGGCGCCATTTCCGCCCGACATCCGCGCCCGCACCCGCGCCATCGTGGAGAGCTATGCGGGTGTGCCGCGTCCCGAGGGCATCGGCCGCAACGTGGCGATGCCCTCGGCGAAATAACATCACATTTTCGGCGACGTGGCCGCCGGCTCGCGTGATGAAACGCGCCTCGCTAAACCCTTGTGCGGCCGCGCGCCAATCCGACCACCGCCGACACCAGGAACAGGATGATGGCGATGAAGAAGATCGCCTTGGCGATTTCGATCGACGCACCGGCGATGCCGCCGAAGCCCAAGACGCCCGCGATCAGCGCGATGACCAGGAAGGTGACGACCCAGCTCAACATGTTCAGAACCTCTGTCTCGTTTCCTCGCGCCGGCTCTCCGACGCCATAGCTTGAGGAAACAATCCAGCGCGGGAACACAGGTTCCTGAGCGCGAAACCGCGAAATTTTCGCCGATTTCAGGAACCAAACCGGCTTCGGACTGCTGCCAAAACCGTGACGGCCGTCGGGGATAAAACCTGTCAAAACGGCCGATCAGGCCCTATATGGCCTTCAATCCCTGCTAAGAAAGCTCCCCTTCACCGTCCCACGGTGCCATCGTGGGGCCGAGACGATTCGCCAATGACCGAGCCGAGCAAACTGCCCCATCACGGCGTTCCCGAGCACCAGCCCGCGGCTGGCGGCATCGCCGCGCGTGCGCGTGCGGCCGCCGGTCCGCAATATCTCAACGGCCTCAATCCGGAGCAGCGCGAAGCGGTCGAGACGCTCGATGGTCCCGTGCTGGTGCTGGCCGGCGCCGGCACCGGCAAGACGCGGGTGCTGACCACGCGCATCGCGCATATCCTGAGCCAGGGCCGCGCGCGCCCACAGGAAATCCTGTCGGTGACCTTCACCAACAAGGCCGCGCGCGAGATGAAACTGCGGCTTGGCCAGATGCTCGGCCAGGCGGTCGAGGGCATGCCGTGGCTCGGCACCTTCCACTCGATCGGCGGCCGCATCCTGCGCATTCATGCCGAGCTGGTGCAGCTCAAATCCAACTTCACGGTGCTTGACGTCGACGATCAGGTGCGGCTCCTGAAGCAGCTCTTGCAGGCCGAGAACATCGACGACAAGCGCTGGCCGGCGCGGATGCTCGCCGGGCTGATCGACAGCTGGAAGAACCGCGGGCTGTCGCCGTCGCAGGTGCCGGCGGGCGAAGCCGCCTCGTTCGGCAACGGCAAGGGCGGCAAGATCTACGCGACCTATCAGGAGCGGCTGAAGATCCTCAACGCCGCCGACTTCGGCGACCTGCTGCTCGAGAACATCCGCCTGTTCCGCGAAAACCCCGATGTGCTGCGGCAGTACCAGAACCGCTTCAAGTTCATCCTGGTCGACGAATATCAGGACACCAACGTCGCGCAATATCTCTGGCTGCGCCTGCTGTCGCAGGCGCCGGCGCGGCAGGCTCCTCCGATCTCGGCAATCATTCCCGGCGCGACCGATGCTGAACCGGCGAAGCAAGACGCCGCCGCGCAGCCGGCGCTGGCTCCGCCATCAGCACCGCCGCGAAACATCTGCTGCGTCGGCGACGACGACCAGTCGATCTATGGCTGGCGCGGCGCCGAGGTCGACAACATCCTGCGCTTCGACCACGATTTCCCCGGCGCCAAGGTGATCCGGCTCGAGCGCAACTACCGCTCCACCGGCCACATCCTGGCCGCGGCCTCGCATCTGATCGCGCATAATGAAGGCCGGCTCGGCAAGACGCTGCGCACAGAGGATGTCGACGGCGAAAAGGTCACCGTCACCGGCTCCTGGGATTCGGAAGAAGAAGCACGCGCGATCGGCGAGGAGCTCGAAGAGCTGCAGCGCGCCGGCGAGAACCTCAACAACGTCGCCATCCTGGTGCGCGCCTCGTTCCAGATGCGCGAGTTCGAAGACCGCTTCGTCACGCTTGGCCTGCCCTACCGCGTGATCGGCGGCCCGAGGTTCTATGAGCGCGCCGAAATTCGCGATGCGCTGGCATATTTGCGCACCATCAATTCGCCCGCCGACGATCTCGCCTTCGAGCGCATCGTCAACGTGCCCAAACGGGGGCTCGGCGACGCCACCGTGCAGCTGCTGCACGACCATGCCCGCAAGCGCCGGATTCCGCTGTTCGAGGCGGCACGCGCCGTAGTCGAGACCGACGAGCTGAAGCCGAAGGCACGCGGCAGCTTGCGCGACCTCGTGATGCAGTTCGACCGCTGGCGCGCCCAGCGCGAGGTGACCTCTCACACGGAGCTCGCCGAGATCGTGCTCGACGAGAGCGGCTACACCGAGATGTGGCAGAAGGACCGCTCGGCGGACGCCGCGGGCCGCCTCGACAACCTCAAGGAACTGGTGCGGTCAATGGAGGAATTCGAGAACCTGCAAGGGTTTCTCGAACATATCTCGCTGGTGATGGACCGCGACGGCGATGCCGGCGACGAAGCCGTGTCGTTGATGACGCTGCATTCGGCCAAGGGCCTGGAGTTCGACAACGTGTTCCTGCCGGGCTGGGAGGAAGGCCTGTTTCCGAGCCAGCGCACACTGGACGAGCAGGGCCGCGCCGGGCTCGAGGAAGAGCGCCGCCTCGCCCATGTCGGGCTGACCCGCGCCCGCCGCCGCGCAAAAATCTACTTCGCTACCAACCGCCGCATCCATGGCACCTGGTCGACCACGATCCCCTCCCGCTTCCTCGACGAGCTGCCGGCGCACAATGTCGAGATCACCGAATCCAAGGGCGGATCGGGCTGGGGCGGCAGCGGTGGCTACGGCGCCTCGCGCTTCGACAACCTCGAATCATTCGGCTCGAGCTATTCGACCCCGGGCTGGCAGCGCGCCCAGGCCAACCGCAATCGCGGCGGCGGCCGTAGCGGAGGTTTCGAAGAGCGGCAGTCGTCATTTTCCTCCGACAGCTTCAGCCGCAGCAAGCGCGGTCCAATGGTGATCGAGGGCGAGCTGGTGGCGAAGTCCACCGGCACGACGTCGGAATTTTCGCTGGACGATCGGGTGTTTCACCAGAAATTCGGCTACGGCCATGTGGTGAAGATCGACGGCAACAAGCTGACCATCGCCTTCGAGAAGGCCGGCGAGAAGAAGGTCGTCGACAGCTTTGTGGAGCGGGCGTGACAGAACGGCCTTCGCTGTTCGTAGCCCTTGACCCCAGTTGAATTCACGGGTTGAGATGGCCCCATGGTCCGGGGTGGGATTTTCCTTTTTGTCGTCGCGCTCACTGCGCCGTCGCTGGCGGTCGCGGAGACGATCAGCTTTGGCGATTCCGCGGCCCAACTCGCCAAGGCTTGCGGCGCCGACATCACCGCCAACTGCCGCGGCGTCAACCTCGACTCCAACCGCCTCAAGGAATGCCTGTCGCGCAACCGCGACGTGATCTCGCCGACCTGCAAGGAGAGCTACTTCTCCACGCTCGATGCGATCCAGAAGCGGATCGCGGCGCGGGTGACCGTCGCCAACGCATGCACCCGCGAGATCGTCAAGGTGTGCGGCGGCTCGACCAAGGAGACCAGCAAATCGGTGCCCTGCCTGGTCGCCGCCAAGGGCCTCAGCCGCAATTGCAGCCAGGCGATCAATGACGCGGGGTATCAATGATGCGCGCGTCGAGGCGAGGCCTGCGCGATCTCGGCCTGCTCGGCACGCTGGTCCTGCTGGCGATGCCGCTTGCGCCGGCGCATGCGCAGACCGCAATCACGCGCGACGACATCATCGCCAAGCTGGATCATTTCGAGACGGCCGCCGAGATCGATGTGCCCGCGCTGCGCCAGCAGGTGCTTGAACGCTCGCGCTCGCGTTCGAAGAACGAACCGCCGCC
>CALRXG020000617.1:0-4167 GCA_943372075.1 Bordetella parapertussis | reverse complement strand
ATACTTGACGAGTTCATCGCAGACCGCGTCGTACAGGCTGTCGTGGACATAGAGCCGTTTCAGCGCCGCGCAGGTCTGACCGCCGTTGATGAACGCGCCCCAGAACAAGCCTTCGACGATGGCCTGCGGGTCGGCATCAGGCAGGACGACTCCCGCGTCATTGCCGCCGAGCTCGAGGGTCAGGCGCTTGAGCGTGCCCGCCGCGTTCTGCATGATCTTGCGGCCCGTCGCCGTTGAGCCCGTGAACGTCAGCTTCGCGATGCCCGGATGCGACGACATCAGGCTGCCGATCTCGTTCTCGCCGGTGACGACGTTCACCACACCCGGCGGCAGCGTCTCGTTCATCAGCTCCACGAGTCGGATCGTGCTCAGCGGAGTCAATGGCGACGGCTTGATGACGACGGTGTTGCCCGTTCGGATCGCGGGAATGATGTGCCAGCATGCGATCATGACCGGCCAGTTCCAGGGCGTGATGGAGCCGACCACGCCGATCGGCTTGCGATGCAGCTCCACGCGCCCTTCGGCGCCGTCCTGGAGCACTTCGACGGGAAGCGACAGATCGCTCGTGAAACGCGTCCATGCGACTGCTCCGCCGATCTCGAAGCGAGATCCGAGGCCGTTGAGCGGCTTGCCCTGCTCGAGCGTCAGCAGGCGAGCGAGCTCTTCGGCATGCGCCTCGATCATTTTCGCGATGGCTCGACACGCGTCGGCCCGTTCGGTTTCGGAAGTCTGTCTCCAGGCGGCAAATGCCTTGGTCGCGGCGGATATCGCGGAATCGAGATCCTTCGCGCTGGCAAGCGGCATTGCGCCGACGACGCCACCAGTCGACGGATTGATCACGTCCAGGGAACTAGCCGTCTCTACTCGACGGCCACCGATGACCAGGCTTGAGCGCTGCATGCGAAGGTCTCCTAAGCGCAAGGAATGCGACCGAGGAAAGACGATCATGGACCGGCTGTCTTGGAAAAGGGCGCGACTCCGATTGGACGGAAGCGCGGCTATCGGCGCACCACGTCCGTGGGAGAGCAATCGAAGGCCTTCTTGAAGCATCGGTTGAAGTAAGAAATATCGTTGAACCCCGATGAGAATGCGATCTCGGCGATGGTCCCGCCTTCCGCGCCGCGTTGCTTCTCGATCAACCGATCCCTTGCAAGCCGCAGACGTCGATCGCGAATGAAGCTCGTGATGGTGGTCCCGACCGTGCTGAAATCCTCTTGCAGGGTCCGCATCGACACACCGAGACGGCCAGCCAGCCATTGCGGCGTCAGGCACTCCGCAGTGAGATGACGGTCGACGAGCGCGCGGGCGAACTCAAGCCGGCCCGAGGCACGCTCTTTCGGGCACAGGGGTGCGCCTGTGGTGTCCGTGGCAAACGCCTGCCGCGTCGCGTGGAGCAGGAGTTGCCGCAATTCGCCCGATCGCTGATGGCTGGCGGGCGTCTGCAGCATCTTGGCGACAAGTGCCCGCAGCATGGTCGACATCGGGTCCTCGGCGCCAAGGCGTCGGGACACCTCGAAATCGTTCGGCCGTTCCGCAAGCAGCAATTGCCGGGGCAGATGCACGGACAGGTGATTGATGAATTGGCCGTTGAAGTAGAAGTTCGACGGCAGCGAGGAATCGACCAGGATGCAGTCACCCGGCGAGATGATGCTCTGCTGTCCCTGCTGCTCAACTCCGCAGGTGCCCTGCAACTGGACCAGCAGAAAGAAAAACTCGCCATAGTCGTGGCGAATGTCGTGCTCGTCGCGACGAACGACGCCGATATCTCCGGCAACCTGGGCGATCTCCATGCCGGCCGCATCGCGCACCACCACGCCGCCATTGACCAGGTTGCGCTTTTCCCACCCGAATGGATTGAATCGTCCGCAGACCGAGTGGAGCTTGTGCCTCCACTCCTCGAACGGTGCTTGACTCCAGACTTGCGGAGTCCAGTTGCTAAACTCCTGGAGCTGCACGCGCTCCTCCCTTTGGAAGGGCCGTCCGGCGGCCTTTTCATAACATGTTAAGCAACTGCTGAGACCTGTCAATGGTCGGTATCGTGCAGGAAACCACGACCGCCAATCCTGGTCGCGACGTCACGCGAGATAGGCACTGTGCAGGATCTCCGGCTTGTCGATCAGTTCCTGTGGCGCACCGGCAAAGCAGATCCTTCCGCGCTCCATCACATAGGCCGCATCCGCGATCTTGAGCGCGATATGCGTGAACTGCTCGATCAGGAGCACGCCGACACCTTGCGCGGCAAGGCTCTGCAGGACCGGCACCAGACGCGCGACCACGACGGGCGCGAGACCGAACGACAGTTCGTCGGCGAGGAGATAACGTGGTCGCGCGATGATCGCTTGCCCGAGCGCGACCATCTGCTGCTGCCCACCCGAGAGATTGCCGGACCTCGCCTTCAGGCGATCACGCAATTCCGGAAAAGTGGCAAGTGCCGTATCGAGAGCGGCTTCAAGCTGGGCGCGCGCAAGATGGCTGCCCGCGACCTTGAGATTATCCTCGACACTCAGATCGTTCAGCACCTGGTGTCCTTCAGGCACCGCGGCGACGCCGCCGGCGCGGACGACTTCCGGCCTTAGCCCGACGAGAGACCGGCCATCCATTGCAATCGAACCGCTCGTGGCGGGCAATACGCCGGCGATGGCGAGAACCAGACTGCTCTTGCCGGCGCCGTTGGCGCCGAGCAGTGCCGTGATCTTCCCCGGCGACACCGTGAGATCGATATCGTGCAGCACGGTCTTGCCGTTCCGAGCGATATTGAGGCCCTGTACGTTCAGCCCGGCGCTCACGTCGCTTGCTCCAGCACCCCGAGATACGCCGCCCTGACCTTCGGATTGGCAAGGACCTCTGCCGTCGGCCCACAGGCAATCGCGGAGCCGAAATCGAGCACCAGCGTCGCCGTACAGGTTGCCGAGATCAGATCGACGTCATGATCGACCAGCAGCACCTGCGCACCGCAATGACCATGAATAGCCTTGATGACATCGCGCAGATGCTCGCTCTCATGCTGTGCAAGCCCTGCTCCGGGCTCGTCCATCATGATCAATCGCGGCAGACCTGCGGTCGCCCGCGCGATCTCCAGCATGCGGCGCTGATAGGCGTTCAGGTCATGCCCGGGCGTATTGCGCCTGGCGAGAAGACCGACGAAGTCCAACGCCTTGTCGATCAACAGCCGCCGGGGCTGGCCGTCCGTCGGCACGTTGTCGAGCACCGCGGCAACATTGTCGCCGGCGGTCAGATTCTCGACGATCTGCTCATTTTGAAACGTCCGGCGGAGGCCAAACGCGGCGCGCTTGCGAATCGGAATATCCTTCAGGTCTCGCTTATCCACCCGCACGCGGCCCCTCGTCGGCCGCACGAATCCGGAAAGGACATTGATCAAGGTGGTCTTGCCGGCGCCGTTCGGGCCGACAAGGCCGGTGACCGGCTCCGCCAGATTGGCGGTCAAGGCGTTCAAGCCGAGCACACCGCCGAACTGCACCGTCACGTCGTCGATCTCGATCATGGCTCGGCCTTTCGCTTGCCGCCGACGAGTCGGCGAACCGTTCGAGCCAGATCCGCCAATTGGCCGGCGGCGCCGCGCGGAGCCGTGATCAAGGCGTGCAGCAGGCCGAAGCCGAAGATCATCGTCGCGATATTGCCGTCGACGCGAAAGTCGTTCAGCAGCGCCGGGAAGGCCCGCAACAGCAATCCGGCAATGATCGGACCGAGCCAGGAATAGGCTCCGCCGACGATCGTCAACGCGAACAGCATGATCGACTGGCTGGCGGGGAACGCGCTTGCATCGAGCTGGCCGACGCCGCCCGCGAGCAGACCGCCGGCGATGCCCGCAAGGAAGCCGGCCAGCGCAAAGGCCCTCACCTTGTAGGCGGTGATGTCGACGCCGCCGGCCAGCGCGCAGACTTCGCTGCGGCGGATCATCGCCCATGCGCGGCCTGGCCGCCCGCGAACATGCAACAGCACGAGCAGGTAACAGAGCGCTGCGATCACGATGGCATAACGAAGATAGGCTTCATCGTTCTGCGCAAGGAAAGGACGCGCCATCATCATCCGCGTTCCCGTGCTCTTGCCGAGGATGCCCGAGCCTCCATCCGGAAAGCCGAACGCGCTGATCAGCACCTGGATCGCACCGGCCATCATCAAGGTGATGATCGCCAGGTAAAGTCCGCG
>CALRXG020000616.1:0-4181 GCA_943372075.1 Bordetella parapertussis | reverse complement strand
GGAATAGTCCGCCCGCCTACGACAATCTGCATGACATCCCGCCGCCGGCTCTGTCGGCGGCGGTTTCGTTTCCACTCCCACGAACAGGAGGACGTCATGTCCGCACAGTCGATCTACGACCTCGCCGCGCTGGGCGCCATCATCCGGTTTTCCGATGGCACGCGGCGGCCGCCGGAGCGGCATCGCAAGAAGCTCGCAGCCTGGGAACACCGCAACAGCAGCGGCCGCCTGATCCGCAAGCAGGCAGAACGCCGTGTCGGCAACACTGTCATCAGCGCAAGCATCACGCTGCATGCCGGCGACTATGGTGGTGGCGGCGTCGTGGTGCTTCGCGTCCACCGCACCTTCTCGGTCGACAGCGACCTGACCTTCGTCGTCACCGAATGTCCGAAGGTCGGCGCGGTGCGCGTGTTCGATCGGCCCGGCGACGATGCCGAGCTGGTCTATCTCGCAAGCCACCGTGCTGACGCCGAATGCTGGCTACAGAGCCACGGCTACCCGCACGCCGTTCTCGACGAGGTGACGGCCGACGCGGTCGCCGCCGACGTCGTGGAAGGGAGGATAGTCGCATGAGCGCCCCCGCCCTCCCCACCACCAAGACCGACGACTCGGTCTCCGGATTCCCGGAGGTCGCGTTCGGGCGCAGCGGCGACGGCTTCCTCGCCGCGCGCGTTGCCGACACGGCCTTCGCCATGCTGCCGGCGCGCGACGGCGGCCATTATCTCGCAACCGGCTGGCGCATCGGCCGGCCGATCGCGGAATGGACGCGCTCGGACTTCTATGGCCATCCCGGCGAACTTGCCGATGAGGCGGCCTTCCGCGCGAAGGTCGCGGAGAATTCCGAGCATCAGCGCGAAAAGCGTGCGCTTGCCCGCCGCGAGATCGGCTCGACGGCGCACTCGCCCTGGGGCCCGTCGCAGGGCGCGACCGTCTACGCAGAAGGCGTCGTCTGCCACTCGACGGCGGGCCACGGCGGCTTTCATCTCGCGGCCGCGCGCAACCGCAGCGTCCATTCGATGCTGCGTGAGCGGCGCGGCTGGTACGAAGAAGACGAGGGCTGGGCGATCGTGGCGATCACTTTCCCGCATCTGTTCACCAGCTACGAGCGACGCTGCGCGGAGCGCACAATCAAGGATAGCTGGCCCGATGCCTGGGAGGCAATCTTCGGCACTGTGCTTCACCCCGGCGAATCCCGCGAGAAGGATCGGCGCGCCTTCGAGCAGGAGCACGCCGATGATTGGATCGTCGCGTCGGCGATCACCTCGGACCAACACCCCGGCTTCGTCGAGGTGGTCGCCACGCCGGGTGGCCGACGTGGCGCCGGCACCGAGGAGCGGCGCTTTCTCGTCCCCTTCCACGAATACCGGATCGGTCGCTTCGGTTTCGTCGTCGATGAGACCCGCCATGCGGTGTATTCCGGGCCCTCGAGCTTCATCGCCTGGCAGGGAAGGACGTCGCCATGACGGCCTCTCCCCAATGCCTTGCTAAGCTTTCACGCATGGAGGAAGCGCGCCGCCAGACGCAGCGCCAGCTCGACATGATCGAGCGGCAGATCATCCGTCGCATGACGACGCTGATTCCACAGCTCGGTCGCAAACGGTCCGGATACCATCGCGGCAAGCCGCCCGACCCGAGCGCGTTCCTCGAGCGCTACCGTTCGAACCTTGCGGCGATCACGGCCGAGCGCCAGCCGGAGATCGACGCGCTCTCGCGCAAGCTCGCCCGGCAGGATGCCGCGATCGACGCATTGCGGGCCCGATATGCGCCGATATCCGGTCACGCTCATGACAACCCGCAGGATGCGGATCGCACGCACGACTGTCGCAGCCCGGCCGAGTGTCGCCCGGGGAAGCGGCATGGCGCGGCGGCATAGCAGGACCGAGCCTGAATTCGCGGCGCGCTTTGAGCGAACGTCTCGAGCATGGCGCGGCGACGGCGGTTGGCAGGGGCGAATCTTTCCGGCATCGCCAACCCGGCCCGGCCCCTGTCGGCTCTTCCTTCGGGTTTGCTGCGGTCTGCGCCCCCGGCGGGCCGCTTCAAGGCCAAGTCGCAAGCGACCGGTTGCCGCCGATCTCGCCAAGGTCCGGCCGCGTCCGGCGCAGGGCTCCAGCAGGCTGGAACCCCGCTTGTCCGCAACCGGATCTCGCTCGCCTGGCGGCCCCCGGACCTTGAAGCGGCCCTCATCCCGGCGGCGCTGGGCGACCGCACCCGAAGGGAGAGCCGGCAGGGGCCGGATCGAACCCGACGGCGAAACCTTGGAAAGGACTTCACCATGACCAAAACCGCTCGCGCACCCCGCACCAGCGCTCGCATCGTCCCGCTGCGCCGCGGCACAACAGTCGAAATGGTCCGGCTCGTTTGCCCGGACGCCGCCCAAGCCACCCGCATCGCCGAGAGCTTCGGCCTCCCCGTCCTCGACAGCGACGGCATACGCGATCTCCACCAACGGCTCATCACCGAGACCGCCGATGCGCTCCGCGAAGGCCTCAACGAACGCGCCATGCAGATCCACCTGCAACGCATCGTCGGCTCCTATGTCGGCTCAGCGCACGGCGCCGGCCAGTTCTACAGCCGCGCCGTCACCGAGGCGCGACAGGCAACAGCGAAGCTCGCCAACGACACGCGCGACGAGGACCTCGACGGACCCGTCGGGTTCGAATCCGCGGCCCAGCGCAAGCGCGAATTCGCCGCAGAGGTCGCCGTTCAGGCGCATGCACTGCGCATGGCGGCGGAAGGCGCCGCCGCAGCCTATGAGCACGTCGTCGGCGAGAGCTGGAAGCCGTTCGAGCGCCAGCCCGAACAACCCGGCGAGACCGTCAGCCGCAAGGCCGCCGAGGTTCAGATGGCAGCATTCGGTTGACGCCGCCGGCGGGGCTTCGGCCCCGCCTCCCGCTCGCGATCCGATGTCGGCCGGTCCTTCGGGACCGGCCATTTTCATGTCGCACGGCGTCACGGCAGAAAAGAGCAAACAGAAATGAATCGGAATGGAGCGCCATTCGCGGCCCGTGCCGGCTTGCGGTCGATGCTCCGGCCGGCGTGGCAGCGCAACGGCTTTGCCGTCCTCCACTGCGTTCCGGTCCCGCGTCTCTGCCGACACCCCGGCCACCATCGCCACCGGATGCGCGGCCCCGCCGGCCTTCGCAGCGGACCGCCGTGACGGGCCGCGATGAGCGCGGCCTCCCAACGGAGGTTAGGATCATGACAGGTAAGGAAACCAAACCCCGCGCCGACATCTATGCGCGGATCACCGATCGCATCGTCGCGGATCTCGAGCGCGGCGTGCGTCCATGGGTCAAGCCGTGGGATGCGACCAACGCGGCTGTACACATCACGCGCCCGTTGCGCCACAACGGCATGCCCTATCAGGGCATCAACGTCGTGCTGCTCTGGTCGGAAGCCGTCGCGCGCGGCTTCACGTCGCCGATCTGGATGACGTTCAAGCAGTCGCTCGAACTCGGCGGTCACATCCGCAAAGGCGAGAGCGGAACGGTGGTGGTCTACGCCAACAAGGTCACCAAGACCGAGACGGACGAGCATGGCGACGAAGTCGAACGCGCCGTCCCGTTCCTGCGCGCCTACACGGTGTTTTGCGTCGAGCAGATCGACGACTTGCCGGATCACTATTACGGACGCCCGCAGCCGACCATCGCGCCGGCGCAGCGCATCGCGCATGTCGACGCGTTCTTCGCCAACACCGGCGCAACCATCCGGCACGGCGGTGACAAGGCGTTCTTCGCACCGGCGCTCGACGTTATTCAAATGCCGCCGTTTGAGAGCTTCCGTGACGCGGAAAGTTACGCCGCCACGCTCGCGCATGAATGTGTGCATTGGACGGCTCCGGCGCATCGCGTCAATCGCGATCTCAGCCGTTACGCGAAGGATCGCAGCGAACGCGCACGTGAAGAACTGATCGCCGAGCTTGGCGCGTGTTTCCTCAGTGCGGATCTCGGTATCGTGCCCGAACTTGAGCCGAGGCCGGACCATGCCAGCTACCTCGCATCGTGGCTCGAGTAATGGCGAGCTCGCCATTACTCGAGTAATCAGCAGCAGATCATAATGTGAAGGAGCACCACCTTTCCGGTGTTATGCGGGGATGGTGTGCGATCTCCTCCACATTATTTCCTTGCCGCTAAAGGGTATCGAGCCAGGCGAGAACGCTCTGGTCCTGTTTCCACGATGGT
>CALRXG020000615.1:0-4187 GCA_943372075.1 Bordetella parapertussis | reverse complement strand
TTTTGCATGGTGAGCTTCATGCGCGACGGCTTGGCTTCGGATGGAGCTGTGCCCTGGGCCGAGGCGGCTTGCAGTGAACCAGCGAGGAGCAATGCGGCCGCAAGACAGATTGTCGGACGAAGCATGACAGGAATTCCCTTGACTATCGGTTCAATGACTATCGGTTGAATTCAACATGGCGAAGCGCGGGACGCAAACGTCCCGCGCATCCGGCTTCGGTCAGAAAATCTTGACCGCGCTTTCCAGCGTCTTGTAAACGCCCCACGCCAGCGGGACCGCGACGAAGGCCCAGAACAACAGCGCCTTGGTGTCGAGGCCGCCCTTGCCGATCCCGAACGATCCGCTCGGTCCGGACGCTGCCGCGCTCGCCGTTTCGGCCTGAAGCCTGGCGACCTCGGCTTCACTCATATGCCACTTCGAATCCACCGGCCGGATTCTGAAATTGCAGATCAAGCCGACGATCAACAGGCCCGCCAGGATGTACATGGTGCGGTCGTAGACCAGCGCGCGCTCGATCCCGGCCTGAAGCTGGGCGTCCCTAATATAGCCGACCAGCAGCGGACCGACGACGCCGGCCGTTGACCACGCCGTCAACAGGCGGCCGTGGATCGCGCCGACGAACTGCGTGCCGAAGATATCGGCGAGATAGGCCGGGATGGTCGCGAAGCCACCGCCATACATCGTCAGGATGATGCAGAAGGCGCCGACGAACAGCGTGCGCGAGCCCATATGGGCGAAGCTCGGCGCCAGCGCGTAGAGCACGATGCCGAGGATGAAGAACGTGTAGTAGGTGTTCTTGCGGCCGATCTTGTCCGACAGCGACGCCCAGAAGAAGCGGCCGCCGATGTTGAACAGCGACAGCAGACCGACGAAGCCGGCAGCGATCGTCGCGATCGCCACCTTCTGCCCGGCATCCAGTGCCGCGAAGCCGACGCCGGCCTTGCCGATCAGCGCGCCGCCGAAGATCTCCTGCAGCATCGGAGAGGCCATCGCCAGCACGCCGATGCCGGCCGACACGTTCATGCAAAGCACCATCCAGATCAGCCAGAACTGCGGCGTCTTGTGTGCATTGTCGAGATGCACATTGGCCGAGCTGATCATGCGGTTGGTGGTGGCGGGCGGCGTCCAGCCCTCGGGGCGCCAGCCAGCCGGCGGCACGCGATAGCCGAATGCGCCGATCATCATGAAGACGAAGTAGATTGCCGCCATGGCGAGGAAGGTCTGCCAGACGCCGACCGAGGTCGGCGTCTTGAAATAGTTGATGAGCAGGTTTGCCAGCGGCGAGCCGATCATCGCGCCACCGCCGAAGCCCATGATGGCCATGCCGGTCGCCATGCCGCGCCGGTCGGGAAACCACTTCACAAGCGTCGACACCGGCGAGATGTAGCCGAGCCCGAGGCCGATGCCGCCGATCAGGCCGAGGCCGATCCACAGGATCCAGAGCTGATGGATGTAGACACCGAGCGCGGAGATCGCAAAGCCACCGGACCAGCACAGCGCCGCGACGAAGCCCGCCTTGCGCGGACCGGCGCGCTCCAGCCAGCCGCCGAACATCGCGGCGGAAAGACCGAGTACGACGATGCCGATGGTGAAGATCATCAGCAGGTTGGTGACCTGCCAGTCGCAGGTCGTGGTAAAGAGGTCGCCAAGCACTGAAGGATTCTGGCAGGCGACCGGCTTATCGATGCCGATCGCGCGCGACAGCGGTAGCCAGAACACGCTCAGCCCGTAGGACATGCCGATGCAGAGATGGATGCAGAGCGCGGCCGGCGGCACCAGCCATCGGTTGAAGCCGGCGGTCGCGATCGTCTGTTCCTTGTCGAGGAAACCTGCGCCTGCCGCGGATACGCGTCCGGCGCTGCTCACTGTGGTCATTGATACCTCCCCTGCAGCCGCCATTGCGTCAGGCGCGTCTGCGTCTTCGATCCCGTCTCAGCCCTAGCGGTCAACGTCGGCCGGCCGCTCCGCACATTCCCTCGATGCGCCGGGACCAACCACGCGCATTTACGGAAATGCTAACCCCCAATACGACCGGATATGCCCGGCCGAGCAGCCCCTGATCCGGACGCATGCCGGACATTGTCCGCCCGTGCCCACATCCGGGCAAAGGTTGATCTCCACAACCCGGCGGAGCTTATCAATTCGCGCAGAAGCGGGAACAGGAGTCGATAGGCAAAAGGTAGAAATTCAGCTGCAACTAGCGCGTACGCGGCGATGCAGCATTTGAATTATCTATCGTTCCATTCGCCTTCTCGATCAGGAAAACGATGCGAACATCGCTTCGTTCGGTGATCTCGACCTTGTCGCCGGTCTCCTGGATGAGCGCCGGGATATCGATCACCGAAAGCGGATCGGTGCAATGCACTTCGAGCAGGTCTCCCGCCATCACGCTCTTCAGCGCCTTGCGCGTCTTCAGCGCGGGCAGCGGGCATTTCAGGCCAGTGAGATCGAGTTTCGTCGTTGTCATGGTGCGACCATGGCGAAGCCGTCACGCATCGTCAACGCCAGCCCGCCTCATCCCGCTCAGCTCTCGGCCGCAGCCGAGGACAGCACGTTGTCGACGCCGATCGCGGAACGCAGCATCAGTTCGGCAACGGCCGCGATGTCATCGAGATGCGCGACCGGCAGCCTGGTTTCGACGGCAACGTCGCTGGCGATTCCGACAATACAAGGATCGTCGGGAAACAGCAGCGGCTTGCCATTGGCGGCGCGATGCACTTCGATCTTGTTGAGCGGCTCGCGCTTGAAACCTTCCACCACCACCAGGTCGACGCTCGCCATCTTGGCGAGCAGTTCCGGCAGCCTCGGCTCATCGGCGCCGCGCAGCTCGTGCATCAGTGCCCAGCGCCGTGTCGAGGACACCAGCACCTCGGTCGCGCCGGACTGCCGGTGCACCCAGGAATCCTTCCCAGGCACATCGACATCGAATTCGTGATGGGCGTGCTTGATCACGGAGACGCGCATGCCGCGGCCGCGCAGATAGGGGATCACCCGCGACAGCAGGGTGGTCTTCCCGGCACCGCTCCAACCCGCGAGGCCAATCACTTTCATTCGCGTCTCCGAAGGCGTCCAGCGCTCTATGCTGCTTATATCAGCCTTGATGCCATGTCATGCCAGCCTCGCCAGCCCCCGATATCGGCCGGCTGATCTGCCTTGGGAACGCTTTGGGAATGCCTTCGGAGACTTCTGAAGCGCCATGTCCGCGGAAAGCACGGAGCCAAAGCACGAATGCCGGTTCGAGGACGGGGGCCGAAGCATTCGCTGAAATTCCAGATATCCTCATGAAATGAATGGTTAATCGGCGGTTCGTGTCACCGCCTTATAAGGCAATCTTAACAGCATCTGCCTTACCTGTTCTCCCGTTCAACGGGAGAACCGTCCAGTGCCCAATCGTGATGATGTTCGAGACGCGATCAGTCTGAAGAACCGGGTTCTGGTCACCGGAATCTTCCTGGCATCGGGCGCGGCATCGCTGATCCTTCAGGTGCTCTGGTTCAAGCAACTGCAATTCGTGCTGGGAAGCGCGACCGTCTCCGTCAGTGTCACGGTGGCGAGCTTCTTCTTCGGCCTTTCGCTCGGCAGCGCCGTCGGAGGCCGGATCGCCGACACTGTCGACCGCCCCCTGAAGGTCTACGGATTTCTCGAACTCGCGCTCGCGCTCGTGTCCCTGGCGGTGACCGCGTTCCTGTCGCATTGGCCGACATGGGTGGGTTGGCTGGCGCCCATGCTGGACCTGGAATCTCCGCTCCGCTTGCCCCTCATGGTCGCGCTGTCGCTCGCGATCCTGTCGCTCCCCACGATGTTGATGGGCGCAACCCTGCCCTTCCTGGTGCGATACCTGACCCGCGCGCAGACCGACCTCGCCAACCGCATCGGCCTGCTCTACGGCTTCAATACCCTGGGCGCCGCCATTGGCACCTTGACCGTCGGCTTCATCCTGATGGGTCTCGTCGGGATCACGGGATCGAGCCTAGTTGCGGCGGCGCTGTATGTCTGCGTCGGCGCCGTGGCGCTGCTCGTTGCGCGCGGCACGAGTCCCCTGCCGCCCTCACCGGTCACCACGGACGCGCCGCCGCCAACCACCGGGACGAAGCAGGGCAGCACGACCATCCTGATCTGGGTCTTCGCGTGCTCCGGCTTTGTGTCGATCGCCTATGAAGTGGTCTGGTTCCGCTTCCTGACCAATG
>CALRXG020000614.1:0-4188 GCA_943372075.1 Bordetella parapertussis | reverse complement strand
CGGCAAATGCAAACATTGAAGACGTGACACCATGAGCCGAGCACAGGTCAGCCCTTCATGAGCATCACGGCCAGACTCGGACCGCGGACAGTCGCGAAGCTGATGATCGGCACGATCGCGGGGCTGCTGGCGTTGCACCAGCCGGCGCCGGCGGCCGAACTTGCCGCGCAGGACATCGCGCTGCTCGATCGCCTGACCTGGGGCGTCAACGCCTCGAGCGCCGCGCATCTGCGCGAGATCGGCACCGAACGCTGGCTGCAAGAGCAACTGCATCCGGCCAACTCCGCATTGCCGGCAGCCGTCCAAAAGCAGATCGAGGCGATGCCGGACGTGCATCGCTTCCCGTTCGACATCGCGGTCACGTTCGACCTGCAGGCAAAATCGGCCAACCAGGTCGCCGACCCGGAGCAGCGCCGGGCGGCGCAGACGGTGTTCCAGCAGGGGATGAACGATCGCGTCAAGCAGGCCGCGGCCCGCACCATCCTGCGCGCGCTGTATTCGCCGGATCAGCTCCGCGAGCGGATGACCTGGTTCTGGTACAACCACTTCAATGCGTTTCAGTACAAGGCCATGATCCGCGTGCTGATCGGCGACTATGAGGATCACGCGATCCGGGCCTATGCGCTCGGCAAGTTCCGCAACCTGATCGCCGCGACGCTGCATCATCCGGTGATGCTGCGCTATCTCGACAATGCCGACAACGCAGCCGGCCACCTCAACGAGAACTACGCCCGCGAGATCATGGAGCTGCACACGATGGGCGTCGGATCCGGCTATACCCAGGCCGACGTCGAGGCGCTGGCGCGGATCCTCACCGGCGTCGGCGTCGACTTCGCGTCGGAGGATCCCAAGGTGAAGCCGGAGCTGCAGTCCCAGCTGGTTCGTGAAGGCGGCTTCGAGTTCAATCCGGCGCGCCACGACTACGGCGACAAGACCTTCCTCGGCCATCAGATCAAGGGCCGGGGTCTCGCGGAGGTCGACGAAGCCCTCGACATCCTCTGTCATCACCCGGCCACCGCGACCCACATCTCGAAGCAGATCGCCACCTACTTCGTATCCGACAACCCGCCGGACGCGCTGGTGCAGCGCATGGCGCAAACCTTCCAGCAGACCGATGGGGATATCGCGGCCGTCATGTCGACGCTGGTGCATGCGCCGGAGTTCGCCGCGACGCTGAAGGACGGCGCCAAGTTCAAGGATCCCGCGCTCTACGTGATCTCGGCGGTGCGGCTCGCCTACGACAGCAAGGTCATCCTCAACACGATGCCGATCCAGGGCTGGCTCAATCGCCTGTCGGAAGGCCTGTTCAACCACGAGACGCCAGACGGCTACTCGATGCAGTCGACGGCCTGGAACGGCCCGGGGCAGATGATGCTGCGGTTCGAGATCGCGCGCGCGATCGGCTCGGGTTCGGCCGGGCTGTTCAAGCCGAACGAACCCAACGCCGTCGACCAGCCGGCGTTTCCGCAGGTCATGAACGGACTCTATTTCAGCAACATCAGGCAGACGCTGAGCCCGACCACGCTCGCCGCGCTCGACCAGGCGGTCTCGCCGCAGGACTGGAACACGCTCTTCCTGTCGTCACCAGAGTTCATGCACTGAAAGGGAGGTTCGACAATGAACCGCCGCGAACTGATCAAGGCCTTCGCTGCTTCCGCCTCGCTCACCGTTGCCGGCCGGGTCTGGGCGGCGCCCGCGACCGATGCGCGCCTGCTGGTCGTATTCCTGCGTGGCGCCTATGACGCCGCCAATGTGATCGCGCCGGTCGGCAGCGAGTTCTATCACACCGCGCGCCCGACGCTCGCCGTCGCGCGGCCCGATGCCGCCAATCCGAATGCGGCGCTGACGCTCGACGCCGAATGGGGCCTGCATCCGGCGCTGCGCGATTCGATCTATCCATTGTGGGCCAAGCGCGAGATCGCGTTTGTGCCGTTCGTCGGCTGTACCGACGACCTCTCGCGCAGTCATTTCGAGACCCAGGACACGATCGAACTCGGCCAGACAGTCGGCGCCGGCCGCGACTACCGCTCCGGCTTCATGAGCAGGCTGGCGCATGAACTGGCGCGGGCGAAGCCGATCGCCTTCACCGATCAGCTGCCGCTGATCTTCCGCGGCCAGGTCCAGGTCCCGAACACCTCCATCGCGAGCGTCAGCAAGCCCGGCGTCGACGATCGCCAGGCGCAGTTGATCAAGGACATGTACACGCACGGCACGCTCGCGAGCTCGGTATCGGAGGGGTTTCGCGTCCGCGACGACGTCTACAAATCCGTCTCCGAGGAAATGGCGGCGGCGAACCGCGGCGCGGTGTCGCCGCATGGCTTCGAGCTGTCGGCGCGGCGGATCGGGCACCTGATGCGCGAGCAGTTCAACCTCGGCTTCGTCGATGTCGGCGGCTGGGATACCCATGTCAACCAGGGCGCGGCAACCGGCTATCTCGCCAGCCGCCTCGGTGAACTCGGCCGCGGTCTCGCCGGTTTCGCCGAGGAGATCGGGCCCCAGACGTGGCGCGACACCGTCGTCGTCGTGATCTCCGAATTCGGCCGTACCTTCCGCGAGAACGGCAACCACGGCACCGATCACGGCCATGGCAGCGTCTACTGGGTGATGGGCGGCGGCATCAATGGCGGGCGCATGGCCGGCGAGCAGGTCAAGGTCGCGGAAGCGACGCTGTTCCAGAACCGCGATTTTCCGGTTCTGACCGACTACAAGGCGTTCTTCTCCGGGCTGATCCAGCGCGTCTACGGGCTGCAGCAGGCGAGCCTCGAGCGCATCTTCCCCGGCATTAAGCCGAAGGATCTGAGCCTGGTCTGAACGGGCGCTGCCAAAATATCGAAAACAACCCCATGCAAAGCAGCCGCCGGCTGCCGGGCTTGACGCGGCAGCTTGACACGTCGGGCAAATCAGCGGCATTCTTCCATTATACAGAAATCATGCAATGGCGGCCGCATCGATCGGCAGCTTCCCCAACCATACGGAAGCCGCCGATCGGTCAGGACATCCAGCTCGCCATCACGAGCAAGGCCGCAAAGCCACCGATCGGTGCGAGATGGGAAAAGTCCCGATGGCGCAGGACGGTCAAAGCCGCCGCTGCGAGAATGACGGCGCAGAGGACCAGGCCTGCCGTGCGGGTTGCAGGTAAGACGACCAGGATGGCGGCCGATATCTCCAGTCCGCCCGTGATCCGGCACCACCACGCGGGATAGCCCCATCGGACGAAGTTGCTCCGATTCGTCGATGTCGCGATCGCATTGAACAGACCGGCACTGGCGAAGGCCGCGGCAAGCAGCCTGATGAATATCATCTGCATGGCTCAGGCGACCGCCAGCGCATAGGCGTGCAACTCGTCGATGATCGATCCCCGCGAGGGATTCCAGCCGAGGTCGCGCTTCGCCTTCTCGCCCGAGATGACCTGATCGGAGGCGATCGCATCGGCGAAGCCCCAGAGCACCTTGCGCGCCTCGTCGAGCGGCCATGCCGCCACGCGGCCGCTGGCACCGCCCAGCTCGCTCGCTGCGCGTGCGATCTCGACCAGCCGCGTCGCCGAACCGTGGGCGCCGTTGAAGACGGATCCCGCCGGTGCTCGCTCGAGCGCGAGCGCATAGAGATCGGCGAGGTCCTCGGCATGCACGGTCGACCAACGATTTTGACCGTCACCGACATGAAGCGCCGCACCATGTTCCTTGGCCGCTGCGACCATCATCATCGCGGCGCCGCCCCAGTTGCCATAGACCCAGGCAGGGCGGATGACGACCGGATGGACGCCCTCGGCGCCGGCCGCGAGGATCTCGCGTTCCAGCCCCTGGCGCCAGCGGACCATCTCGACCGGGTTCAGTGGGGTGTCCTCGGTCGCCGGCGTGTCGCCCGTGGAGCCGTAGACCAGGGTGCCACTGGTATAGATGAAGCGCTTGTCCGTTCCGCGCTGGGCTTGAAGGATTGCACGCGTCGCAATCTCATCGAGCGACGCCGCGTTCTGGTCGTTGGGCGAAGCGGCATGGACGACGGCGTCCACGCCCCGCACCGCCGCAGCCAGGCTCACCGGGTCGGCGAGCTCACCCATCTCCGCCACGAAGCCGCGGTCGCGCAGCTTGGCCGCGCTCGCTTCCGACCGGGCGAGCCCCACGATGTCATGACCACCCTCTTTCAATCGATGCGCGACCGCACCGCCGATCAAGCCCGTCGCGCCTGTTA
>CALRXG020000613.1:0-4192 GCA_943372075.1 Bordetella parapertussis | reverse complement strand
TCGCGGTGATGATCATCGGCGCCTGGCGCCGGTTCAGGCCGGTCAATTTCGCCTGATCCGGGCGGATGACATCAATTCGAAGCGACGCATAGCATAGAAGACGAGGTGCGGTGGCGCGTCGGGGACGCGCCGCCGCCCGAAGTCCGTTCACGCCTCGCGTGTCGGACGACAGATCGCAACAACAGGAGCATCCAATGCCCACCATCACCACCAAAGACGGCGTCGAGATCTTTTTCAAGGATTGGGGTTCGGGCCAGCCGATCGTGTTCAGCCATGGCTGGCCGCTGTCGTCGGACGACTGGGACACGCAGATGCTGTTCTTCCTCAATCACGGCTTTCGCGTCGTTGCGCATGACCGCCGCGGCCACGGCCGCTCGGCCCAGGTCGCCGACGGCCACGACATGGACCATTATGCCGACGACCTCGCCGCGGTCACCGCGCATCTCGACCTGAAGAATGCCGTCCATGTCGGCCATTCCACCGGCGGCGGCGAGGTCGTGCACTACATCGCCCGCCATGGCGAGAGCCGGGTGGCTAAGGCCGCGATCATCGCGGCCGTACCGCCCTTGATGGTGCAGACGCCCGCCAATCCCGGCGGCCTGCCGAAATCGGTGTTCGACGGCTTGCAGGCCCAGGTCGCGGCCAACCGCTCGCAGTTCTATCGCGATCTGCCGGCCGGCCCGTTCTATGGTTACAACCGGCCGGGCGTAAAATCGTCGGAAGCGGTGATCCAGAACTGGTGGCGGCAGGGCATGATGGGCGGCGCGAAAGCGCATTACGACGGCATCGTCGCGTTCTCGCAGACCGACTTCACCGAGGATCTCAAGAAGATCAACGTGCCGGTGCTGGTGATGCATGGCGACGACGACCAGATCGTGCCCTACGCCGATTCCGGCCCGCTCTCGGCCAAGCTGCTGAAGAACGGCACGCTGAAGACCTACAAGGGCTTCCCGCACGGCATGCCGACCACGGAGGCCGATACCATCAACAAGGACCTGCTGGCGTTCATCAAGGGGTGAGGCGGCCGGTGCTGCGCGTCGGTTCGCTTATCGCAACGCCGCGCAGCTCCATCGCCGCCGAAGCGAGGCAGCAACCGACGGCGGGCGCCGTCGGCTGCTTTGTATGGGGTTGTTTTCGATATTTTGCCCGTGTGCTCGCCGGTTCCCCTGAGCAGGGGTTCCTTGAGGCCCTGTGGTACCGCCGGCGGCCGCAAGGCGTTATAAGGGCTGCCATGCCCCCGCCCGCGCCCCTGAAGCTGATCGCCCTCGATGCCGATGACCTCGCGGTCATCTCCGCCCATGTGCAGGACGCCCGCGTCCAGCCCTCCGATATCGTCTGGCGCCAGGACGAGAAGCGCCTGGTGGTCGGCCTGAACCGGCTCGACTGGGAGCAGACCCTGTCGGGCGGCGCCTGCTCGCGCCGGCTGGTCGCCGCGCTCCGGTTCGACCGGGTGCTGGCCTGCAAGTCGCGCAATATCGACCTGGCGGCCCCGGACGCCCCCCTGGAACTGCTCGGGGTCGAATTCCATGTCTCCGACCCGCCCAGCGGCAGCGCGCTCTTGATGTTCGGCCATGGCGGGGCGCTGCGGCTGGATGTCGAGTGCCTGGAGTGTGAATTGACCGATCTCGACAGCGACGATCTCGGGATGCCGCCGGGATAGTTGGCGTCCGTCCCGGCTTTCGCCGGGGCCGACCGGAGCCAAGGGTTGACGGCCATTATCCGCCGCGCCATTGAGCAGGGACCCAGAGTTCTCTTCAGAAAGCCGCCATGCCCGTTCGCCTGGACCGACAGAGCGCCGATTTCGAGCAGCGTTTCCGCGATTTCCTGGCGGCCAAGCGCGAAGTATCGGCCGACGTCGAGCGCGCCACCCGCGCCATCGTCGATGACGTGGCCGCCCGCGGCGACGCGGCGCTGCTCGAGGCGACCAGGAAGTTCGACCGGCTCGATATCACCGCCGCCGGCCTGCGCATCACGCCGGCCGAGATCGACGCCGCGGTCGCGGCCTGCGACCCCAGGACCGTGGAGGCGCTGAGCTTCGCGCGCGACCGGATCGAGACCTTCCATCGCCGCCAGCTGCCGAAGGACGAGCGCTTCACCGATGCCGCCGGCGTCGAACTCGGCTGGCGCTGGAGCGCGGTCGACGCGGTCGGGCTCTACGTGCCCGGCGGCACCGCGGCCTATCCGTCCTCGGTGCTGATGAACGCGGTGCCGGCCAGGGTCGCCGGGGTGCCGCGGGTGGTGATGGTGGTGCCGGCGCCGGACGGCAAGCTCAACCCGCTGGTGCTCGCGGCCGCCCATCTCGGCGGCGTCTCCGAGATCTACCGGGTCGGCGGCGCCCAGGCGGTGGCCGCGCTCGCCTATGGCACCGCGACGATCGCGCCGGTGGCGAAGATCGTCGGCCCGGGCAACGCCTATGTCGCCGCCGCCAAGCGGCTGGTGTTCGGCAAGGTCGGCATCGACATGATCGCCGGCCCCTCCGAGGTGCTGGTGATAGCAGACGACACCGGCAATGCCGACTGGATCGCGGCCGATCTGCTGGCGCAGGCCGAGCATGACGTCAGCGCGCAGTCGATCCTGATCACCGACAGCGCGCGGCTCGCCGCCGATGTCGAGCGTGCGGTCGAGGCGCAGCTTGCGACGCTGCCGCGCGCCGAGATCGCCCGCACCTCCTGGAATGATTTTGGCGCCGTGATCAAGGTTGCAAAGCTGGACGACGCGGTCGAGCTTGCGAACGCGATCGCGGCCGAGCATCTCGAGATCATGACCGCGGACGCAGAAGGCCTGTCGAACAAGGTCCGCAATGCCGGGGCGATCTTCCTGGGGCCGCATACCCCGGAGGCGATCGGCGACTATGTCGGCGGCTCCAATCACGTGCTGCCGACCGCGCGCTCGGCGCGGTTCTCGTCCGGCCTCGGGGTGCTTGACTTCATGAAGCGAACCTCGATCCTGCGGTGTGGGCCGGATCAGCTCCGTGCGCTCGGGCCCGCCGCGATGACGCTCGGCCAGGCCGAGGGTCTCGATGCCCATTCACGTTCCGTCGGATTGCGCCTCAACCTCTCATGACCAAGTCACCAGACGACGAGGATTCCAACAATCGCATCGTCGCGGTGACGCTCGACGAGGAATCGATCGGCCGTTCCGGGCCCGACATCGAGCACGAGCGGGCGATCGCGATTTACGACCTGGTCGAGCAGAACCTGTTCGCGCCCGAGGGGGCCGCCGGGCCGGGTCCCTACACCCTGCATATCGCGATCACCGGCAACCGGCTGATGTTCGACATCCGCAGGGAGGATGGCTCGCCGGTGGTCGCGCATCTGTTGTCGCTGACCCCGTTCCGCCGCGTCGTGAAGGACTACTTCATGATCTGCGACAGCTACTATCAGGCGATCCGCACCGCGACGCCGGACAAGATCGAGGCGATCGACATGGGTCGCCGCGGCATCCATGACGAGGGCTCGCGCACGCTGCAGGAGCGGCTCAAGGGCAAGGTACGGGTCGACTTCGAGACCGCGCGGCGGCTGTTCACGCTGATCACTGTGCTGCACTGGAAGGGTGAGGGCGCATGATCCCGAAAAGTGGGTACCGGTTTTCGGATCAGATCATGCGCCAAAACAAGAGGCGCATGATCAGTGACGCGATGATTGACGGGGGCGTACCCCGGTCGAAAAAAGCCTGATCGCATGGCAGCGCCAAGCGCGCGCACCCCGCAGGCCGTGCTGTTCGCATGCGGCCACAACGCCGTGCGCTCGCCGATGGCCGAAAGCCTGCTGCAGCAGATGTTCCCGCAAGGCCTCTATGTCCGCTCCGCCGGCGTGAAGAAGGGTGAGCTCGATCCGTTTGCGGTCTCGGTGATGGCCGAGTTCGGCCAGGACATTTCCGGCCACAAGCCGCAGACCTTCGAGGAACTCGAGGATTGGGAGGGGTTGAACTTCGACCTCATCATCACGCTGTCGCCGGAGGCGCACCACAAGGCATTGGACCTGACCCGAACGCTCGCCGCCGATGTCGAATACTGGCCGACCCATGATCCGACCGGCACCAGCGGCAATCGCGAGCAGAAGCTCGCCGCCTATCGCGAAGTCTGCGACGGCCTCTTGATGCGGATCCGCCGCCGCTTCGCCAAGAGTGGCGCCGCCAGCGGCTGACGTTCAGCGTGTTCCGATTGGCGGGACTGCCCCTTGTCGCCAGACTG
>CALRXG020000612.1:0-4220 GCA_943372075.1 Bordetella parapertussis | reverse complement strand
GCAGCGTGATCATCACCGATTGATCGAGCGCGCGGAATGTGACGTCACGCGGCTTGCCGGCAGCATCGAGCAGGCTGACCGCCGTCGGCGCCACCGCTTCGTTGAAGCGGAGCACCAGCATTTTCGGTGCTTCCGCCAGCACGCTGCCGTCCGCCGGCTCGGCGCCGATCAGGACGGCATGTGCATGGGCCGAGGTCGCAAGACACAGCGCCAGCAGCAACGCGACGAGACTTGCTCGAACAAGACTTGCGACCAGCCGCACGGCCTCAGGACTTCGGCAGCAGCTTGACACCGGGCGCCGGCGTCTTGCTGCCATGGTCGTGGCCGCCGCCCTGCCCGTCGGCCGGAATATCGATCCAGCGGCTCACGCCCTGTTCGCATTCCTGCACCACGGGAAAATACAGCACGGTGTTCGGCTTCAGCGTATCGGTGAGGAACGTCTGCATCACGAACTCATCGTAGTTCTGGTCCGAAAGCTTGCCGCCGCTCCAGGCCACTTCCTTCACGCCCTCGGAGAGCTTGGCACCGTGGTAGTCGTACTGCGTGGCGTATTTGCTCGTGACCATATCGAGCGTCCAGCCCGGCTTCGGCATCGGCTTCACCCCGATCACGCCTTCCGGAATCTGCACGCGAAGCTTGACCGTCGCCGATCCCGCGCAGCCATGCGGCACGGCGAACACCGCCTTGTAGTACGAGCCGACCATCGCCTGCTTTCCCTCGAGCGTGACATGGGCGATCGCCGGCTGCGCTGCGAACAGCGCGGCCGCAGTAATGAAGAGCGTCGATGCCCGCATGGCTGCCTCACATCTTCTTCATGTCCATGTGACCGGAATGGTCACCATGGCCGGAGTGATCGCCAGCCGGCGCCTGCGCGCCGACCGCCTGCACGTCCAGCGAGACCGAGACCTTGCCGGCCTTCTCGAACTCCAGCGTCACCGGCACCTTGTCGCCCTGCTTCAGCGGGCTCTTCAGGTCGAACATCATCAGATGATAGCCGCCGGGTGCGAGCTTCACCGTCTTGCCGGGTTCGATGGTCAGGCCCTTGTCGAGCGCCCGCATCTTCATCACGCCATTGTCCATCGACATCTCGTGGACCTCGACCTTGCCGGCGACATCGGCCGAGCCCGACACCAGCCGATCCGGCGTCGTGCCCTTGTTCTCGATCGTCAGATAGCCGCCGCCGATCTTGGCCCCGTTCGGCGTCGCGCGCGTCCAGGCCTGCGTGATCACGAGGTCGCCGGCTTTGACGTCCTCGGCGCGCGCGGAGGTGGACATCACTGCGGCCAGCGCTGCGAAAGCAAGGATGCGGGAGAGTGTTTTCATGGCGACGGAGTCCTTTCAGGTTGAAATGGTCGTGTTATCGGATTGCTGCGGCCTGGGCTTCAGACCATTTGTTCAGTTCGGCCATTTCGGCCGACCCTTCGATCGTCGTGATGGTCCCGTCACGGGCAATCAGCATGGTTCGCGGGATATCGCCTTGCCAGGACGGATCGATCTCGAATCGCAATCGTTCGGCGAAGCCGTCGCCGAAAATCCAGTTCTCGGCTGATGCCAGCCCTGCGCTATCCAGCATCGATCGGGTCGCCTCCGGCAGGTTCGGCACCAGATCGGCGCTGATCGTCACGACGTCGATACCAGGATGATCCTTCATGAACTGGCCAAGCTGCGGCAGCTCGACCTTGCAGGGTCCGCAGGTGACGCCCCAGAAATGCACCAGGGTCGGATGGCCGGCGTGCGCATGCAGCAGCTTCTGCCAGCTGCCGCGTTCGAACGGCTTGGGTGCGCCCGCGTTCACCGCGAGCCCGGGCGACAGCGTTGCGAGCAGGATCAGGGTCGCGAGGAAACGGCGCTTCATGGTTCGCCCTCGATCGCTTGAAAATGATAGCCGTCCGCCTTCGTCATCCACGACAAATAGGTCTGCCGGCCATCGGTCACGAGCAGCGGATGGTCTGAACTGTCACTGGTGTCAGCAATGACGGCGGGTTTCGACCAGCTCGCTCCGTCGTCGTGCGACATCATCAGATTGATCGACGTCTTCTGGCCGTCGAACTCCTTCCACGCCATCACCAGCCCCTGCGGGCCTGCAATGATCTGCGGCCGCGACGGGCTACGGTTCGGCTGCCCGATCGGAAGCGGATCGGAGAAGGTTTTGCCGCCGTCGCGCGACCGCGCGTAGAACAATCCCTTGCGCGCCTTGCCGTTGGTGTACCAGGTCACATGGTAGGTGCCTTCACGCGAAATGGTCAGGCTGGGACCATGATGCGGACATGCCGCGATCTGCCAGTCGTCGCGGCTCACCCGATGCAGTTCGCCGGGTGTGGCCAGATCGGTGAATGTCACGATCGCATGGTCGCGCACACCGCCTTCGAAGATGTTTCGAAACACCACCACCGGACGGCCTGCGCCATCGAACGCCAGGGCGAGACGGCAGCACTCGCAGGTATTGTCGGCCGCCAGCCGCGCATCGGAATAGGTCGCGCCATCGTCCTTCGACGACGCGAAGAACAATCCGGCACCGTCATACTTCTCGCCCCGCTGTTGCGCTGGCACACGGTTGCGCTTGTCGAGCCAGACCGCGAACACCGTGCCGGCGGGATCGAAGCCGATCGCCTCGAAGCGCTGGCTCTCATTGTTTGCGGTGATCGGCTTCGGCGGATCGAAAGTTCGCCCGCCATCGGTCGAGCGCGAGGTCAGCACCTGGCCGTTGAAGGCCTGATCGCGAAAGATCGAGAAAGCCAGCGCGATGTCTCCCCTGGCGTCGATCGCAAGCTTCGGACGCGCATCCGGCCCCCAATCCAGGTTGAGCCGGTCCCGCGTCACCTGCACCGGCGCGGAAAAGCTCTTGCCCTGATCCTTCGAGCTCGCGACCGAGATCTGACCTCCGGCCATCCAGGCCAGCCACAACGTCCCGTCCGGCGCGAACGCCGGAGTGACCTTGCTCGCGCAACGCAGGACGGTTTCCTCGCACGCCGCTTCCGAGGCGTGCTGGTGACTCATCTGCGCGCAGGCCAGATCGGGCAAGGTCCCGAGCAGCATCATCGCCAGCACGATCCGAACGGCAGATTTGCGAGACGTCATCGATGCGCTCCTCATTTGAACGCGATCTTCATGCCCGCGACAAATGCCCGCGGCGATCCGGCATAGATCGAGCCGGTGGTGTTCGCCAGTATGCTCGCGGGATTTTGAACGCCCGCTGCCGTCACAGAGTTGGCGATATTGTTCGCGGAGGCGATGTAGGTTCGGTCGAACACGTTCCGCACCTCGATATACAGATTCAGCGACTTGAAGTAGTCGGAGATCAGAGCGGTCGTGTAGTGAACGTTGAGATTGACCAGCTCGTAACCCGGCGCCCGCAGCAGATTGGCGTTGTCCATGTAGAAGCCATCCTTCCACTGGACTTCGACGAACCCGCCGAGTCCCAGGAACGGCCCCGACATTTGGTCGTAGCCCAAACGCGCCGTCAGCTCATTTGGCGAAATGCCGGGAATCTTGTTGCCGACCCGATTGAATGTGAAGCCGCTGATGCTTTCCGTGTAGTCGGTATATACCTCGTCCAGATAGGTATAGGCCGCCGTGAACTGCCATCCCCGATAGAAGGCCCATTGAGCGGCAAGTTCGACGCCGCGATGCTCCGAGCGCGGTGCATTGAAGGTGTATGTAACGCCCGCCACCGGCGTCGCCTGAGAAACAAGCTCATTGTTGAAGAACTCGTAGAAGGCGGTGGCGCTGACCTTCACGCTCTTGTTGGGGGACCAGTCCGCGCCGAGGTCGTAGCCGAGGTTGGTCTGGGTCTTGAGCGACGTGTTGTTGCCCGATAACCCACTCGGCAGAACGAACAGATTGCTGACTTGCGGCGTACCGTAGCCGGTCGCCACGCGAGCGCGTAGCTGCCATTCATTGTCCGGCTTGTAGATCAGCGCGAACTCCGGCGCGGTATTGGTGAACACGGGCGCCGCTTTCGTCACGGTGGCTCCCACGATTGCGGGATTGTTGATGACCGGATAGGACAGCGCAGTGTTGACACCGTTCAGCGTGGTCGTTTCCCAGCCGATCCCGGCGATCGCCGTCACCGTCGGAATCAGCTTGATCTCTTCCCGCGCCCGGACGCCATAATTGGTTGTCGATTGATACAGGCTGCTCTGTGGCAGTCCGAGTGTCGCATTGCCCGCAGGCGAAACGTTCCAGGTCGTGCCGGTCGTCGTGAGGGTGTTGTACCAACC
>CALRXG020000611.1:0-4233 GCA_943372075.1 Bordetella parapertussis | reverse complement strand
GGTGATCCTGGCGCGCTTCGAGATCGCGGCGCTGTTTCTCGGCGAGGCCTCCGACGCGACGGCGCAGCTCACTGCGATGCTGCTCTTGATCGGCGCCACCTTCTTCATCGCCGATGGCGTGCAGACCACCACCGCCGGCGCGCTGCGCGGCATGAACGACACCCAGGTGCCGCTGCTGTTTGCCGTCATCAGCTACTGGCTGGTGGGATTCGCCTCCGCCTCCGCGCTGGCCTTCTGGGCCGGGCTCGACGCTCCCGGTGTCTGGATCGGGCTGTCGCTCGGGACCGCGGTTTTTGCCACCCTCCTGATCTTGCGTTTCCGCCTGCTGGCACGCAAACTGGCCGGATGAAGGTTGACGAGGTCACACCGGACGTGGATCGCGCCGCGCTGCTCGCCGGCGCGCAGTTCGTCGACGCATTCCGGATCGCGACCATGGACACCAGCCTTGACGCGCGGCACGCCGCTGAGGCGATGGTGGCGCGGCAGCCGCGCTGGATCGAGTGGCTGATCGCCCTGCGCAATCTACTGGTCGCGCCGCTCGGTCTAAAAACCTCGGGCGCGACCGAGGGTATGATGCGCGACATGATCGGGATATTCCCGGTGGTCAGCGAAACGCCGGAGCGGCTGGTCGCGGGCTTCAACGACAAGCATCTCGATTTCCGGCTGGTCGTCGACGTTGCGCCCGAAGGGCCTGTGCGCAGCATCACCGCGACCACGCTGGTGCTGACCCACAACTGGCTCGGCCGCGCCTATCTCGCTGTCATCCTGCCGTTCCACCGCCTGATCGTGCCCGCAATGTTGCGCAAGGCCGGAGGCTAGGCCATGACCTTGTCGGTCGACCTGTTCTTCTCGTTCCGCAGCCCCTACAGCTACCTGGCGCTGCCGAAGACGCTGAAGATGGTCGCCGACTACGATGTCGCGGTGAACCTGCGGCCGGTCTATCCGCTCGCGGTGCGCGTGCCCGGTTTCTTCAAGAAAACCAACCCGCAATTCGCCCGCTATGTCGTGCTCGACTCCAGCCGCGTCGCCAAGCACGAGAACATCCCGTTCCGCTTTCCGCGTCCGGACCCGATCGTACAGGACATGAGCACGCTCGACGTCGCCGAACACCAGCCCTACATCCACCGCCTGACCCGGCTCGGTGCCGCCGCACAGCTCGAGGGCCGCTCGCTTGCCTTCACCTCCGCCATCAGCCGCGTGCTGTGGGACGGCTCGGTGAAGGGTTGGAACGAGGGCGACCATCTGGCCCGTGCGGCTGGTGCCGCCGGATTCGATCTCGCCGCGATGGATGCGGCGATCGCCGCCGATCCCGACCGCTATGAGCAGGTCATCAAGGGCAACGAGGACGCGCATGCCGCGTCCGGCCATTGGGGCGTGCCGACCTTCGTATTCGAGAACGAACCGTTCTTCGGTCAGGACCGTATCGACCTGTTGATCTGGCGCATGGAAAGCAAAGGGCTGACGCGCCGCACGGCCTAAAAGCCTTTCCTGTTCCGATGGAATCGGAACGGGGCTCTAGGTTCTTGTCTTGACCCGTTTTCTTCACGCGAACCGGTATCCACTTCGCTCGAAAACGCTCTAATCAAGGGTCATGCCACGCTCTTCTTGGATGTTTCGGCCACGATCTTCTCCGAAGCCTCACCGTTCGTGCACCAATTGCCGTGGCAGCGCTTGAGATCGTTCAGGTTCTGCCGCATCTGGTCGAGCGAAAAGCCGAGCGCGAAGAACCGCTCCATGGCATCGACCGGAAGCCCCCGGGTCAGGCCCTCGCTGCGTACCGCAGCCACCTCCGCGCTGTAGGCCTGCAACGCCGCATCGACCGGCGCCATGTCGGCCGGCCCGCTGCCGGCACGCAGCGCGGTCGCGACTGACATCATATAGGTGACGATCGCCTTGCTGACGTCGGCGAGCGGCCGCGCCAGCCTGGTCTGGATTTCGGCCGGCAACGGCACGACCGAGGCCCGCCCGATCATCACGACGTCATGCCGCAGCCGCTGGATGGTCCGCAGCAGCGGACCAGTGTCCGGGCCCGACGACAGATGCATCGAGCGCTCACGCTCGGCTTCCATGCCGGTGGCGTGCAGATTGGTCACGGCGGTGCCGATGCCGTCCTGGATCCGGTGCAGCGCATCGTTGTCGAGGCCGCGGGTCAGGCCGGCGAGCAATTCGGCGAACGCCGCCGAGAGCAGCTCCAGCAGCTTCGACGCATTGACCCTGATCTGGCTGACCGCGCGCGACGGCAGCACCAGGAACGAGATCACAAGGCCGGTGAGCGCGCCGACCGTCACCTCGAGCACGCGGTCGATCGCGGAATCCAGCGGATTGGAGTGATGCATCGTCGGCAGCAGCAGCACGATCACCGCGGTCACCGTCGCCGAGTTGAGGCTCGGATTGAGTGCGGCGATGAAGGCAAGCGGCACGATCGCCAGCACCAGCAGCGCCAGCAGGCTGCCCTCGCCGGAATGCGGGATCAGCACCGCGATCGCGCCGCCATAGATGGCGCCACCGATGGTGCCGAGCATGTAGTCGCGGGTCGCCTTCAAGGAGCGGCCGACGCTCATTTGCGTGACAATCAGCGAGGTCAGCACGGCCCAGAGCGGCAACAGGAGATGCAGCGCCAGCGCGATGGCATAGGCCGCCACGCCGGCGGACGCGATCCGGACCGCCAACGCCAACTGCGTCTTGCGGCTCCAGAGCTTCTCGAACATGCGTTTTGCGAAGGTCCTCATGCACCGTGATCCGGATTCGATCGAAAGGCCTATGTTAAAGGACGCCGAGCATGGCTGCTGCCCGCGGCGGCAAGGTGGCTTGAAAGGCCAAACCCGCCCGCCTACCCTGCGCCGCAAAATTGAGGAAACACGATGGCCCACGAAACCGCAACGCTCGCCGCCTACGTCGCCGACCTGAAATTCGAGGACATTCCGCCGGAGGTGCTGGAGCGCGCCAAGGTCCTGACGCTGGATTTCCTGGGCAGCACCATCCGCGCCCGCCGCGATGCGGAATCGACCCCCTCGCTGATGAAGATGCTGGAGGCGCTGGCGCTGGACGGCAAGGGCGAGGCCACCGTGTTCGGCGACAGCAAGACCTGGACGCCGGCGGTCGCGGCGCTGCTCAACGGAGCACTCGGCCATTCGCTCGATTTCGACGACACCCACGCCGATTCCTCGCTGCATCCGAGCGCCCCGGTGGTGCCCGCCGCGTTTGCGGTCGGCGAGATGGTCGGCGCCTCCGGTCGCGACGTGCTGACCGCGATCGTCGCCGGCTATGAAGTGTGCTGCCGGCTCGGCAACGCGCTCGACCCGACCTCACATTATGCCAAGGGCTTCCATCCGACCGCGACGGCCGGCACCTATGGCGCGGCAGCCGCTGCGGCCAAGCTGTTCGGGCTGTCGAAGGAGCAGATCATCTCGGCCTTCGGCGTCTCCGGCAGCCAGGCCGCGGGCTCGCTGCAGTTCCTGGTCAACGGCGCCTGGAACAAGCGCTACCAGGTCGGCGCCGCCGCGATGAACGGCGTGATCGCGGCGACCCTGGCGCGCAACGACTTCATCGGTTCGAGTGAATCGGTCGAGGGCAAGCATGGCCTGCTGGTCGGCTATACGGATGACCCACATCCGGACAAGGCAGTGGCGGATTTGGGCCAGACCTACGAAACGCTGAAGATCGGCGTGAAGCCCTATCCGAGCTGCCGCTACACCCACGCTGCGATCGACGCGCTGATCGCGATGCGGCGCGAGCACAATCTGACCCCGGACCAGATCCGGAAGGTCGAGATCGGCCTGCACCGCAACGGCATCACGCTGACCGGCGACGCCGCCACCAAGCGTCACCCGACCTCGGTGGTCGGCGGCCAGTTCTCGATGTTCTTCACCGGCGCGATCGCGCTCGATCAGGGCCATTTCGGCTGGGACGATTACGAGCGGCTGGGCGACAAGGCGATCGACGCGCTCGCCGACAAGTTCGACGTGGTGCAGGACGACCGGCTTGAGATCGGCCGCACCCACCCGTTCGGCGCCCGCGTCTCGATCACCACCGATGACGGCGTGCATGAGCGCCTCTATGCCGATCCCTCCGGCGAGCCGACCTCGTTCCCCGACGCGCAGGCGATGCAACAGAAGTTCCTGACGCTGGCCCGCCCGGTGCTCGACAAGCGCGCCGACCAGCTCGCCGACGCGATCCTGACGCTAGAGCGGTTCGACCGCGTGGAGAAGGCGACGCAGCTGGGTCGGCAGTAGC
>CALRXG020000610.1:0-4233 GCA_943372075.1 Bordetella parapertussis | reverse complement strand
CGATCCGGCTGTTTCTGGCTGGCGCCGTTGGACCGCAGGACCGCCTCCGCAGCGGGGCCAAGGAAGCGACGAAGGCACGCCGCAGGCCCGCGCGCTGAACAGAATTTTTGGATCATTTTATCGTTCTACACGTTGCCGTGATGAGCCTTGAATAAACAGAACGAAACCGTATTGTTTAGTTGCAAAGAGACACGAAACCCTAGTTCAGCCCCCCAACGGATTTCGCGTCACCTTGTAGACTTCGACCGTTACGACGGAGCTGCCGCCATCGCTCCGTCTGAACGTTCGGCGGCCGACCTCTGACTAACGGGGGTCGGCCGCATTTTCGCGGCCCCACGCGGCGGCTCGACAGCGCGGGCAACGCGCGAGCTCAGTTTCGATACAGGTTCGACGATGAGGACAGAACGAGTGCGTGCATCGTGCCATAGGGGATTCGGAACGTGGTTGCTGGCAGCCGCGTTGCTGGCCCTGCCGCTCGCGTCGCCGGCCCATGCGATCACGAGCTCGGCCGCCGCCGCGCTCACCCCGCAGGATGATGACAGCGCGCTCGACGTGCATGCGGTGCGCCGCGAGCTCGACAGCTTCCAGGCCGCCCAGATCTCGCTGCGCAAGGCGATGGCGATCGCCGAGGCGCTACACGCCGGTGCGATCACCGCCGATATCAGCTTCGACGGCGCGTCGTTTCCGGCGGTCTACCGGGTCAAGACCATGCAGCAGGACCGCATCTGGCGTCACGCCATCGACGCGGCGACCGGCGAAGTGGTGGGTGGCGAGGCCGCCTCGCCGCTGACGTCGCTCGGCGCCGAGGATCGCAGCAACCTCGCCGTGCTCCGGGCCTTGCGGCATCGGCTCGCCGATGCGGTGCGGGTCGCCGAACACACGACCTCGGGAAAGGCCATCAGCGGCGGCTTGATGCGCGAACGCGGCAAGCTCAATTTCGTCATCGTCGTGCTCGCCGGCAACGATCTGAAAGAGGTCATCCTCGAGCCGCCGGGCGCGCGCAGGCGCTGAGGCCGGCGCGGTGCCAAGTTTTCTCGGGCCAAGTTTTCTCTGGCCAGATTTCCTCTGGCCAAGTTTTCGCCCAAAAGCCGTTGACGGCCGCCGATCTCTACCGCATAAGTCGCCACCATGATCACCGCGACCAAACGCACGACCAAAACCACTGAGCTCTCCGGGGCCTCGGGAGGCGTGCGCGCGTAGTCGGTCGAACCACCGCACCATCTCTAGCCGAAGCCCCGCCTGATGAAGGTCCGGGGCTTTTTTATTGCCTGCAGCACAACAGCATGATCCGGAAAAGTGGGAACCGGTTTTCCGATCAGATCATGCTCAACCGAGACTCGAATGGAGGACAAAGTGAGTAACGATCCCGTCGTCGCGATTGTCGGCGTCACCGGCGCAGTCGGCGCCGAATTCATCGCCACCATGGACAAGCGCGGCTTCCGCGTCGGCAGACTGAAGGCGCTGGCGAGCGCCCGCTCCGCCGGCAAGACCGTCGAATTCCGCGGCCAGCCGGTCGTGATCGAGGAGCTCACCGAGCGCGCCTTCGAGGGCGTCGACATCGCGCTGTTCTCGGCCGGCAGCGGCATCTCGAAGAAGTTCGCGCCGCTCGCGGTGAAGTCCGGCGCCGTCGTGGTCGACAATTCCTCGGCCTTCCGGATGGACCCGAACGTGCCGCTGGTGATCCCCGAGATCAACGCCAACCGCATCCGCGACCACAAGGGCATCATCGCCAACCCGAACTGCGCGGCCATCACCGCACTGGTGCCGCTGTGGCCGATCCACCAGAAGAACCGCCTCAAGCGCGTCATCATCTCGACCTACCAGGCCGCGAGCGGCGCCGGTGCGGCTGCGATGGACGAGCTCGTCGAATCGACCCGCGCCAATCTCAACGGACAGGTATTCACGCCGAAGGTGATGCCGCACCCCTACGCCTTCAACCTGTTCAACCACAACACGGCGGTCGATCCGGACACCGGCTACAACGACGAGGAGACCAAGGTCATCAAGGAGACCCGCAAGATCTTCGAGGACGAGAAGATCGCAATCGGCGTCACCTGCGTGCGGGTGCCGGTGCTGCGCGCGCATTGCGAGGCGATCACCTTCGAATGCGAGAAGCCGATCACCGAGGACCAGGTCCGCGCGATCATGGCGCAGGCGCCGGGCGTCAAGATCGTCGACGATCGCGCCAAGAACTACTTCCCGATGCCGATCGACGCCTCCGGCCAGGACGACGTGCTGGTCGGCCGCATCCGCAAGGATCTGAGCGACCCCTCGGGGCACTCGATCTCGATGTTCGTCGCGGCCGATCAGTTGCTCAAGGGCGCCGCGCTGAACGCGGTGCAGATCGCCGAGTTGTTGCCCGAACGCGCGATGGCGTAAGCGAACTGCCTAGGGTGGGCAAAGCGCAAGCGTGCCCACCTTTCCTTGCGGTGCACGTGAAGGTGGGCACGGCGCGACGCGCCGTTGTCCGCCCTACAGATCGGCATGCGCCTCCCGCGCCCGAAACAGCAGGCACGCATCGCCGTACGAGTAGAACCGGTAGCCGCTCTTGATCGCGTGGGCATAGGCGCCCTGCATGGTCTCGAGGCCCGAGAAGGCCGAGACCAGCATGAACAGCGTCGAGCGCGGCAGATGGAAATTGGTCAGCAGGATGTCGACCGCACGGAAGCGATAGCCCGGCGTGATGAAGATCGAGGTTTCTGCCGCGAATGGCTGGACCTCGCCGTCCGGTGTGGTGGCGCTTTCCAGCAGGCGGAGTGAGGTGGTGCCGATCGCGACGATTCGGCCGCCATTGGCCCGCGCGGCATTCAGGGCGGCAGCGGTCCCGGCGGTGATGCAGCCCCATTCGGCGTGCATCTTGTGCTCCGAGGTCTCCTCGGTCTTGACCGGCAGGAACGTGCCGGCCCCGACATGCAACGTCAGCCGATGCAGCGTGACGCCGCGATCGCGCAGCGCGGCTTCCAGCGCCGGCGTGAAGTGCAGCCCGGCGGTCGGCGCCGCCACCGCACCCTCATTGGCGGCGAACATGGTCTGGTAGTCGCTGACGTCCTGGTCGTCAGGCGTGCGTTTGGAAGCGATGTAGGGCGGCAGCGGGGTGGCGCCGACATCGGCGATCGCCTGGTCGAGCGCCGGGCCGTGGAACGAGAATGACAATGTCACCTCGCCTTCCTGCCCCTTCGCCTCGACGGTCGCGTCGAGATGGCCGAGCAGGCAGACCTTGCCCTCATTGCCGAACCGGATGGTGTCGCCGGGGCTGAGCTTCTTGGCCGGCTTGACCAGCGCCTGCCAGCGCGAGCCGTCGAGCCGCTTGATCAAGGTCGCCTCGATCTTCGGCTCGGTCTCGCGTCCGATCCGGCGGCCCTTGAGCTGAGCCGCGATCACCTTGGTGTCGTTGACGACGATCTGATCGCCCGGCTCCAGCCAATGCGGCAGGTCGGCGATCGTGGCATCCCGCAGCACGCCATCCGGATGCACCACCAGCAGCCGCGCGGAATCGCGCGGGCTCGCGGGGCGAAGCGCGATGCTGTCGGGTGGAAGCTCGAAGTCGAACAGGTCGGTGCGCATGGGCGCGTTGGTACTCGAACGCGGTCATTCCGGGGCGCATCGCCCCGGAATGACGCTCGGTTGATCAGGACGCGTCGGCGGCCATGCGCGCCTTGACGATCTTGTCCGGATCTTTCACCGGCTCGCCGCGCTTGATCTTGTCGACGTTCTCCATGCCCTCGGTGACCTTGCCCCAGACCGTGTACTGACCGTTGAGGAAGGAGGCGTCGTCGAAGCAGATGAAGAACTGGCTGTCGCCGGAATCCGGATTGGCGGCGCGGGCCATCGAGGCGGTGCCGCGGACATGCGGCTCCTTGTTGAATTCGGCCTTCAGCTTCTTGCCGGAGCCGCCCATGCCGGTGCCCTGCGGACAGCCGGTCTGCGCCATGAAGCCGTCGATCACGCGGTGGAACACGATGCCGTCGTAGAAGCCCTCGCGCACCAGTTCCTTGATCCGCGCGACGTGGCCCGGCGCGAGGTCCGGGCGCATCTCGATCGTGACCGGGCCCTGGGTGGTTTCGAGGATCAGAGTATTTTCGGTAGCAGCCATGCTCGCTTCTCCTGGCTTCGGGGTGGATATTTCTTGTTCCTGAACGGGATCGCGAAGGGACGGCCAGCCACCGCGCCGCCCAGGCCTTCGGTAAATGGCAACGGCGTGCAGCGTTGCAACGCCTCCATCACCGCGACCCG
>CALRXG020000609.1:0-4243 GCA_943372075.1 Bordetella parapertussis | reverse complement strand
TTTTGTTTCGAGAGCATGGTCCGGAAAAGTGTGAAGCGGTTCTCCGAAAGGATCATGCTCAGAAAGGGAGCTGAAGCGCGACGATCTCATCGCGCTTCATTGTGAGTGCGAAGACCGGAGTTGTCCGGTTATAAAAGACGGCCAAGGAGGAGACGGACATGGCACGTGTTGCATTGGTGACGGGCGGAACGCGGGGCATTGGAGCTGCGATCAGCAAGGCGCTGAAAGCGGCGGGCTACAAGGTGGCGGCAAGCTACGCCGGCAATGACGCCGCGGCGGAGAAGTTCAAGGCGGAGAACGGCATTCCCGTCTACAAGTGGGACGTCTCGTCGTTCGACGCCTGCGCGGCCGGCGTGAAGCAGGTCGAGGCCGATCTCGGCCCGGTCGACGTGCTCGTCAACAATGCCGGCATCACCAAGGACACCGCCTTCCACAAGATGACGCTCGAGCAGTGGAATGCCGTGATCAACACCAACCTCGGCTCGCTGTTCAACATGACGCGCCAGGTGATCGAGGGCATGCGCGCCCGCAAGTTCGGCCGCGTCATCTCGATCTCCTCGATCAACGGACAGAAGGGCCAGTTCGGCCAGGTCAACTACTCCGCGGCGAAGGCCGGCGATATCGGCTTCACCAAGGCGCTGGCGCTGGAGAACGCCAAGGGCGGCATCACCGTCAACGTGATCTGCCCCGGCTACATCAACACCGAGATGGTGCAGGCCGTGCCGAAGGACGTGCTCGAGAAGAACGTGATCCCGCAGATTCCGGTCAACCGGCTCGGCGAGCCCGAGGAGATCGCGCGCGCCGTGGTGTTCCTGGCGGCCGACGATGCCGGCTTCATCACCGGCTCGACGCTGACCGTGAACGGCGGCCAGTATCACGCCTGACGCGGGCAGCGTCGCCGCGTCGCAGGCGCACTCAATCACGTTGCGAATGCCCGGCCTTGTGCCGGGCATTTTCGTCGTTACAACCGCGAGGCGCGAAGCGGAGAGGTGGCTGCACACAGTCTTGCCCGGCCACGACGGATTGAATTCAGATGACGCCCCGGACTGCCATCCTTGTCGGACTGACCGCCATCCTGATGTGGTCGCTGCTGTCGGTCATGACGGTCGCAACCGGGACGATCCCGGCATTCCAGCTCGCCGCGATGACGTTTGCGATCGGTGCCGCGGTCGCGTTCGCGAGCTTCCTGTTCCGCCCCAAGGCTTTCGGCGCATTGAAGCAGCCGCTGGTCGCCTGGGTCGTCGGCGTCGGCGGCCTGTTCGGCTATCACGCGCTGTATTTCCTGGCGCTGCGCTTCGCGCCGCCGGCCGAGGCGGGCCTGCTCAATTATCTCTGGCCGCTGCTGATCGTGTTGTTCTCCTCGCTGTTGCCGGGCGAGCGGCTTGCGATCCACCACATCGTCGGCGCGTTGCTTGGCCTTGCCGGCACCGTGCTGCTATTCGCCGGCAACACCGGCGCTTTCACGCAAGCGCAGATTCCAGGCTTCGCGGCGGCCTTCGTCGCGGCCTTCGTGTGGGCCGCCTATTCGGTGATGTCGCGGCGGCTCAAGGCGGTGCCGACGGATGCGGTGGCGGGCTTCTGCCTTGCGACCGCGGTGCTTGCGGCGGCCGTGCACATGATGGTGGAGACCACGGTCTGGCCATCGACACCGCTGCAATGGCTTGCGGTCATCGCGCTCGGCATCGGTCCAGTGGGCGCGGCGTTCTTTGCCTGGGACATCGGCATGAAGCGCGGTGACATCCGCGTGCTCGGCGCCGCGTCCTACGCCACGCCGCTGCTCTCGACCGCGTTCCTGATTCTTGCGGGCTTTGCCAGGCCAAGTGCCAACATCGCGATCGCCGCGATCCTGATCGCCGGCGGCGGGCTGATCGCGGCGAAGGACATGGTGTGGAAGCGATGAGGTTAATCACTCGTCATTCCGGGATGCGCCACTTGGCGCAGCCCCGGAATCCATAACCACGATCGGGAGTATGGATTCTCGGATGCGCAATTGCGCATCATAGCTCGCGCTCCGGAATGACACGTCAGGCTGGCTCCCAGCCTTTCGGCGCCAGTTCGAACTTCGAAAACTCGAAGCCCGGTGCGACGGTGCAGCCGACCAGCGTCCAGTCGCCGCTGCTTTCCGCGGCCTGCCAGGCGCCCGCGGGCACGATCGCCTGCGGTTGTTCGCCGCGCGCGACATCTGGTCCGAGCCCGATCGATTGCTGCGGGCCGCCATCCTGCGCGATCCGCAGGGTCAGCGGCGCGCCGGCGTGATAGTGCCAGATCTCGACCGCGTCGATGCGATGCCAGTGCGAGCGCTCGCCGCGCGCGAGCAGGAAGTAGATCGCGGTCGAATGCGCGCGTCCGGCGGCGTCAGTGCGCTCGTCGCGAAACGTCTCGCGATAATGCCCGCCTTCGGGATGCGGCTTCAGATCGAGCCGCGCGATGATGTCGGCAGCCGAGAGGTCGGCCATCACGACTTGTTCTTGCGCTCGCGGAGCTCGCCGAACACCAGCGCCGGGTCGGCGCCCTTCATGTGCAGCTTGGCCGCGACCGCGGGCTCGTCGGCGCGCAGGAACACGTTGGCCTTCTTCTCGTCGCCGAGCAGCACGGGAATCGTCGGCTTGTTCTCGGCCCGCAGCCGGGTGACTTCCTCGGCGCGCGCCTGCAGGGCCGCATTGTCGGGCTCGACGGTGAGCGCGAACTTCACATTCGAGGCGGTGTACTCGTGGCCGCAATACAGGCGAAAATCGTCCGGCAGCGAGCGCAGCTTCAACAGCGAATCCCACATCATCGGATAGGTGCCTTCGAACACCCGGCCGCATCCGATCGAGAACAGCGTGTCGGCGGCGAACACCGCCTTCTCGCCGTCGAACACATAGGAGATGTGGTCGAGCGTATGGCCTGGGGTTTCGACCACGCGGGCGAGCAGGCTGCCGACCTTGATGACGTCGGCATTGGCGGCCCGCAGGTCGACATTGGCGATCTTGGCCGACTGGTCGTGCGGGGCGACGACACGGCAGCCATACTTCTGCTTCAGCTCGGCGACGCCGCCGACATGGTCGCCATGGTGATGGGTGATCAGGATATCGGTCAGCGTCCAGCCTTCGCGCTCCAGTGCCTTGATGATCGGGGCCGCCTCCGGCGCATCGATCGATGCGGTCGCCTTGGTGGCGGGATCGTGGATCAGGTACCCGAAATTGTCGGTGAGGCAGGTGAAGGTACGAATTTCGGCGGCCATGATATCTCCACGAACAAACGGGGCGAGCGCTTCAGAGCATGATGTCTTCGAAAGGCCGGTATCCACCTTTTGGGATCGTGCTTCTAACGCGCCCTATATAGGGGTGAAATATGGCGTTAACGCTCCGGCGGCAACGCAATTTTCGGCGCACCCCGGCGCCGGGGGGCATGGTAGGCTGGCGAGCATGGACGTCATCGACCTCCGCGACTTCTATTCGCAGCGCCTCGGCATCGTGGCGCGGCAGCTGATCAACCGTGGCATCCGGGCGCGCTGGCCCGATGCGGAAGGCCAGCGCGTGCTCGGCCTTGGCTATCCGACGCCCTATCTCGGATTGTTCCGTGAGTCCTGCGAGCGCTGCATCGCCTTCATGCCGGCGGCCCAGGGCGTGCTGAAATGGCCGACCGGCCGGCCGGCGCTGGCGACCCTGGTCGACGAATTCTCGATGCCGTTGCCCGATGCCGCGGTCGACCGCGTGTTGCTGGTGCATGCGCTGGAGATGTCCGACGACCCGGAACGGTTGCTGCGTGAGGTGTGGCGGGTGCTGTCGCCGTCGGGGCGGCTGATCGCGATCATTCCGAATCGCCGCGGGGTCTGGACCCGCACCGATGCGACGCCGTTCGGCCACGGCCGGCCCTATTCGCGGGCCCAGATCACGCAGCTGTTGCGGCAGACCTGGTTCACGCCATCGTCATGGGGCGAGGCGTTGTTCATGCCGCCGGTTCAGGGCAGCTGGTTCTTGCGTTCGGCGATGGCGTGGGAGCGGGTTGGCGCGGCGCTGTCGATGCCGTTTGCCGGCGTGCATGTCGTGGAAGCGAGCAAGCAGGTCTATCGCGCGATCCCCGCGCGCCGTGAGCGCACGCGGCTGATCCCGTCATTGCAGCCGGTGCTGGTGCCGTCATCGACGGCGACGCGTAAATCCAGTCACTCCGAGTCGTAGTCCGACCCGAAGTCGTTGAGTGATTAGGCTGATCTATCCACGCCGTCATGGCCGGGCTTGTCCCGGCCATCCATGTCTTCCAT
>CALRXG020000608.1:0-4254 GCA_943372075.1 Bordetella parapertussis | reverse complement strand
GGCAGCGGCGACCATCGCATCGACGAGGTCGAGCGCGTGGGTCTTGCCGTGCAGCACGACCTTGCCGGCCTCCATCGGGCCGCCGGAAACGAAGACCGACGGGATGTTGAGGCGCATCGCGGCATTCAGCATGCCGGGCGTGATCTTGTCGCAGTTCGAGATACAGACCATGGCGTCGGCGCAATGCGCATTGACCATGTATTCGACGCTGTCGGCGATCAGCTCGCGCGAGGGCAGGCTGTAGAGCATGCCGTCATGGCCCATCGCGATGCCGTCGTCGACCGCAATGGTGTTGAATTCCTTCGCCACGCCGCCGGCCTTCTCGATCTCGCGCGCCACGAGCTGGCCGAGATTCTGCAGGTGCACATGCCCGGGCACGAACTGGGTGAAGGAATTGACCACCGCGATGATCGGCTTGCCGAAGTCCTCGTTCTTCATGCCGGTGGCGCGCCAGAGGCCGCGAGCACCCGCCATGTTGCGGCCGTGGGTGGTGGTGCGGGAGCGATAGGCGGGCATCATAAATCCTTGGGCTATGGCCATTTTTTAAGGGAGATGGCAGCCCTTATGCCTGCCCGTGGGGGCGGATTCAAGCGCGGAACCGCATGGCTGAACCCCGCAATTCGGGCAATGCCGCGCCGTCGGCTTGATCTCGGTTGGTCAGGTGCATTAGGTGGACGCGCCGGCAAGCCGGACGAAGCACGACGAACAACAAACAACGAAAAACAAGGGAGAGACGCGTGGCAAGGCTGCCCCTGATTGATCCGGAGACGACCGGCGGAGACCTCCGCGCCGCATTCGACCGCATGCCGGTGAAGCTCAACATCTTCCGCATGATGGCCCATGCCGAAGCCAATGCTTTGCCCGTGATGCGGCTCGGCAATTCGATCCTGCACAAGCAGAAGCTCTCCGCGGTCAACCGAGAGCTCTTGATCCTGCAAGCCGCGCAGCTCGAGGGCGGCGCCTATGAATGGCGGCAACACGTGCCGATCGCGCTCGGCGTCGGTGTCACCCAGGCGCAGATCGATGCGGTCGAGCGCGGCTACTACGACGATGCCGCGCTCAACGACGCCGAACGAGCGCTGCTCGGTTTCGGCCGCGAGGTGGTCGAGAAGGTGCGGGTCGGCGATGCCGCTTTCGCCGGCGTTCGCAAGCATTTCAGCGATCAGGAAATCGTCGAGGCGATCGTGGCGCTCGGCTTCTACATGATGATGGCGCGGCTGACGGAAGCGACCGAGACCGACCTCGATCCGGCCGCCGGCATGGCGGTCTATGAAGGCGGCAAGAAGCGGGGTTGATGGGATGTCGGAGACTTCGCGAGAGACTTCGCAAGAGACTTCGCAAGAGACTCGGCAAGATTCGACGCCGGAGCGTTATGTCCGTCCGCTCAGCGCGGAATCCTCCGGCAGCGCGCCGGGCAGGGGACGCCTCCAGGGCCGCCGCATCCTGGTGGTCGGCGGCGGCCAGCGGGTGTTCGATGCCGCGACCGATCCGATCGGTAATGGCCGCGCCATGAGCCTGTTGTTCGCGCGCGAAGGCGCGCAGGTTGCGGTTGCCGATCTCAACCGTGCCTCCGCCGAGGACACGGTCGCGCGGATCGCGGCTGACGGCGGACGCAGTTTCGCGATCGCCGCTGACGTCACCAAGGAGGCCGACGTCATCAGGATGATTGATGAAGCTCATCACGGGATGGGTGGGCTCGACGGCATGGTCCTGAACATCGGCACCTTCGGCAAGATCGGGCTCGACAATGTCAGCGCGGAAGAATGGAACAGGATCTACGACGTCAATGTCCGCGGGCCGATGCTGTGCTGTCGCGCGGCGTTGCCGAAATTCGACGACGGCGGCTCCATCGTCTTCATCTCCTCGATCGCCGCGCTGAAGGCCGGATCGCAGATGGCGGTCTATGATTCCTCCAAGGCCGCGCTCGGCGGCCTGATGCGCAACATCGCGCATAGCGGCGCGCGGCGCGGCATCCGCGCCAACCTGGTCTATCCGGGCCTCGTCGACACGCCGAACGGCCGCGAGGCCGGCGCCGGCCGGCCGTCGCGCGGCAAGGGCCACGTCCCGTTCGGCCGCCAGGCGACGGCGTGGGAGATCGCCTATGCCGTGCTGTTCTTCATGTCGGACGAAAGCGTCTATGTCACCGCGCAGACGCTCGCGGTGGATAGTGGACTGAGCGGGCTCTAGCTTCTTGCTTCTGACGCGTTCTCTCTACGCCGAACCTCCGCGTTAGTTTTTCTCACAGCATGCGCGAGTTCTTGCCGGTTGTCGCATCTGAACTTTGCGGATAGGTCGAGGCGTGGACGTGGTCTGGACAGGAGACGGCAAAATGGCGGGCGATACGAGTGTTCGGGCTGGTCAGTGTCATTGCGGGGCAGTGCGCTTCGAGGTGACGCTCAGCGATGGCTTCAATTCGATCCGCCGCTGCACCTGCTCCTACTGCCGCATGCGCGGCGCCGTGGTCGCCATGGCGGAAATGGGTGGGATCAAGTTCCTGCAGGGCGAGGACGCGTTGACGAGCTACCGCTTCCACACCGGATCGGCGCAGCACTTCTTCTGCTCCCGTTGCGGGATCTACACGCACCATCAACGGCGATCCGACCAGAGCCTCTATGCCGTCAGCGTGGCTTGCCTGGACGGGGTGAGCCCGTTCGATTTCCCCGAGGTGCCGGTCATGGATGGCGTCAACCACACCAACGACACCGGCAAGCCCACGCGTCGCGCGGGCACGCTGCGCTTCATCCCGGCCGACTAGCCATCGCCACTCGCCTGATTACTCGGCCGCGAGACTGGTCGGGATCGGGATACCCACCCTGGGACGCGCCTTCGCCGCGCGCCGGGTCTTCTTGCCGAAGCGGCTGCCGGCCAGCAGCGCCGCCGCCGCGCGAAGCTGCTCGCGCAGCCATTGATTGGTGGTGTCGCCCTCGGCGGTGGCATGCCAGTAGAGATAATTGACGTGTGGGCTGATCGGGAACGGGCACGGGAAGCACTGCAGCAGCCCCGGGTCTTCCAGCACCGAGGCGGCGCTTTCCGACGCCGTCAGCAGCATGTCGCTGCGGCTCACGACGTGGCAGGCGGTGGCGAAATTCTGGCAGGTCAGGCGAACGGTGCGCTTGAGGCCGAGGCGCTGGAACTGGAAATCCTCGAACGACAGGCCGCTGCGCCGCGACGTCACGCAGACATGTTCCATGCGCAGATACGCCTTCTTGTCGAGCCTTTTGCCCAGGTCTGGATGGCCGCGCCGCGCGAACACCGCGATATGCTCGGTCAGGATCTGCTCGCGCCGCACTTCGGTCGAGAGCGGCAGCAACGTGTCGATCGCTACATCCAGCGTGCCGGCGGCGAGTTCCCGCTCCAGATTGTTGCGCTCGCTGCGCACCGTGGCGATCTCGACCAGCGGTGCGACCGCACTGATGCGGTTCACCAGTGCGCTCAGCATCGGCGCTTCCAGATTGTTGCGCAGCCCGATCACGAACCGCTTCGGCGTCTTGGCCGGATCGAACCGGTTGGTGTGGGTCAGCGTGGTCTCGAGGCCGTTGAGCGCCTGGCGGACCGTGGTGATGATCTGGCGCGCCAGCGGGGTCGGCGTCATCACGTGGTGGCGGCGCACGAACAGCGGATCGTTGAACATCGCACGCAGCCGGCTCAGCGCATGGCTCACGGCGGGCTGGGTCAGATTGAGGCGGAAGCAGGCGCGGCTGACGCCGCCCTCGGTATAGATCGCGTCGAACACCACGAACAGGTTCAGGTCGACGTCGCGCACATGCATGGAAATGATCAATCCGTATCCGTCGAATGCATTTGACGAATATGAGTTGGCGCTCTTAAAGTCTCAAGCAAAATAATACCTGGAGGAAACGATGAGCGTGCAATCGCCATCGCGCGGCGTTGCTGTCCCTGCGGCATCATCTCGCTCGGGCTCAATGTTTGCAAAGCCGAGCCAGGAGCAGATCGTGCTCCTGATCACGATCGCGCTCCTGGTCGTGTTCGGCCTGACGTTGAACGGCTTTGCCACCGTCTCCAATCTCTTGAATCTGCTCCGCAGTATTTCCATCCTCGGGGTGCTCGGCCTCGGCATGGGGCTGATCGTGATCAGCCGCGGCATCGACCTCTCCGAAGTCGCGATCATGGCAGGTTCCTGGGCTATCGCGCTGATCTACATGCAGAACGGCATGCCGGTGTTCTCCGCGGTGCTGCTGGCGCTGGCGATCGCGGTACTGATCGGCGTCGTCAACGGCGTGATGGTCGCCTTCG
>CALRXG020000607.1:0-4271 GCA_943372075.1 Bordetella parapertussis | reverse complement strand
TCGGCGGCGGCACGAGCGTCACCGAGGCCTTTGGCCAGGGCGCCGGATTCGGGCTGACGGCGGTGAAGCGATAGGCCGCGGCGATCTCGAGTGCGAGCAATTGCAATTCGAGCATCGCAACCCCCATCCCGGCGCAGGCGCGCGGACCGGCGCCGAACGGGATGTAGGCATCGGTGTTGTAGCGCCGCGTCATCAGGAAGCGGTCCGGATCCTCGAAATGCCTGTCATCGCGCTGCAACTGCCAGGGACAGATCAGCAGCGAGGTGCCGACCTTGAGATCGCGCCCACCGATCGTCACCGGCTGCATCACCTCGCGGGAGAACCACCAGGCGCTGGGATAGAGCCGGCAGACCTCCTTGACCAACGTCGCGCTGACGTCGGCGCGCCTGACCGCGTCGACGCGCAATTCGCCGTCGTCGCCGATGCAATCGGCGGCCTCGTCGGCGATCTCGTCCATCAGCGCGGGATTGGCTGCCATGTGATAGAGCACCCAGGCTGCGGTCGACCCGGTGGTGTGGTGACCAGCCAGCAGCAGCGTGAGGATTTCGTCGTGCAGGTCGCGGTCGCTGAGGCCGAGCGCCTCGAGGTCGCGCAACGCGCTGGTCGAGCCGGCGCTGCTGCGCAGCCGCTGCACCACGGTCGACATCGCGAGCTTGGCGCAAATCCGGTTCTGCCGCCTGCGATACCAGGACACCGGCCCAAGCGGCAGCACGCGGAACATCTCGTCGGCGAGATCGTCCTCGATGGTGCCGACCGCCTGCACCAGGGCCTCCTCGTCGCCGGACGAGATCACCTGCGCGCCGAACACCGCGATGCAGATCGTGCGTAGCGCCAGCGTCGCCGTGAAGCGATGCGGATCGAACGAGCCGAGCCGCGCCAGCCTGGCGCCGACCCCGCGGATTTCGGCACACATCTGCGGCAGGTATTTTTCGACATTGCCCTTGGCCATGTGCTTGTGCAGCACCGCACGGCGGCGCTTGTGCTCGTCGCCATGTAGCATCAGCGAGCTTTGGCCGAGCACCGGCGAAAGCTTCTTGATCAGCCGGCCCTTGCCGATGTCGGTCTCCGGCGCCTTCAGGATCGGGCGGATCAGGTCGGGATCATTGACCAGCAGGACCGGCGCGGGCCCGAGATGCAATGGCACCAGCCCAAGCGGCGCATCCTTGCCGCGCTCAAGCAGGAATTTGAGCGGGTCGCTCCGGAAGGCTCGAACGTCCGAGAACATGTGTGGCATCGTGGATCTCCAATTGCCGTCCAAGGTCGATGAATTTGCTCAGGCCGGGATTACTGGCGAGATCGAGCGGGATCTCGCCGGCGAGCGCCGTCAACGGGCGGCCGAAGCGGTCGCTGCCGATCACCTGCGGTGGACCGTAACGATGGGTCTCGATGTGCATCCGCGCGAGGAAGCGCTCATAGGTAAGGTCGGCCATCGCCACCAGCGCGTCCGCACCGCGTAACTCGGCGAAGCGAAACATCAGGGCGTAGTTGATGCGCGCGGCCATTGCGGCCATGCCCGGCAAGACGCCGAAGCGGCTGATTTCCCAGGCGTCACGGCGACTGGGAAAGCGGCGCTGGGCGAGCTGCGGGAAGACCGATTTGGTGAGGTAGGGATAGTCGGTGCGGATGGCGCGGAAGCCGCCGATCAGCTCAGAACCGAGAAACAGAAGACAGTGCTCCGTATACCAGACGTCGAACTGGTCACGCTCGACATCCCCTGTCGTGGTCAGAATCCAGCCGCAATGATCGACGAACAGCCGCTTCCGCAGCCTGAGCAGCGCCTGAACATGCGCCGGATGGCGCTCCTCGGTCGTGACGAGCGCATAGTATTCCCCCAATAGCTGCGACATTCCCTCCGCCTCCAGATGTCGCCGGCATCTGGGACAAAAAGGCTTAATTGTGATACCCCCGGAAACCGGGGGTTTTAGTCAATGGTCCTGGAAGAAGCGATTACGAGTATCGAGGCGTCGAGCACGATCGACGAGCTTCGACTGTCGCTTCATCGGATCATTCAGGACTACGGCTTCGCCAGCTTCGCCTTCATCGATGCGGGCCGGCCTGAACTCGATCTACCCTACCATACCGGCACCTACGCGCCGGCATGGGAGCGCGCTTACATCCAGAACGACTTCGTCCATGCCGATCCGGCATTGACCCGGGTCCGGCGCACCAACACACCGTTCCACTGGGGCGAGCTGAAGCTGCCGGAGCGGCAGGGCCGCAAGCGGCCGCCGGAATTGAAGATGATGGAGGCCGCGCGCGACCAAGGCTTTCGTCAGGGCTTCGTCGTGCCTTTCCACTATCGCGACCGGCTCGGCGCCGTGCACTCGAGTTCGACGGTGTTCTTCTGGGAAGACCAGCCGCGCGATTTCGACAAGCTGTTCATCTGCCACCGCCACGAGCTGCATCTGTTGATGATCTACTGGGTGCAGCGGGCGATGGATATCGTCAACCGCGACCAGCGCAACGCGCCGACCATCCTCAGGCCGGCCGACGCCGCAGAGACGATCAAGCTCACGGGGCGGGAAAAGGAAGTAATGGCCTGGGCGGCGCGCGGCAAGACCGTGGCGGACACCGCGCAGATACTCGGTATTTCGCCGGAGACGGTGGAAGGCTTCATCAAGCAGGCGCTGCGGAAGCTGGAAGCGTCCAACAAGACCCACGGGGTGGCGAAGAGCATCGCACTCGGGATCATCGACCTGTGAACGGCGCCACAAAACCCACCGACATCGTTTTAACCGGTTGGGTCCGCTTGACTCGTCGCCTCCTGATTGCATTCGGGCACGATCTTGATATTAAGGCAAAGGCCAGATGACGCGGATGCGAGCATGTCAGACCGTGATGCGCACGCCGAAAGCGCACCTCGCGCGACGGGGGGGCCGGAATAAGGGGCGGATCGTCCTGCACGTCGCAGGATCGCAGATCCGGATGAGCCACAGAAGTTCCTCGACCGCGAACCGTCGGTCCATTTGTCGGCGGATATCGTCAAAATGCTGTCCACGAACGTTGCTGGAGATCGCCTGAGCGCACCATGAGCACATCGCAGGACGACCAGATCGATCAACTCGTGCAGGCGCGCTGGCGCGCGATCGGGCTATCGCAGGATGATCTCGCCGAGATCTTGTGCTCGGAGTCCTTGCCGGCCAGGACCGGCGTCGACGGAGCGGCGAAGATCGACGCCGGCCGCCTGGCAAATGTCGCCGAGTTGCTTGGGATCGCCGCCGCCACGCTCAATCCGCCGACGGCCGGCGCCGCGCAGCCAGGGAGCGGCAATCAGGCGACGGAATCGCTGCAGTCCCTGCTCGAGCTGCGCATGTTGCGCGTGTTCCGCGAGGTGCAGGATTCCGACACCAAGCGTATCCTGATCGAGCTCGCCGAGCAGATCGTCAAGCGCCAGGGTATGCCACCGCAAGCCGGCTGAAGCGTGTCAGGGGGCTTCGCGCATGGTCGCGATGCGTCCATCCCCATTGATGGACTAGCGGAATCCGTGTCTGTGACAGGAGCCGGGGAGATTTAATACCGGCCCGGCATTGCCAGCCGGGCGGGCCGCGGCGTTGCGAACCCCGGGCCTCTCGAATGTCTGCCTCCGATTCCCCCACAACGCCGGCGTCCGGCTCCTGGATCGCCAACCAGCCGTACTTGCTGCTGTGCATCACCGCGATGTGCTGGGCCGGCAATGCGATCGTCGGCCGGCTCGCCGCCGGCCACATCCCGCCGGTGACGCTGTCGTTCCTGCGCTGGTTCGTGGCCTTCCTGATCATCCTGCCATTTGCCTGGAAACACCTCGCGCAGGACTGGGCCGCGATCCGCAAGAATCTCGGCATGATGATGCTGCTGTCGTTCACCGGCATCAGCGCCTTCAACACGCTGCAATACTGGGCGCTCGAGCACACCCAGGCGCTCAACACGCTGCTGCTGCAATCTTCCGTGCCGCTGATGGTCGCGGTGTGGTCGCTGGTGCTGCTCGGCATACGGCTGACGCTCGGCCAGCTGCTCGGCGTCCTGCTGTCGCTCGCCGGCGTGCTGGTGATCCTGCTGCACGGCGATCTCACGACGCTGTCGAAGATCGAGTTCAACAAGGGCGATCTGATCTTCATCGTCGCACTGCTGATCTTCGCGCTGTATTCGGTGCTGAGCCTGAAGCGGCCGCGCATCCACGGCCTGTCGGTGGCCGCCTTCACCTTCGGCTGCGGCGCGCTGTTCCTGGTCCCGTTCCTGATCTGGGAACTCGGCGCCCGGCCGGTGATGCAGCTCACGACCACCAATCTGCTGTC
>CALRXG020000606.1:0-4272 GCA_943372075.1 Bordetella parapertussis | reverse complement strand
GGTGTCGACTGCCGCGCTGGCGCAGCAATCTTCCGACACGCTGTTTCGAGACGTCCGCGTGCTTGACGTCGTCAATGGGCGCCTTGGCGCTCCGACCGACGTCCTCGTCAAGGGCAACATCATTTCAGCAATCGGTCCCGCTGCGAAAGCATCGCAGGGCGCGCGAGTAATCGATGGCAGGGGCCGGACGCTGATGCCCGGTCTCATCGACGTGCACGTTCACCTGACGTTTGGAGCGCTGACTCTCGCGGGGTTATACGATCCGAACACCACGGCTGATCAGATCGGGACCGCCGCCGCAAAGTCGGCCACCAGCATGCTGTTGCGCGGCTTCACTGCCGTACGGGACATGGGCGGCCCGATTTTCCCGCTCAAGCGGGCAATCGACGCCGGCAAGGTGCAGGGCCCTCGCATCTGGCCATCGGGTGCGGTGATCTCGCAAACTTCCGGGCACGGTGATTTCCGTACGCCGGACGAGCGTTCGCGCCGCTTCTTCGGCAAGCCCGCACGCGCCGAGCAGGAGGGCGCAACCTTCATCGCGGACGGCCGCGACGAGGTGCTGACGGCGGCTCGGGAGAACCTTCGCATGGGCGCGAGCCAGATCAAGATCATGGGCGGCGGCGGCACGTCGTCGGCCTACGACCCGATCGACGTCACGCAATACACGCTCGACGAGATGAAGGCGGCCGTCGATGCCGCTTCGGACTGGAACACTTATGTCGCGGTGCACGCCTACACGCCGCGCGCGGTCCGGCGCGCGATCGAGGCGGGCGTGCAATGCATCGAACACGGCCAGCTGCTCGACGAATCCACGATCGAGCTGATGGCGCGGAAGGGCGTCTGGTTGAGCGCGCAGAACCTCATTCCGGACACCCCGAGCATGACGGCGGAGCGACGCGCCAAGCGAAAAGGCGTGCTCGAGGGGGCTGCGCATGTTTGGCAGATGGCGAAGAAGCATCGGGTGAAGCTGGCCTGGGGCACCGATATCTTGTTCGAGCCCGAACTCAATTCGGAGCAGAACCGCCTGATACTGCCGCTCAAGCAGTGGTTCACGCCCGCCGAAATCCTCAAGCTCGTGACATACGATAACGCGCGTCTATTGGCATTGAGCGGACCGCGATCTCCCTACGCGGGAAAGCTCGGTGTGGTCGAGACCGGCGCGCTCGCGGACCTGCTGCTTGTCGAAGGCAATCCACTGACCGACATCGACTTGATCGCAGACCCGCAAAAGAACTTCGCTGTCATCATGAAGGATGGCGCGGTCTACAAGGGCGGGTAGACGTACCGCCTCTTAGCGATCTTCCGGTGACGGGTGATGGGTATCGCTGCGCTCCACCCATTCTACAGACTGCTTTCGGAGACGAAACGGAAGCCCGACCCGATCTCGGGCAGGTCGCCTTCTGACCCGGCGGACATGGCCGGCCGATAGACACGCGCTACTCGCAGGCCTAAGCTTTGCTCGATACCACGGCGGATCAGGACTCCCTCATGACCGAGGAGCGCGTCGAACGACGGCTGGCTGCCATCCTCGCTGCCGATGTAGCGGGCTACAGCCGCCTGATGGGCGTTGATGAGGAAGGCACGCTCGGCGCGCTACGGACGCATCGGCGGGAAGTTCTCGATCCCAAGATCGCCGTCTATCGGGGGCGGATCGTCAAGACCACCGGTGATGGGTTTTTGATTGAGTTCGCAAGCGTCGTCGACGCGACGCGTTGTGCGATGGAGATTCAACTCGCCATCAAGGAACGCAACATCTCTGTGCCACAGGATAAGCGCCTTGAATTCCGGATCGGCATCAATGTCGGCGACGTCATCGTGGAAGGCGACGATCTCTATGGCGATGGCGTGAATATTGCCGCCCGGCTGGAAGGAGTGGCGGAGCCAAGTGGGATCATCATTTCCGCCGCTTCCCATGATGCCGTGTTGAATCACGTAAAGGCAGAGTTCCGCGATCTTGGTGGACTTTTGCTGAAGAACATCGAGCGTCCTGTCCGCGCATTCCAGATCGTATTCGGACCGAGTGACGGTGCAATCGCTGCCAGTTCGATGCAGCATTCTCGGCATTCGCAGGCTGGTTCGGCCGCCGAAGGACCATCGATTGCCGTTCGGCCGTTCAAGGTCCTGTCGGAAGATCGCGACATCGGATTTCTGGCCCAAGGACTTGCGGAAGACGTTATCGCGCTGCTCGCAAGGGTGCCCGGCTTCTTTTTGATTTCGTGGGCATCGTCTTCTGCTTTTCGAAATCCTGAAACGCCGGCTTCAATCGTCGCCGAAAAGCTGGGAGTACGCTACGTGCTGGACGGCAGCGTCAGAGGCGCCGGCGACCAAGTTCGCGTCTCAACCCAACTTGCCGAAGCTGCGACAGGTCGCATTCTCTGGTCCGGGAAGTTCGAGGCATCGCGGGCCGAAACGTTGGAACTACAGGATGAAATCGCACGCGGAATAATCATCGAGCTCGAGCCCGCGCTCACTCAGGCACAGGTCACCGTGATTCGGCGTCAGCGTCCGGAGAATGTCGATGCGTGGGGCTGCTACCATCAGGCCGCTGCCGCGCTCGGCGGCCAAGGGTGGAATGAACTCGCTGTTACCGAGGCACAAAGCTTCCTCCGACGGGCACTCGAACTCGATGGCAACTTCGCGCTTGCACGCGCGCAGCTCGCCCTTCTATCGGCGTTGGCGCAAAACACGGGCCTGGTCGAATATTCGGTGGAGCGAACCGAGGAGGCTCTGGCGGCGGCGGAAATGGCGATTGCGGCGGACATGGGCAGTTCCGAGGTCTTGGGCTATGCCGGTTGTGCGATCGCCGATCTTGGATACGGGGAGCGAGGGGTCGAGATCCTGAGGCAGGCAGTGGAAATTGATCCGAGCAATGCCCAAGCCGAGGTAGCGCTGGGTGCGGCGCTCGGGATGATGGGGGATCTCGACGCGGGAATCCTGCGCATGCGCCACGGGATCAGGCTTAGCCCTCGCGACAGACGGCTGGGATTTTGGGGCTGGGCTCTGGCCGAGTTCTTGCTGCGCGCCAACCGACCGGAGGAGGCGCTCGAAGAGGCTCGCCTCGCCGCACGGCGCGACCCCCGCCTTCATCTCCCGCCGATCCTCGAAGCCGTGGTTCAAGCCGCGCTGGGTCGTGCCGAACTCGCCCGAGGCGCTCTGATGTCTGCGCGGCGCCTTCGGCCGAATCTTACGCTGCGAGAGATCGAAAGGTCTCATGGACGACGTGCCGCCAAGATTCTGTCAGACGTTTGGGACCCCAAGTAGAATGGTCGTCTTCGGGCAGCTGCAACCGCAATCTTCTTCATGCCAAAGCCAGCCCCGTAGGATGATGCCCATCAACCTCGTGCTGCGCTGTGGGATGACAGGTATCGCTGCCCTCCAACCCGTCTGATCGATGAAACAAAAAAGCCGGCGTTGCCGCCGGCTTTCGTGTCTGTTGGTTTGTCGCCGCGATTTAGTGCGCGGCTTCGAGAGCTGCTTCCTGGCGGGCAATCGTGCCCTTGACGGCCGACTGCACCTTTTCGAAGGCGCGGACCTCGATCTGCCGCACGCGCTCGCGCGACACGCCGAACTCGGCGGCGAGGTCTTCCAGCGTCATCGGCTCATCCGCCAGACGCCGCGCCTCGAAGATGCGGCGTTCGCGCGGGTTGAGCACGCCGATCGCACCGTTCAGGGCCTGACGGCGATGATCGAACTCCTCGCTCTCGGCCATCAAGGCTTCGGCGTTGGGCGAGTTGTCGACCAGCCAGTCTTGCCATTCGCCGGCCTCGCCGTCGTCGCGGATCGGGGCGTTGAGCGACGCGTCACCGCCGAGGCGGCGATTCATGTCGATCACGTCCTGGTCGGTCACGCCGAGGCGCTTGGCAATCAGCTTCACCTGGTCGGGGCGGAGATCACCCTCTTCCAGCGCGGAGATCTTGCTCTTCGCCTTGCGCAGGTTGAAGAACAGCTTCTTCTGGTTCGCGGTGGTGCCCATCTTCACGAGCGACCAGGAACGCAGAATGTACTCTTGTATTGACGCCTTGATCCACCACATGGCGTAGGTGGCGAGACGGAAGCCCTTCTCGGGCTCGAATCGCTTCACCGCCTGCATCAGGCCGACATTGCCTTCCGAGACGACTTCGGATATCGGCAAGCCGTAGCCGCGATAGCCCATGGCGATCTTGGCCACGAGCCTGAGGTGGCTGGTGACGAGCTTATGCGCCGCGTCGCGATCGTCATGCTCGCGCCAACGCTTGGCGAGCATGTACTCCTGCTGGGGCTCCAGCATGGGGA
>CALRXG020000605.1:0-4281 GCA_943372075.1 Bordetella parapertussis | reverse complement strand
CGGCGAAGGCCGGGACCCATAACCACCGAACGCGATTGTTGCGGGATGTTGGAACGACGAGTCCCACTCACAACATCCGCCGCGGCGTATGGGTCCCGGCCTGCGCCGGGACGACGTTGGTGTTTGCGGAGGCGTGTCGTCACAAAACTGGTTCCCACGAATTATTTTCGTCGGCCTGTCGGCTGGCCTCGTCGCCAAGCGTCCTTTGCGCATAACAAGGAGACTGCACATGACCGATCTCGTCACATGCCTTTGGTTCGATCAGGGCCGGGCGCGCGAAGCGGCGGAGTTTTACGCTGTGACCTTTCCCGACAGCCATGTCGATGCCAGGCACGTCTCGCCGATCCCGGGCATCGGGCAGGGCGATGAGCTGACGGTGGAGTTCACCGTGCTCGGCCGCCGCTTCGTCGGGCTGAATGGCGGTTCCAACTACGTGCCGAACGAGGCGGTCAGTTTCATGGTGCTGACCGACAGCCAGCAGGAGACCGATCGCTACTGGAACGCAGTGACGAAAAATGGCGGCAAGGAATTGCCGTGCGGCTGGTGCCGTGACCGCTGGGGCTTCACCTGGCAGATCACGCCGCGGCGGCTGCTCGAGCTGGTCAACGGGGCCGATCAAGCCGCGGGGCGACGCGCGATGGAGGCGATGATGACGATGAAGAACATCGACATCGCCGCGATCGAGCGGGCGGCGGCTGGGTAATCCGCTTGCGCAGGAAGGTTTGGCCCGGGCGCGACAGTCGGGTGTCGGATCGCGCGGACGGCGCGCTCGCGGCGACGATCACCCCGGCGCAAACGCCGGATGTGGCCGCTGCCCTTGCGTGATACGAAACCTCGTATCGCAGCTTTGGAGCCAACCTTGATGTCCGTCGCAGCCGCCAATCCGCAACAAAACCCCACCGCCGCCGAGACCGATCCGAACGAGCTCGGCTGGATGCAGGGCTTTCCGCCGCCGCAGGACAAGACCATCACCTTCCAGGACGGCTCGTTCCGCAGCTTCCCCGAGCTGCGCTGGGCATGGAGCAACATCCGCCAGCTGGTGCCGACGGTGAATGTCTGGCGCGGAGCAGGGGGCACGTCGGTGCTGCCGCGCGAGGATCACGACATCGGCGCGTCGGCGTCGGTGACGATGGACGGCCGGCCGCAGACCTTCGCGCGCATGCTCGAGGACAGCTACGCCGATGGCATCGCCGTGCTGCATCGGGGCAAACTGATTTACGAGCGCTATTTCGGCGCGCTGAAGCCGCACAAGCCGCATATCGCGATGTCGGTGACCAAGTCGTTCACCGGCACGCTCGCCGGCATCCTGATCGCCGAGGGCAAGATCGATCCGCAGGCGCCGGTCACCGACTATGTCCCGGAGCTGAAGGCTAGCGCGTTCGGCGACGCCCGCGTGCATGAAGTCATGGATATGACCACCGGCCTGAAATACACCGAGGTCTATACCGACAAGAATTCCGACGTCTGGGGGCTGCGCCGCGCCAACGGCATGGCGCCGATCCCGCCGGGCTATGAGGGCGCGACCACCATCTTCGATTTCCTCTGCGCGCAGCAGAAGCAGGGCGAGCACGGCAAGGCCTTCGCCTACAAGACTGTCAACACCGACGTGCTGGCCTGGATCATCCGGCGCGCCAGCAGCATGACCTTGTCGGATCTCTTGTCCGAGCGGGTCTGGGCGCCGATGGGCGCGGAGGAGGATGCGCATTATCACGTCGACCGCATCGGCACCGAAAGCGGCGGCGGTGGGCTGTCGACCACGCTGCGCGATCTCGCCCGCTTCGGCGAGACCATCCGCAATCACGGCCGCTTCAACGGCCGCCAGATCGTGCCGTCGCAAGTGGTCGAGGACATCGCACGCGGCGGCGATCCCGAGAAGTTCAAGCCGGCCGGCTACACCACGCTGCCCGGCGCCTCCTATCGCAATCAATGGTGGGTGACGCACAATGCGCACGGCGCCTTCATGGCGCGCGGCGTGCACGGCCAGGGCATCTACATCGACCCCAGGGCCGAGATGGTGATCGCGCGCTACGCCTCGCACCCGATGGCCGGCAACGCCGCCAATGACCCGGTGACCTTGCCGGCGTACATGGCGCTGGCGAAGGATCTGATGGCGGGAGGGTGAAGTCGGCCTAACCGCGCGAGATCTTCTCGAACCGCTTGATCAGGCGCTCCCGCTTCAACCGCGACAGCCGCCTGATCCAGAACATGCCGTCGAGCTGGTCGATCTCGTGCTGATGGCAAACGGCGCGCAGGCCGTCGGACTCCTCGGTCTGCACGTTGCCGTCGGTGTCTTGATAGCGGATGCGGACGCGCGCATGGCGCTCGACCTCGTCGGTGACGCCGGGCATCGAGACGCTGCCTTCCTTGTGCAGGATCATCTCGTCCGAGGCGAAGATGATCTCCGGATTGACATAGGTCCGCGGGCCCTCGCGCGCGTCGAGCTCGAGCACCACGACGCGCAGCGCCACGCCGATATGCGGCGCGGTGATGCCGATCCCCGGCGCGGCGCGCATGGTCTCGAGCAGGTCCTGCGCCAGCTCGCGCAGCGCGTCGTCGAACATGCTCACCGGCTCGGCGGCCAGCGCCAGCCGCGGATCGGGATAGCGGACGATGGGGCGAATGGTCATCCCGGTGTCTTAGGCCAGCGCATCGCGCCGGACAACACGCGGAAGAGGAGGTCTATCGAATCTGTGTTTGATCTCTCCACGAACGCGTCATGCCCGGCCTCGTGCCGGGCATCCACGTCTTGGTTTCCGAGAGCGAAAGGCGTGGATGGCCGGGACAAGCCCGGCCATGACGAATGTGGAAATGGCAGCGCCTCAGAGACGCTTCTCGAAAAACAGATCGGGATAGGGGTCGTCGTTGAAGCGCGGGATCTCGGTCCAGCCGGTTCGGCGGTAGAGCTGGCCGGCCTCCGCCAGCGCGCTGTTGGTGTCGAGCCGCAGCACCGCGATGCCGAGCTCGCGCGCGATGCGTTCGGCATCGTCCATCAGGCGGCGGCCGAGGCCGAGGCCGCGCGCGGCGGGCGCGACCCACAGCCGCTTGATCTCCGCGTAGTCGTGGCCGCCACCCTTCAGCCCGACGCAGCCGAGCGGCAGGCCGTCCGACATCGCCACGATGAAGCTGCCGCGCGGCCGCACCATGTCCTTCGCATCAGGATCGCGCGACAGCTTGACGTCAAAACCCTGTTTGAAGCGCCGCGCCAGCTCCGCGTAATATTCGCCGAGGCAGTAGCGTGCCTCCTCGCTGCGCGGGTCGATCTCATCCAGCGACGTGCCGTCGCGTCCGAGCGCCGAGGCGATCAGGTCCATCGCCGCCAGCAGCGCCTCACGCTGGGTGTGATGAGCAAGGAAGTCGGTCGCCTGTCGGTTGGAGAGCGCCTCATAGGCGTTGAACTCGCGCTTGCCGGCCGAAGTCAGTTTCGCGATGCGGCGGCGGGCGTCGTCCTGGTGCGCCGTGGTCTCGATCAGCCCTTCGTCCTCGAGGCTGCGCAGCAGCCGGCTCATCAGGCCGGAATCGAGCCCGAGATAATCCCTGATGTCGCCGACGTCGGCGCGGCCGTGCCCGATCGCGTTCAGCACCCGCGCCGCACCGAGCGGCCGGCCACGGCCGAGGAACGAGGTATCGAGCGCGCCGACGGCACGCGTGACAGATCGGTTGAAGCGACGGACGCGGGCGACGGGGTCGAGCATATATCTGACTTTAGTCAGATATCGCATCTCGGTCAATCAGCCGGCTCAGTGTTGGAACCTGCCCAGTTCGTCGCGCAGGAGAGCGATCACGCTGTCCCAATCACCAAAAGCCTGCTGGCGGAGCAGCGTCGCGGTCGGATACCACGGCGTGTCCGTGCGCTGGCGCATCCAGCGGAAATCCGCGGCATGCGGCAACAGCAGCAACACCGGCTTGCCCAGCGCGCCGGCGAGATGCGCGACCGCGGTATCCACCGACACGACGACATCGAGCAGCGAGATCACCGCGGCCGTATCTGCGAAATCGCCGAGCTCGTCGCCGAGGTGAACCAGGTTCGGCAGATCGCGCAGAACCTCACGGTCTGCGCTGCGCAACTCGCTCTGGAGGCTGACGCATTGCAGCGGCAACGTCTCCAGCAGCGGAGCCAGCCGCGCCAGCGGGAGCGAGCGGTTGGCGTCGTTCTTGTGGGTGGCGGAGCCGGACCAGACGAAGCCGGCGCGCGGTCGGCCGGGCGGCAAGCGGGTCCGCCAACGCTGCAGCCGATCGGCAGGCGCCGAGAGATAGGGGATCGATGCCGGGATCGTCTCGAGC
>CALRXG020000604.1:0-4284 GCA_943372075.1 Bordetella parapertussis | reverse complement strand
ACACTGCATCTGTTGTTCTCCGATGCCGCCCGCGCGCGGGCTTTCGGCATCTACGGCATCGTGCTGGGGCTCGCCGGCGCTGCCGGCTTCACGCTCGGCGGCGTGCTGGTGACGCTCGACTTCGCCGGCCTTGGCTGGCGCGCCGTGTTCTTCGTCAACGTGCCGGTCGGCATCGTCATCATCGCGGCCGCGTTGAAGATGATGCCGACAGTGCCGCGCCGCGGCGGCACGCGGATCGATGTTCCCGGCGCGATCGTGCTGTTCGTCGGGCTGCTGTGCCTGATCGGCCCGTTGCTGTTCGGTCACGATCTCGGCTGGACGGCCTGGGTCTGGCTGGTCATGGCAGCGGGCGTCGCCATCATCGCGGCCTTCGCGCGGCTCGAGCGCAGCGTCGCGCGCCGCGGCGGCATGCCGCTGATCGATCTGTCGCTGCTGTCGGATGCTGCCTTCATGCGCGGGCTGGTCGCGGTGTTCTTCTTCTTCTTCGCCAATCTGTCGTTCTACCTGGTCATGACCATGTTCATGCAGAACGGCCTGCGGATTGCGCCGCTGGAGGCCGGGCTGGTGTTCGTGCCGCTGGCGCTGACCTTCGTGATCGCCTCGCGGCACAGCGGCGCGCGGGCCCGGCATCGCGGCACGCTGGTGATCATCGAGGGCTGTGCCGTGCAGATCGTCGGGCTTGCCGTGCTGGTCGCGACGGTCCACACGGTCGCCGCGCCATCGGCGCTGCTGCTCGCGCTGGTGCTGATGATATTCGGCTACGGTCAGGGCCTTGTGATGGCGCCGCTGTCGAGCGCGGTGCTGTCGAGCGTGAAGCCGGCAAGTGCTGGAGCGGGCGCCGGCATGTACGGCACCACGACCCAGATCGGCAACGCCGCCGGCGTCGCCGCGATCGGTGCGGTCTTCTTCGCCGTCGAGAGCACGACATCTGCGCATCTGGCGCTGTTTGCGGCATGCGCATTGTTTGTGCTGTCGATATCGATTTCGGCCGTATTTCTGTCATGGATGCGACGCGCCACCTCATGAATCCGCGGACCATGGTGCGCTTCTTCTGAAAAGTTGATGCCCAAACAGGGTGCTAAGGCAACTAATTCAAGCAGTCCGCCTCGCGCCGGGTTCCGATCACGCGTTAACGCCGATTCTCACAATTCGGCAGGGAAAGACAGCACACGGCCTTTTCATTTTGCAGTGCAGCAATTATCTGATCGGGTGACACAGAAGAAGAAATCACCTCAGGAGTTGCTGTTGTCCCTGGTCAACAACGTCGAATTTCTGCGTCATCTGCCCAAGATGAACGCGTTCAACGGCCTCGGCGCGCTTGCGCCGGCCGTGCCGACGCCGCTTGTCGAGACGACCGAGTTCGGCGCCAATCCAGGTGCCCTGAAGATGTTCGCGTATGTGCCCGAGCAGCTGGCGCGATCGCCCGCGCTCGTCGTGGTGCTGCATGGCTGCGGCCAGACTGCGGCGTCGTACGATCTCGGTGCAGGCTGGTCGACTTTGGCAAAGCATTACGGCTTCGCGCTGCTGATGCCCGAGCAGCACTCCGTCAACAACGCCAACACCTGCTTCAACTGGTTCGATCCGGAAGACATCGCGCGTGGCCAGGGCGAGGCCGCATCGATCAGGGAGATGGTCGGTCACATCGCCGGCGCGCACAAGATCGATCCGCGCCGGATCTTCGTCACCGGGCTTTCCGCCGGCGGCGCGATGGCGACCATCATGCTCGCGACCTATCCCGATGTGTTTGTGGCGGGCGCGGTCATCGCCGGCCTGCCTTACGGCGTCGCGGGTAATCTGCGTGAGGCACTCGGGGCCATGATGCAGGGAAGCGCATTGTCGGCGCCGGAGCTCGGCGACCTCGTGCGCAGCGCATCGCCCCATAAGGGCGATTGGCCGCGAATCTCGGTGTGGCATGGCAGTGCCGACCGCACCGTGCATCCAGGCAATGGCGATGCGATCGTCCGGCAATGGCTCGATCTTCACGGCCTGCCGCTGAAGGCGATGTCTAAGTCGGATGTCGACGGCCATCCGCGCGAGGTGTGGTGGAACGCCGATGGCGAGACGTTGGTCGAATCCTACTCGATCACCGACATGGCGCATGGCACGCCGCTCGGCCTTGCCGGCAATGACGAGCGCTACGGCGTCGAGGGTGCGTTCCTGATCGAGGCTGGAATCTCCTCGTCGTATCACATCGCCGAGTTTTTCGGCCTGACCGATCAGGTCCGTCAGCCGCGGATCGCGCCGACCGGCGTGCCGCGCGAGCGTGCGGACACGATCTCGATGACGATACCGGTGCCCGCGGATCAGCCCGAGCCCGCAGCCGGTCGCAGCAGCGGCCGGCCGGCGAAGAAGCAAGCCAGGCAGCCAGACAAGCAGCGGAGCAACGGCGTCAATGTCAGTGGCGTCATCACGCGGGCACTGACCGCCGCAGGGTTGATGAAGCAGCCGTAAGGCGATGCGCGAGCGAGGCGCTACATCTCGCCAGTCAGGAACGGGTTCGTCATCCGCTCCTGGCCGATGCTCGATCCAGCGCCGTGGCCGCAGATGAAACCGACGTCGTCGCCGAGCGGCAGAAGCTTCTCTTTGATCGACAGGATCAGGGTCGGATGGCTGCCGCCGGGCAGGTCGGTGCGTCCCACCGAGCCGGCGAACAGCACGTCGCCGACATGAGCGAAGCGCAGCTCCTTGTTGAAGAACACCACGCTGCCCGGCGAATGGCCGGGGCAGTGCAGGATGTCGAAGGTGAGGTCACCGATCGAAACCTGATCGCCCTCGTCGAGCCAGCGGTCGGGGCCGAAATTGCGCACCCCGGTCATGCCGAAGCGCTCGCCGCTCGAGACCACGTTGTCGAGCAGGTACTTGTCGGCGATATGCGGCCCCTCGATCTTGACCTGCAACGCGTCGCGCAAATCGGCGGCGCCGCCGACATGGTCGATATGGCCGTGGGTGAGCCAGATCTTCTCGACCGTCACGCCGGCCTGCGCGATCGCGGCCTGGATCTTCGGCACATCCCCGCCGGGGTCGATTACCACGGCCTTCTTGGTCGGCTCGTGCCAGATGATGGTGCAGTTCTGCTCGAACAGCGTCACCGGCACGATCATCGCGCCGGCTTTCGGTTTGGTTTCGGTTGTCTCGTTCATGGAGCCACCATAGGCCACCGGAAAATGCCGTCAACACACACCGGAAATGCCGCTGCACCGGCGTGTGATCCCAAAACGGACCGTGATAAGGTCGGGCTGACAGAACAATTGATGGGCAGGCCGGTTCGCGGCCGTTCTCGATCATGAACCAGGTCCCGTAGTCCCGAACTCCATGACGACCCAGGCTCCCAAACCGCCGCTCGGCGGCCCCAGGACCACGGCCCGCGCCTTCTTCGTCGCGGACCGCATCAACACGTCCGGGCTCGAGCGCGGCGACGTGCTGGCGACGACGCCGTTGGCCTTTCGCGTCAATGACAATGGTGTGGCGATCCTGTTCCGCTACGGCGTCGTCGTCCTGATCGGCCTCAACGCGCTGGAGGAGGATGAATTCCTGCGCAGCCTGCAGTCGCGCATGACCGGCCTGTTCACGCGGCGCGAGGAGGAGATCGCGATCATCGAGGTGGCCGCCGACAAGGAAGACCAGATTCCGCCGGGTGGTCCGATCTACCTGCAAAGCCTGTCGCCGGAGCGGCTGATCCTGGTCGGCGAGGCGCTGGCGAAAAGCGTGGTGCTGGCGCGGCATGAGCGCGAGGTGCGCGCCGTGTTCGATTCGACCGAGCCGTTCGCGCGCGAACTCGCCAAGGACGGCCGGGTGCTCGGCGGCCGCGTCGCGATCCTCAAGCATATCGGCAACGCGCTGTCGGTGCGCCATCGCGTGGCCGGGCCGGTCGAAGTGTCGGAGAAGCCCGACATCCTCTGGGACAAGCCGCAGCTCGAACGGCTCTATGCCCGGCTCGAGGACGAATATGAATTGAAGGAGCGGGCGGAATCGCTCAACCGGAAGCTTGCTGTTGTGGCCGAGACCGCGCAGGTGCTGACCGATATCATCGACACCAGCCGCTCGCTGCGGCTGGAGCTGATCATCGTATTCCTGATCCTGTTCGAGGTGCTGATCACGATCTATCAGCTCGCCATCGCCCGGCATTGAGTACCGCCATTTTTCCGTCCCGAATCGTGCGTCATCCCTGAGCCGACCGATCGCCTCCGGGGACACGGGCGCGACGAGGAGTTGGGGAGCGGGATGGACCAGGGCAACCGGGACTGGTGGCGGCGCGGCATTTTCTATCAGGTCTACCCGCGTTCG
>CALRXG020000603.1:0-4297 GCA_943372075.1 Bordetella parapertussis | reverse complement strand
CCGCCAAATCCGACCCGCAAGCATCCGCATCGCTATGATAAGACCGCTTACAAAGGCCGCAACGTCATCGAGCGGATGTTCTGCCGTCTCAAAGACTTCCGTCGGATCGCAACCCGATACGACAAGCGCGCAGACATCTTCTTGTCTGCGATCCTTCTGGCCGCCGCGATCACTTGGTGGATCAATTGAGTCCGGACCCTAGAGCCTTTTCTGCTCCGATCGAAACGGGGCTCAGGAATGAGCTCCGACCGTCGATCTGTTGTCCTGCTGCTTCGACCACGAGACGTAGTAGGCGACCGCAGTCATTGCCGCGAGGCCGGCGATACTGACCGCGACCTGTCTCGCCACTGAGTTCGGGCCGGTGATCAGGACCAGATGCGCGGCAAAGGACAGGAAAACGCCTGCACAGAACACGGCGAGCCACTCCTCGCCGCACTTGATGATCGGCTGCAAGGCGTAGGATCGCAAGTATGCCCAGTTGCGCGGCACCAGCAAGGTGAACAGGAACGTCAGCGTGAGGAAATGCAGGATGCGGTGTGGCGCGACATCCTCCCTGTCGCTCGGCAGGAGCATGTCGGTCAGTCCAGCCGGCATCGCCTGGGCGAGTGCCGGAATATCGCTGCTCACGACAATCGCGAGCGCGAGCACAAGATACAGCAGAGCCGCGGCGCGCAGCGCGGAAATGTTCTGCAGCGAACGGATCGCGGGCGCATACCGCTGGCCAACGAGCGCAAGCCAGCCACCCATCACGAACAGCAATTGCCAGCAGAACGGGTTCAGGTACCAGTGTCCGTCGGGGTATGACGTCAGGTTCCAGTCGAGCACGCGAGCGGTCGCATAAAGGGCGGTGGAGGCGGCGAGCGTCGCGTTCGGTACGTAGAACAGTCCGCACACGATGATGGGCTGGAATGCCATCAGGACGATAATGAGTTGCAGGACATCGAGATTGAGCGGCTTGGCCTGCAGGAACAGGCCGTAAATCAGCGTCCGGATTCCGTGATCGATGAAGCCGGCGATGTTGAATTCGCTGATGATCTCGGGTGCCGCGGTCCGGGCCGCAACATAGCTGATCAATTCGACATAGATGACGAACAGAACGATATAGGCAGCGTAGAGCTGCCACACACGCCTGAAGATCCGGGTGGCGGCCACCAGCATCCCGCGTTCCACCGCCATCCTCGTATAGATCAGCGTCGTGGCATAGCCGCCGACGAACACAAACAGGTCGGTGGCTCCGCTGAAGCCGAAATTGCGCATCGTCAGCGCGTTGACGACATTGTGCGGGATATGGTCGAGGAACAGAAACCAGTTCGCGATGCCGAGCAGCAGCGCTATCCTGAGATCGCTATCCGTCGCGGCGATCTCGGCATTTTTTGTCGGATTCATCGGAAGCAGAAATCACCGGCCCGGGAAACGAGATTGCCAATCTACAAGGGAACCCACGCGCGGTCCGAATAGACTTTGCGTGAACCTTATCTAGTTCGTTTCCGGTTCCGGCCAAGTGGGCCGTCACGGGAAAATCACGTTTTCGAAATCACCACGCGAGCGGCCTGGATATCAAACCGGTTCGTGTTTGCGCAGATCGCGGACGTGGTCAAGTGTATTGGCTTGCGGGTTCGCCCCGGTGAGGGCGACCTCAGGCAGGGCGGCCTCGGCAAGGATGTCATCCGTGATGTCCTCGACCGAAGATTCGACGATCTCATGTATGAAGCTGATGTTTGCGTATTCGCCCGACACGATCCGCGAGACGACCTCGCGCCGCGTCAGTTCGGGGTCGACGATCGCCTCCCGGCCTCTGCGGCCATAGTCGATCATCACGACAAAATATTGCATTGCCAATCGTTCGGTGCGTTCACTGTCACCGGCAATTATTTCTGATAATCGTAAGTTTGTCAAGAGATCTTGTCGACACGCGAGACTCGGCACAGCTGGCCGGACCGATTCGGCGCGAAGGCACCCGAATCGGTCCATCCGGTCCGGACGCCGCTATTTCTCGGACGATCGCCCGCCCTGTGCCTTGCCGGACTTGCGGCCCTTCGACGCCGTCTTGCCGCGCAGCCGTTCGATCTGGCCGCGGGGCAGGGTGACACAGATCTCGCCAATCCATTCGAGCTTTACGCCATTGATCGGTTTGGCATTGAAGCTCTTGAGATTGACCGTGCCGGACGAACTGCCGCGTTCGATCGTCTTCAGATAGCGCTCGCCGCTCTTCAACCGAACCGCAGCTTCCTCCCCATAGAAGCTCGACAGCGGATAACGCTGCTCGCGATAGACCACGATAACGTCGCCATTCTCATATTTCGGCAGCATCGAATCACCCGAAACCTCGAAGGCCACGGTCTCCTCAGTCATCGGGAACGGAAGTTCGACTTCGCCAAGACCTTCCGGCGGTACCTGCTCCAGCTCCGGCTCGATCGAGGCGCCGGCGCCGACCCGGCCCACGATCGGCACCGAGTTCAGCTCCAGATACTCGACGATCGGGGCGATCTCGGACGCCTTGATCAACCGTATTCCCGACAGGATTTCGGACACCGCTCCGGGCCGAACTCCCATTGCGCGGGCAAGCCCGCCTTTGCTCTTGCCTGTCTTTTCCAGTGCTCGTTCGATCAGTGCTGCATCCAGCATGGTTCATCCTCTCCAAACCCGAACACATCAATACCGTTACGATTATCAGAAATCAAGCTTGACTTTTTCTTCGGAATATCGGAAGCTGTGTGAGGCGCCGGTCGAATGACAAAAATGGGAATTTGGAATGGAAATGACGAACTGGCTGCCGGAGCACTCGGCAGCCCTGCAGAACCTGCGCGCCCGCGGCTTGTCCTACTCCGAAATCGCCGACGCGATTAACGCAGCATTCAAGACGGCTTACACCCGTAACGCGGCGCTCAGCCGGGCACAGCGCATGGGGCTGGCGGGCCTCGATCGGCCCGAACCGTCCCTGCCGGGGCGGCTGGATCCGCCCGAAGCGGCCGTGGCGGAACTCGCGCGAACAGTGCCGCTGCGCGAGGAGCCGGCCGAACCGAAGCCCGATCGGTTAGGTTCGCCAAGCATATTCACCGAGACGGTGGAGATGCCACCGCTTCGTTGCGCAGGAGTTATGCCGCGGCACCTTTTCCTGCTCGAGCTCGAACGCGGTGACTGTCGCTATCCCTATGGCGGGGACGCCGGCGTCGAAACAATGACCTTCTGCGGTCATCCCTGCCGGCCGGGCGCGAGCTACTGCACCCCACATTTTCGCCTGAGCCGCGACCCCGAGGCCTCGGCGAAGCCGGTATTGAACGACGCCTGGCTGCGAGCCGTCGGGGCCGGCTGAGACGGTTCACCTCCCGACCTCAGGACTTTCCATCCGCAACCGCGCGGAAGCCTCCGCGCGCTCATCGTCAGACATTTGGAGATCAGCAATGCCCCGCGTCAAACGCCGGAAGCCATACGACCCCGCCGGAGCGCATGATCGACGCGCTCAGGATCCGCCTTTCAACGCCGAGCTGGCGACCGTCGAGGTCGACGATCCGATGGCGCTGGAGCCCGGCGACAAGATCGTTGCATTTCGCTCGATCCGTAACGATCCGCTCGGCCGGCTGCATGCCCACCGCCAGATCGACGACACTCAGTATCGGAGCGGCCGGGCCTTTCAGAACGATTGGGAGAAGGCTGAGCGCGGCCCTCGCGCGGTGGATACGACCCGCGAATTTGTCGATGGCGGCGAGCTGCGCGAGCCGATCACGGAGCGACAGCGCCAGGCGACGCTGCGCTTGAATCGTGCCGAGCATGAGCTTGGCGCCGATGGCTCTGCACTGGTGCACGACGTTCTGATCCTCGGCATGACCATGGAGCAGGTCGGGCAACGGCGCGGACTACGCACGCAGCGCTGGCAGGACTATTTCGCGCGGCGTTTCAAGGAATGCCTGGATCGGTTGGCGCTGATGTATGGGCTTGTCACGGTGCATCGGGTTCCCACGAAGGGCCGGCAATGCTGATCTAGCGTGAGGCGCTCACGCGCCGGTTGCAACGCGAGCATCCGGCGCGGCACGTCGCATCACGTTGCGGCGCTGTGCTCTGCCTCACACTGATCCTTGATTGCGGTGGACGACATGCTTGAGCATGTCTTGCGGAAGATGGTCGACAGCGGCGCGGACTCTCATGTAACTTCACTCGCGTCGACGACCTGCCTGCATCCGAGTGCAAAGTGATTGCCTCTTGTGCGGGGAATGGTCTGGTACGTCCACCAGGGAGTTCGCAGCGGCTAAGCCCGCTTACGTCTTGTCCTGCATCGCGAACATCACGAGTAACGTGGGTC
>CALRXG020000602.1:0-4299 GCA_943372075.1 Bordetella parapertussis | reverse complement strand
GGACCTTGTCGCCCTCGACCGCCTCGATCGTCGGCCCCGGTGCCTGACCGTTGTAGCCCCAGAGGTTGGCTTTCATGCCGGGCGCGAATTCGCGGACGACAGGTTCAGCGACGAGATGAAACTCCTTCCAGTCGCCGTTCATTCGCCAGGGAAGCGACCAGCCGTTGAGCGTGACGACCGGACGGTAATCCGGACCGCTGGTCGGATGCAGCGGCGGCTGCATCGTCACCTTGTCCATGATCGGCGCTTCCGGAATGTTGGCCGCCTGCACGCGGCCGCTGACGGCGCTGGCGCCGACCAGCGCCGCCGTTCCCAGAAATCCTCTTCGCGATAGCATGTTGGCCTCCATCAATGACCGCCGCCGCCGCCAGCCTGGGCGGTGGTCGTCGGACGGGACTCTATTTGTGTTTCTCCCGAGCCGCCGCCGTTGACGGCGGTCTGCAGATCAGATTGGGCGAGCCAGAAGCTGCGCTTGGCATCGATTCCGGCCCGCAGCGACGCGATGCGCTGGCGCGCTTCCGTCAGCAGCGCGAACACATCGACCTGCATGCTCGAGAAGCGCAGCTGCATTTCTTCGGTGATGATCTTCCGGAGCGGCAGCACCTCGCGCTCATACTGCCGGGCGATCTCGTAGCTCGATCGATACGTCCGGTACGCGTCTCGTGCTTCCGAGCGCACGTTGATCGCCTTCTCGGTCAGGCGATTGAAGGCCTGATTGTAGGTCTCGCTCGCTTGTCGCACCCGGACTTCGCCGCCATCGAAGATGGGGATCTGGAACTGGATGTCGAAGCCGCGTTCACGGAACCGGGAGCCATCGGGATCCCTGGTGGTCTTCGCGATTCCTGCAACATCGAGCAGCGTGACGAAACGACTCGCTTCCGTGAGATTGAGCGATTTCGCCAGCGCATCCAGTTCGATGCGTGCGATCTGCAGGTCGATCCGGTGCGTCACTGCATCCACTTCGATCGACGGCAGAGCGGAAGGACGTCGTGGCAATGGCGGAAGCGTCTTGGGCAGGCGGAACGTAAGTTCGCCGTCCCAAAGCCCCATCAGTCGTGCGAGACGTTCACGCGAACTGGTCGCCTCCTGACGTGCCGAAGCGAGATCGGCTGTCGTCTCCGCGTAGAAGACCTGCTCGCGGGCCTGATCGAGCTTGTTGAGCGAACCGGTTTCACCCAGTTTTGAGGCCAGCTTGGCGGTCGCCTCCGCCGTGGACTTGGCATCTGTGAGAAGGCCGACCATCTCGTTAGCGCCGACGGCGCGGTAGTAGGATCGCCGCACATCGGACGCGAGCCTCAAGGTCTCCAATGCTGCCCGCAATTGCGCCTGGTGGAATCGCCTCTTGGCGATCTCGGAACGGAACGGCAGCGTCGCCAACGCAAGAATGTCCCCGACCACCTGACGTTCGATTTCGACGGCGCCGCCGCCCGATATTCGCGAAATCGAGAATGTCGGATTGGGCGGAAGGCTTTCCTGGACGAGGTCGGTTTCCGCCAACGCCAATTCGTTGTACGCGGCCTGCAAGCCGCGATTGTTGAGCAACGCGACCTGGACGGCGGTATCGACATTGAGCGCTCGGCGCAGCAGCCGCTTGACAGCATCGTCGGCCTGCTGGGCTTCGTCCACGGAGCGGATCGCGACCACGTCCTTCTTGATCGTCTGGCCAGCGATATCGGACACGACGCCCATTCCACGATCCGGCGAGAACGTCGCACAACCGGAAAGAAGAAGGGACACGGTTAGCGCCAACGCCGACCGATGGCGGCGGAGGCTCTGATGGAACGGCACGCCATTGATGATTTTCATGACGTGCTCCTAATGCTCATGCCCGGATTTGGGTGACGGCGTGACGCTCTGGTTCTGCTGCTTCCAGCCGGAGGGTGTCGTCGGACGGAGGCTGGCGTAAGGGGCGATGGTCGACCGGTAGCCGACGCCCGCGACCTTTGCCCCGGGATCGGCGGGGTCCGCGCCGACGAGCGGCGCCAGCGGTACCGCGCAGCCGCCCAAGATCAGGGCCGCAACAGCCACCCCTGCGAATGTCCCGAATCTGATTCCGAATATTCCGCGCACCACCGAACCAACGGCGGCGGCAGTCGCCCCAATTTGCGCTGACATAAGACTTTCCTGAACTGACGATGGACCACAGGTGCGCGTGCCCCCGAACGGGCGCAACACCGCGTCATGCTTGGTCAGGTCAGGAAATGGGGGGGCGATAGCGCTGCGGGGGCGCGTTGTCCGTCAGTTTCCGATAATTATCGGACACCCGGACGGCCTTCGGTGCCGACGGTTTGGCAACGCCAACGAGCGTGGCAGGAAGCGCCGTGACGCACATCAGGCCACAGCACTTGCCGTCCACCGAATGCGGCGCCTTTGCCGGGCCGGAATCGCTCTTCAACGCGGCGGGTTTCGCATCATGGTCCGCGGATGAATCAGCCTGGGTCTGGACGCCGGAATGATGATGGGCATGCCCATCCTTGTGGACGTGCGCCATGCCTTCGTCGTGCACATGGACCATGCCGGGTACGTGATCTTCGTCGGTCAGGCAATAGGGCGTCGCATGACCGCCCGGCAACGCGAAAGAAAGCGTCGGGGCCAGCACGCAAAACAGATAAGCCAAGGCAACCAGCCACCCTGTCCTCTGCCGCTGCGTTCTGGTGAGTCCGGTTAACATAAACGCGTCAATACTTTCAATTTGCCGTGCTCGGATTCGGAATCATAACTGCGAAATCTCGGGCCGCCAAGATGGAACCTGACCTGACGAGACGATCATCGTTCCGCACGTCCGACCACCGCCATCAATTCCGCGATCTTGCGGCGCTGATCCGCCTTGTCGCCGCTCGCGATCGCGTGTTCGACACAGTGCGAGACATGATCCTTCAGGACCTCCTCTTCGACGCGCCGCAACGCGGCACGAACGGCCGAGATCTGCGTTACGATATCGATGCAATAGCGGTCCTCTTCGACCATCTTGGCAAGGCCGCGCACCTGTCCCTCGATCCGGCTCAGGCGTTTTTGGCAGGACGTCTTGATGTCTTTTCGCATTCGCTCTATATACCCCTACAGGGTATGGGTTGCAAGCCACGCAGGAGATTTAGATGAGCGGTCCGGAAAAGGCAAATTCCACAGGCGAATGCGGCTGCTCCTCGAAGGCGATGGCAGCCCCGGGTCCCGACGAAACCAAGGCGGCATGTTGCGGCGGCGGTCACGGTGACCATGGTCACCGTGCTCATGAGCACCACCATCATCCCGTCTCCGGAGATGGAAAGGTCGTGGATCCGGTCTGCGGGATGACCGTCGATCCGGCGACGAGCAAGCACCGGTTCGATTACCACGACCGCACCCACCACTTTTGTTCGGCTGGCTGCCGCACCAAGTTCGCCACGGCCCCGGAGCAGTACCTCGACAAGTCGCAGGCCTCGGCGATGAAGGCGACCGTTCCGGAAGGCACCGTTTACACATGCCCGATGCATCCGGAGATCAGGCAGATAGGACCCGGCAGCTGTCCCATCTGCGGAATGGCGCTCGAGCCGGATGTGGCGACACTGGATGCGCCACCCAATCCCGAACTGGCGGACATGACCCGGCGGTTCTGGATCGGTCTCGTGCTCGCGTTGCCCGCCGTCGTTCTCGAGATGGGCGGACACCTGGTCGGTGGCCACGGCTGGGTCGACCAGACCCTGTCGAACTGGATTCAGCTAGTCTTTGCGACCCCAGTCGTAATCTGGGCGGGCTGGCCTTTTTTCGTGCGCGGCTGGCAATCGCTGCTGACCCGCAACCTCAATATGTTCACCTTGATCGCGATGGGGACCGGTGTGGCTTACGTCTACAGCCTCGTCGCCACCGTCGCCGCGCATGTCTTCCCTCCCGCTTTCCGCGGACACGATGGTGCCGTTGCCGTCTATTTTGAAGCGGCGGCAGTGATCACCGTTCTGGTTCTGCTGGGGCAGGTCCTCGAATTGCGTGCCCGCGAGGCGACGTCGGGCGCGATCAAGGCCCTGCTCGACCTCGCCCCGAAGACGGCGCGCCTCGTTGCGGAGGATGGCACCGACCATGAAGTCCCGCTCGATGGTCTCAACGTCGGCGACAGATTGCGCGTCCGTCCCGGCGAAAAAGTCCCGGTCGACGGCGTCATTCTGGAGGGGCGTTCATCGATCGATGAATCCCTGGTGACCGGAGAATCCATGCCCATCACCAAGGATGCTGGTGCCAAGGTGATCGCCGGGACCCTCAATCAATCTGGAAGCTTCGTGATGCAGGCCGAGAAGGTCGGTCGCGATACGGTGTTGTCGCAAATCGTAC
>CALRXG020000601.1:0-4306 GCA_943372075.1 Bordetella parapertussis | reverse complement strand
TATTCGATCGTCCGCTGCCGCCCGATTCGTGGCCGGCCGGGACGTGGCGCTTGCCGGCGCGGACACCGGATCCAGCAGCGCGACGACGCCGGCGGCGGCCACGCTCAGCAGCGTAACGGCGCCCAGAAGCGCAATATTGCGGTCAGCTTCGCGTGTCCTCATGTGAAGAGAAATGCGTGAGGGCGCATCATGTTCCGGACAAATCCTCAGGCGTTTTCGCGCGGTCTAGGCGGTGCGCTGAGAGTCCGCGTTAGAACCAGACCCGAAAGCCGCCCGGGGGGTGGTGCCAGGCGGGTCGAGCATCGCGGCGATGGGAGCGGGCAAGGGTTCTCAGCCCGGCAGGGCCGTCGCTTCCGCGATGGTTGGAGCGATGACGCGGGCCTCGATCATGTCGGCGTAGCGGCCATACTCCTCGGCCATTTCAAGCAGCTTCTCGCGCACCATTGCGTCGGTGACCTGGCGGGCCAGCCGTCGCGCCTGATCGGACTGGAAGCGGTAATGTGCTGTGTCGGACATGGTGGCTCCTTACACATGGGTAAGGGCCATCGGGCAAAGGTTCACTGCAGGATCTGCGAGCGATCGCCCAGCGCGACCGGGATGCTGTCCTCCGCTTTGTCCTCACGGACCTCGACCTCGAACCAGCCCATCTCTTTCAGCTCGCGCGCCTTCTTTTCGGCCGCGTCTTCATTGTCGCGCTTCAGCACGATTTGGCTGGTGCCATCACGGGCAAGGATCAAATAGGTCATTGGCGGAGTCCCATCCCTCATTCTGCATAGTCCGTTTTGGCCCGCAAGGACAGAAACAAGACGCAGGATGGGTGATCCTACGGGCATCCCCCCACGATTCCTGCCAAGAATTTTCTCCTGCCAAGAATTTTCTCCTGCCAAGAATCTTCGCCGAGATTTCCGTCAAGGCGCGGGGCGCGCGGGTCCAGCGCGAGGCTGTGCGCAGAGGCTCGCCTGCGAAAAAGTTAACGCGAGCTGACAGAATGTCGCACCCACGTAACATTAATTGAATTAAATGCAGAGGTTTAAAAAGCGTCAAATCCTCTCACGCATCTATTTTAAATGGGGAGTAAAATGAAACATACGTTTCTGATCGTCGGCGTTGCTGCTCTGTTTTCCACTGCGGTATCGGTCGCCGCGAAGGCCGATCCCGTGACGGGAACGCTGAGTGCCACCTACTACGAAGTCCTCAACAACGGGTCCGGTGCGCCCGATTTCGGCGGCTCAGGCACGCCGAATGTCGCGATCGGCAGCGGGTTGGTGAACGACCGACCGGTCGTCAGCACGACCAGCCCGGGCGTGTCGATGTATGATCATTCCACCGGCGAGTTGCTGTGGTGGACGCCGTCGGCGACCGTCATCCAGACCGGCACCGGCACCGTCTCGCTGCCTTACAGCAGCACGATGTACGCGCCGAACAGCACGGGCACGAATGACGCCAATGCGTTTGAAACCGCGGTGCTGACGGGCACGTTCACGCTGTCGTCCGCAGGTACGGTCCACTTCACGGTCGGCTCGGACGACGACGCCTTCGTTTACCTGAACGGCGTTCTGATCGGACAAAATCCGGGCATTCACTCGACCTCCGACGTCACGTTCGCAGGCAACGCAAACGCCGGCGTGAATACGCTGGAGATCTTCTACGCCGATCGCGAACAGACCGGCGCACAGCTCGACGTCAGCGCCGACGTGGCACTGACGGCTGCCGTTCCCGAGCCCTCGACCTGGGCGATGATGATCCTCGGGTTCTTCGGCGTCGGCTCGCTGGCCTATCGCCGAAACCGCAAGCAGCAAGTGCTCGCCTAAAGCAAAATCCGCGAGCTGATAAAAGCCCGGCCGCGAGCCGGGCTTTTTTTGTCCCTGTGACAGACAATTCGGTCGCTGGCGGGCGCACATTTGGGCGAGGCGCAGCGGAGGATCTGAAGCCGAAGGCTGGTGCCGGCTGAGGGGATTGAACCCCCGACCTTCAGTTTACAAAACTGCTGCTCTACCGCTGAGCTAAGCCGGCGAAAGGAGAATGATTTGCGGGCTCGCATAGCAGACTTGGCCGGCCAGAGCCAGAAGAAGCCCGGACCGCGGAAGGTTCGGATCGATCGCGCTTTCTCCAGGCAGCAGAAAGGCGGCCTGGAGGCCGCCTTTTCGCCGTCAGCGCTATGCGTCAGCTACTGGCAGGGGTGCCGGAGGCCGTCGCTGCCGCGGAACCAGGTGCCGGGGGTGCAGACAAATCCGTTCTGCCGCGCATATTCCTCGCCGCCCATCGGGCTGCGGGCGTATTCGGGACCGCCGAATGGCGCGGTGGCGATGGCAGCCGCGGTTCCGACCGCGCCACCGACCACGCCGGCCGCGGCGTCGACCGGCGCGAACGGGCCGGGGTCATAGCGGTTGTAGCTGTCCTGCCAGTCGCGGTCGCGCCGATAGGTGCGGTGGTGATACGTGGTTGCGGTGGCGCCTTGTGCCATCGTCTGGCATCGGGCATCCGGATAGGCATTCGAGCAGCGCGTGGCGGTGCCGATGGTCTGTTGCGCCATTGCCGGGCTGGCCAGCGCCGAAGCGAGCAGGGCTGCTGCGCCGAGCATCTTGAGCTGTGTCATGCGAAGTCTCCTCTCGTCGTGGTGAGAAGCTAATCTCGCGATCCGGCGGGCGTTCCTGCCCGGCCTTGCTCTGCGATCAAACCGGTGTGAAGTTCCGCCGGGGTCCGCGCACGACGCGTTCCGGATCATGGCGCTTTTGACGAGAATGGCATGCACACACGCGACATCGACTACGCCGACGGCGATGCCCAACTGCGCGGCTATCTGGCCTGCAGCGACACGGGCGCAAGACGTCCAGGCGTGCTGGTCTTCCACGAAGGGCTCGGGCTCGGCGATTTCGCGATGGAGCGGGCGCGCAGACTAGCCGGGCATGGCTATGTCGCGCTGGCCGCCGACATGTTCGGCGATCGGCAGCAGGCCGCCAACCTGGATCAGGCAATGGCGCTGATCGGCGGCCTGCGCACAAACACCGCCAGGCTTCGCGCGCGAGCCCGCGCGGCGCTCGCGACACTCATGGCGCTGCCCGACGTCGATGCCACACGATGCGCGGCGATCGGTTTCTGCTTCGGCGGCACCGTCGCGCTCGAGCTTGCGCGCGACGGCGCCGACCTCAAGGCCGTGGTCAGCTTCCACGGCGTGCTCTCGACCACGCAGCCGGCGGCGGCCGGCGCGGTGCGGGCGAGCGTGCTGGTGCTGACCGGGGCCGACGACCCGCTGGCGCCGCCCGAACAGATTGCGGCCTTCGAGAACGAGATGCGCGCCGGCAAGGTCGCTGACTGGCAGGTGACCAGCTACGGCAACGTGCTGCACGGCTTCACCAACCCGTCCGCCGACGGCTCGATCATGAGCTCGGCGCTTTACGATGCGCAGGCCGACCGCCGCTCCTGGGCGGCGATGCAGGGCTTGTTCGACGAGGTGCTGGCCTGATCAGCGTCGAGGACGCAGCCGTTAATGATTTCTGAGCCCGCGCGGCCGCATTGACCAAATGCCGATGCTTACGCATTAGGCTTACCGGCAGTTTGGCCCGCGGCCTTAACCCTTCCGCCAAGGCATTGGATTAGGCTGCATCCGGAACAATTCGGGACGCTGGGTGAACATGCGCGGACGACTGGCGCTGGTGATATTGGCTGCGATGACCTCGGCGGCGTCGGCCGGCGGCGGCTTCGACATCGTCGTGCCCTCGCGGCCCGGCGTGCCGATCATCATCAACGGCGTCGACGCCTCCTATGCTGTCGTCGAAGGCGCGATGGGGCTTGCCCGCAACGAGTCGCTGGTGCCGACCGTCTATGGCGGCCGTCCGATCGATCCGCAGCCGAATGTCGGCCATTATTATCCGAGCCTCGGCCACATGCCGGGCTATGGCCGGCTCGAGATCGAGCCGCCGGCCAATCGCAGCCTGCCCAAGCCGGCCGAGAGCTACCATCAATCCTGGTCGGCGCGCTCCACGCCGCTGCCGGCGCAGTCCAACGAGCCGGTCGATCCGCCGCCGGTGATCTACGCGCCGCAATTCAACGGATCGCAGCCGCTGCCGGGAGCGCTGCCGCGGCCACCGCGTCCGAGAGGCCCTTAAACCAACTGCCCGATCAACAGCCCCTGAACGGGGCGCTTGAATAGCCATCAAGAGCTACGCGACGAACAGAGAGCATCAGGAGAGAGTAATGCGTCAAATGATCAAAGGACTGATTGCGGCGGTGGCCGTCATGGTGACCGCGCCCGCGATGGCGTGCGGTTTCAACCCTTGCGGTGCGCCGGTCTACGCCGCGCCTGCCG
>CALRXG020000600.1:0-4325 GCA_943372075.1 Bordetella parapertussis | reverse complement strand
AACGTGATGTCATCGTCCGGCGGGGCGGTGCTCGCCATCGCCTATCTGCTCCCGCTCGGCTACTTTGCGTGGTCGCTATATTGCGGCAGCCGTGCCGGCAACAATCCGTGGGGCGCGACCGGCCTCGAATGGACTACGAGTTCGCCGCCTCCGCCAAAGAATTTCGATCGCCAGCCGCGCGTCGACCGCAGCCCTTACGATTACCACGCGGCGAAACAATCGGCCGGCGTCGATCCACCGGAAGTGCAGAACGCGCGGGATGTCCGATGACCGACACAACGAGCCTGCTCCGGGAGCCCTGGCAATATTTCGAACGGCAACGCGGCGCCGATGCGTTCGGAATTTGGGTGTTCCTTGCGAGCGAAGTCCTGTTTTTCGGTGCACTGATGCTCACCTACACCGTCTGCCGGATCGATCACCCGGATGCCTTCGCCGCGGCCGGGCGGGAGACCAACATCTGGTATGGCACCATCAATACGGCCATCCTTCTGACCAGCAGCCTCACGATGGCGATGGCGTCGCAGGCGGCCGCTGCCGGCATTCACTTCCGCCGCCTGATAACAGGCTGTCTGGCGGCGACCGTGGCACTGGGCCTCGCATTTCTGGTCGTGAAGGGCTTCGAGTACAAGGAGGACATCGAAAAACATCTGGTGCCGGGCGCGCAATTCGCCTTGCACGAGACCGGCGCCCAGTTGTTCTACGGCCTCTACTGGCTGGTTACGGGCGTGCATGCGATCCATCTCACCATTGGCATCGTGCTGGTGAGCCGGCTTGCTCTGCTGGACTATTTCGACAGACTTCAACTCGACGAAAATCCCGAGATCGAGGTGACGGGACTGTACTGGCACCTCGTCGATGTCATCTGGATTTTTCTGTATCCTCTTATCTATCTGCCCGGGCGCGTTTCATGAGCACTGAAAAAAGCGAGCCGTTGGTCAGCGCCTGGAAGCTCTGGCGCCGGAACGGCCTGATCTGGGCGGCGCTGCTGCTGCTGCTCGTTCTCAGCCTGGCGCTGGCCTATGTCCCGATGGGCCTTTTTACCCCGACGGCTGGGATCGTGATCGCGTTGGCCAAAGCCGGTCTTGTCATTCTGTTGTTCATGGAATTGGCGAAATCGAAACCGCTGATTCACCTAGCCGCCATGGCAGGCACCGTGTTCCTTGCTGCCATGTTTGCTCTGACGCTCGCCGACGTGCTCTCGCGCCTGGGCGGCAGTTGATCTTTGGTAAGTTGAATGGAACGTTTTCAGGATTTCGAGAGTCGATATTGATGACCACCAACCGACGACGCCGATGAATTTTTCGCTCCCCCCGACCTCGATCGGACTGACGCGGCTGGACCACGAAGGCCGCCTCGATCAGCGAGCGGTTGCCGAAGAGTGCCCCGTTGCGCTCGTCTATGACGGGACGACCGCTGCGGTCATGATGGCAACTCCGTCCGAGCTTAACGATCTCGCGATCGGTTTCAGCCTGACCGAGCGCATCGTTGAAAACGCCGCCGAAATCCGAGGGGTCGAGATCGTCCCGGGGCCGGAAGGCGTTGAACTGAGAATGTGGCTGACGCCGGAGAGCGGACGGCGCTTTAAAAATCGTCAGCGTCGAATGGTCGGGCCCACCGGATGCGGTCTTTGCGGGATTGAGAGCATTGCAGAGGCCGCTCGCCCCTGTTCGATACTGAAGCGCGAGATTTCCCTTGCCCCGGCTCAGATTGGACATGCAGTCCATGCGCTTGCAGGCGCGCAGCGTCTGAACCATGCGACCCGTGCCACGCACGCTGCTGGATTTTATTTGCCGAACGGACATCTTGCCATCGCGCGTGAGGATGTCGGCAGGCACAATGCCCTCGACAAGCTCGCCGGCGCGCTCGCCGCGCAACATATAGCTGGCAAAACCGGCGCAATCATTCTGACCAGCCGAATATCGGTCGATATGGTTCAGAAGACGGCGGCGATTGGAGCCTGCATCATTATCGCTATTTCAGCACCGACCGCACTTGCGGTACGGACTGCCGAAGCCTGCGGAATTACGCTGGTCGGCATTGCCCGGGGTTCGGCCTTCGAGATATTCAGTCATCCCGACGGAATTGGCTGAGGGTGAAATCGGCCAAGTTGCAGCAATTGTGCAGATCAGCCGGTCATCGTGTTCCCCTGCCTCTGTCGGAACGCAAGTGCGCGGCACCGTTCGCACTGATCAGATTGTGAGCCGTGTTGATCAAGGCGAGATGCGAAAAAGCCTGCGGAAAGTTTCCCAATTGTCGTTTGGCACAAGGGTCGTATTCCTCGGCCAAAAGGCCGACGTCGTTACGCAGCGACAAAAGTCGCTCAAACAGCTTTTGTGCGTCCTCGTACCGCCCCTGCAAAACGTAATTATCCGCAAGCCAGAAACTGCAGGCCAGAAATACGCCCTCTCCCGGCGGAAGGCCGTCCGTGCCGGCGCTGGTGTGATATCTCAAGACGAAACCGTCGCGCAGAAGATTGCGCTCGATCGCCGCCAACGTCCCACGAATCCGCGGATCCGCCGGCGGAAGAAAGCCAACGATCGGAAGCAACAGCAAGCTCGCGTCAAGCGCCGAGACACCGTAAGACTGTACAAAGCAATTTTGCGCCCGGTCGAATCCCTGTTGGCAGACCTGCCGGTGAATGACCTCGCGAACGTCACGCCAATGGGCCACTGGGCCGTCCAGGCCGAACTCCTCGGCAGATCGAATCATCCGGTCGAACGCGACCCAGGCCATCACCTTCGAATGGGTAAAGTGCTTGCGGCCTCCGCGCACCTCCCAAATGCCGTCATCCGGCTGATCCCAGATGGTCTCGAGGTGCTCGATCAGCGCGCGCTCAACTGTCCAACTGGCAGCGTTGCCGGAGAGGCCCGCCTTGCGCGCAACATACAAGGCGTCAAGCACCTCTCCATAGACGTCGAGTTGTATCTGACCGGCAGCGGCGTTGCCGATTCGGACCGGTGCCGACTTCTCGTAGCCGGGCAGCCACGGAACCTCATATTCGACCAGCCGCCGCTCGCCGGCTACGCCATACATGATCTGCAAATCGTCGGGGTTGCCGGCGACCGCCCGCAAAAGCCAGCTACGCCACGCCTTCGCCTCCGCGACAAAGCCCGCTCCCAGCAGTGCATAAAGCGTGAATGTAGCGTCGCGAAGCCAGCAGAACCGGTAATCCCAGTTGCGGCCCTCGCCGATCTTTTCCGGCAACGACGTGGTGCCGGCGGCGACGATGCCGCCGGTCTCGCGATGCGAAAGGGCCTTCAAGGTCAGCAGCGACCGCATCACGGGCTTTGACCATTCATTGTACGCTTTGAACTGCGCAGACCACTCTGACCAAAACGCATCAGCCCCGGCGAGCGCTTTGCTCGCCTGGATTGCGGGCGGTGCCGCGTGATAGGAGCGTGACCAGCTCAGGGTGAAAGCGGCCTCCTCGTTGGCTGCCAGCTCGAATTCGCCAACCGTCTTGAAGTTTTCGCCGCGAAGAGAGACGGTGGTGTCGAGCGAAAGCCGGTCCGGGCCGGCGGTAATCTCGCGCCGGTGATCGCCATGGCGCGACACCCAAGGCACGACGGAGCCATACTCAAAGCGCACGATTAGCTCCGTGCGCATGACGACGCGACCGCGAAGGCCGCGCACGATCCGCACCAGATCGGAAACCCCTTTCCGCCGGGTCAGGAAGTCGATCATGCAGGCCGTCCCCGAATGCTTCTCGAACACCGTTTCCAAAATCATGGTGTCGCCGCGATAGCGCCGCGTGATGTTCACGGCTTCCTCGGCCGGCGCAATCAGCCAGCGGCCGTGTTCAGGCTCGCCGAGCAGGGCTGAGAAGCAGGCGGCACTGTCAAATCGCGGCAGGCCCAGCCAGTCGATCGATCCGTTTCGTCCGACAAGCGCGATGGTTTCGCAGTTGCCTATGACGGCGTAGTCTTCGATCCTACCGGGCATCAGGCACCCAACCTGAGTTTGATCTTATCTGCTACCCGAAGCGCGTTGGCGACGATGGTCAGTGTCGGATTGACGGATCCGATCGATGGAAAGAAACTGGCATCGGCCAGATAAAGATTATCGAGCTGATGGGCCTTGCAGTCGGTGTCGAGCACCGAATTTTTCGGATCAGTCCCGAAGCGCGCGGTCCCGGCCTGATGCGCAGTGCCTCCGATCGGTATGTTCTTTCCGAGATAGAGGCTGCGCTCCAGCAAGACGGGATGTGCTCCGGCCTTCCGAGCATGTGTTCCAGCTTCATCTTGAGCCGATGATGCGCTTCCATGTTGCTTTCGGTGACATCGAGAACTACACGATCCACCTCGTAGAAGATGCGATTTTCAGCG
>CALRXG020000599.1:0-4327 GCA_943372075.1 Bordetella parapertussis | reverse complement strand
AATCGATCGGCAAGCGACGCTGAGCCCGCGCCGCTACGCCCCCGTCACGCGCCAGATCACGTTGCCGACGTCGTCGGCCATCAGCAGCGAGCGGTCCGGGCCGATCGCGACGCCGACCGGCCGGCCATACGACACCTTCTCGTCGGGCGCGAGGAAGCCCGACAGGATGTCGCGCGCCGGACCGGAAGGGCGGCCGTTTTCGAACGGCACGAACACCACCTTGTAGCCCGACAGCGTCGAGCGATTCCATGAGCCATGCTGGCCGATCACCATGCCGTCGGGGAAACCAGGCAGCGTGCCCTGCGGCATCCAGCACAGGCCAAGCGAGGCGGTGTGGCCGCCGAGCGCGTAATCCGGCTGGATCGCTTTGGCGACCATCGCCGGATCCTGCGGCACGCGATCGTCAACCGTCTGCCCCCAGTAGCAATAGGGCCAGCCATAGAAGCCGCCGTCGCGCACCGAGGTCAGATAATCCGGCGGCGTTTCGTCGCCGATGCCGTCGCGCTCGTTGACGACGGTCCAGAGCACATTGGTGGTCGGCTCCCACGCGAGCCCGACCGGGTTGCGCAGGCCACCGGCGAAGATGCGGCTGGTGCCGGCGGCGAGGTCGAGCTCGTAGATCGCGGCGCGGCCTTCCTCGACCGCCATACCGTTCTCCGCGATGTTGCTCAGCGAGCCGACGCCGGCATAGAGCTTCTTGCCGTCGGCGCTCGGCAGCAGGCTGCGGGTCCAGTGCCCGTCGGGCTTGAAGGTGACGAGCTTGCGTCCTTCCGCCGTGATGCGATCCGCGCCCGCGGTGTAGGGAAACGCCACCACGCCGTCGGTGTTGCCGACATAGAAGGTGTCGCCGATCAGCGCCATGCCGAACGGCTGGCGCAATCCCTCCATGAAAGCACCACGGCTTTCGGCGATACCGTCGCCGTCGCGGTCGCGCAGCAGCGTGATGCGGTTGGCGCTGACGCCGAGCGCTGCGGCGCGTCGCATCGTCGCCTGCATCGCATAATGGAAGACGCTGCGCGGAGTGCCCGCGATCTGGGTTGCCTCCGCGATCAGCACGTCGCCATTGGGCAGCACGTTGATCCAGCGCGGGTGATCGAGCCCGGTGGCAAAGGCGTTGACCTTGAGCCCGGGCGCGGCAACCGGCAGCTGCCCCTTGTCCCAGCCGCGCGCGGTCGGCATCTTCAAGGTCGGGATCGCACCCTGCGATTTCGCCACCGGAATCTGCGGCGCGCTGCCCCAGGCCGGCGCGGGCTGCGCGCCCTGCATCCGCCGCCACGCCACGGCGCCAGCCCCGATCGCCGCGACGACGCGGGCAAAAACTCCAGACGTGCTCATGAACTTCCCCTGTCTTGCGCCCTGTAACGGCGCCTTGTCATTGCCTTGCAGACCGGCCGCGATCTGCCCGGAGCATTGGCATAATGCCGGCCCTGATGACAGTAGTTATACGATCTTCGCAGCCGTCCTCGAATCGAGGAAACTCGCTTTCACGCTCCCTTGTCTGAGCGTTTTCCTCCCTGAGACCTTGCCCGCCCCGGTCGGCGGGCTTCCTTTTACAACACCCTCGAAGCTTTCGAAGCGCCGCAGGTTCGGCTACGGCCGTCGTTGTAGCCGAAAAGGCATAGCGGTCAGCCTGGATGCATTCTACCGGGCATATCGGCGGCGTCGGCCTGCCCGCGCGCAAGTCCTCCTCACCAAATCCTGATCCGACGCTCGCGCAGCTTTGCCTTCGCGGGCTGCATGGCAGGGCCGGAACGCTGGCCCATGGCAGCCGTTGGTCGTGACCCCAGCAAGGAGAGTATGAATGCTACGCAAGACCAAGATATTGTCCCTGGCCGCGGCATCGCTGATCGCAACGATGGCAGGCGCATTCGCACAGGGCTATTATCCATACGGGAACTCGCGTGCCTATTACGACGGCCCGCGCTACGAGACGGTTCAACCGCACGTGATGTACCAACCGGCACAGCCGGGCTGGTATGGCGCGATGAATGGCAGCAACCATCCGACGCCGAGTTCGTCGCAGGGCGACGTCGGTCCTGAGGGCAACAACAACGGCACGCTGACCGGCGTCTACCGGCAGTGGTAGCCGCACAAATGTGGGGCCCGTCGCTCGGCTAGAGTGACGGGCCTTCTGCTTGTCCTCACTCGGCCGCCTGGATCTGAACCGGCGCTTGCGCCTCCAGCGCACGGACCAGGGGGATGACGCGGCGGCCGAAATACTCGACCTCTTCCTGGAAGTGCAGGAAGCCGAGCAGCACGAGATCGACGCCGACCTCTTTCAGCGCGACGATGCGCTCGGCGATCCGCTCCGGCGTGCCGATCAAGTTGGTCTTGAAGCCGTCATTGTACTGGACGAGATCCTCGAAGCTCGATTGCGCCCAATTGCCCTGGCCTTCCGGCGAGGCCTTGCCGGCGTTCTTCACCTCGTGCCCGAAGGCGTGGACCGCCTCGGGATCGGCCTTGACGATGATTTCGTCGAGCACGGCGCGCGCCTCGGCCTCGCTGTCGCGCGCGATCGCAAAGGCATTGACGCCGATCTTGACCGAATGGTTGTTGGCGCGCGCCTTGGCCCTGATGTCGTCGACCTGTTTCTTGATCTCCGCGACCGAATTGCCGTTGGTGAAGTACCAATCCGACACACGCGAAGCCATGTCGCGCGCGGCGCGCGAGCTGCCGCCCTGGAATATCTCGGGCAGCGGCTGGGCCGGCTTCGGCTTCAGCGTGTAATCCGAGAAGCGGTAGAAATCGCCGCGGAAGGTGAAATTGTCCTGGGTCCAGATTCCGCGCAGCGCGCGGATGAATTCCTCCGAGCGACGATAGCGCTCGTCGTGGTCGAGCCAGGGCTCGCCGATCGCCGTGAACTCGCCGCGGAACCAGCCGCTGACGATGTTGACGGCAACGCGGCCTTCGGTGAGCTGGCTGATGGTGGCGATCTGCTTGGCCGCCACCGCCGGATTCCACGGTCCGGGCAACAATGCCGCGATCACCTTCAGTTTCGTTGTCGCCGCCAGCAATGCGTGACTGAAGGCGACCGGTTCATGCTGGAATTCGGCGCCGTAGCCGGCGGTGAAGCGGATCTGGCTCAGGGCATAATCGAAGCCGGCCTGCTCGGCAATCTGTGCCAGGCGGCGGTTGTAGTCGATGTCCCAACCGGTTCGCTGCTCGATCTTGCTGATGACCAATCCGCCGGAGACATTCGGCACCCAATAGGCGAACTTGATCTGATCATGGCTGGTGGTCATTTGGATGTCCTCACGTTGGGTTGGCCTATGATGACAGAACGGAACCAGGCAGCGCGATGCATTCACGCCGCATAGGTCAGCGGGCCGGATGTGACTTGTCAGTCGCTGTCAGTGCTGGATTGTTGAGAGGTTCGAACGATCAGGTGTTCTGATCCGCGATGTGCTACCGGCGCATCAACAGCGGCCGATGCGACAGCACGTCTGCGACGCGATACGGGCCTTCATTTGGTCGCGGACGTCAGCGCAGGCCATCAACATCCCTCTCACAAGAGTATCGAGCAGCAACCGATACTCTCAAAGAAATCGCGAACAGACGAGTCCAAGCCCCACTCTTTTCGATCGGATTCGGGATAGCGGCATTCTCTTGTTGGCACGAAATGCGCAGTTTGCTGCTGCGGAGCCCGAAAGCGGCGCGCGGAGCCGTGACGCTCCCGGCGCCGTACCGCGCAGCGGCCTACTTCACCATCGCGCCGTAGACGATGTCCTGCACATTCTCGCGATAATATTTGCGCAGCTCGCCCGGTGCCGCGGTTCCCACCACCACGACGAGGCGCTCCTTCGGATCGCAGAAGAACTGCGTGCCGTAGGCGCCGTTCCAGGTGAACTCGCCGGGATTGCCCGGCACCGACGACAGGCCTTCGCTGGTCCGCACCGCGACCGACAGTCCGAAGCCGAAGCCGGCGCGATGCGGCTCGACCGCGGCGACGTTGTTCTTGATCTCGGGCCCGAGATGGTTCGACGTCATGTGATGCACGGTCTTGGGACCGAGGATGCGCTTGCCGTCGAGCTCGCCGCCGTTGAGCAGCATCTGGCCGAAGCGGAGGTAGTCGCCGACGGTGGCGAACGAGCAGGCGCCCCCGCAGTCGAGCTTGGTCGGCGTATCGAGCAGCTTGATCGATTGCGGCTTGCCGGTCAGCGGGTCGTTGGCGAACGGGCGCGCCAGCCGCGCGCGCTGGGCATCGGTCGGATGGAAGGTCGCATCCGTCATGCCGAGCGGCGTCCAGACATTGGCGCTGAGATAATCGCCGAGCCGCTGGCCGGACACCTTCTCGACCACGGCGCCGAGCACATCGATCGAGAAGCCA
>CALRXG020000598.1:0-4328 GCA_943372075.1 Bordetella parapertussis | reverse complement strand
GGAAATGGTGATGCTGACGATCCAGTTGCAGGGCCGCGGCCTCGGCGAGGACGTTGCGCTGATCACCGACGGTCGCTTCTCCGGCGTCTCGCATGGCATCCTGATCGGACATATCTCGCCGGAGGCGGCGCGCGGCGGCCCGATCGCGGCGGTGCGCGATGGTGATACCATCGTGATCGACCCGGTGGCACGGACCCTGAATGTCGAGCTCTCCGCCGATGAGATCGCGAGCCGCATGGCCGCCTGGCGCGCGCCCCAGCAGGCAATGCGGCCGGGGTCGGTGCACGACAAATACACCAGGCTGGTGTCTTCGGCCCATTACGGCTGCGTGCTGTGACGGACCGATGCAGGGATCGGCGAGGGCGGCAGTACGCTATTCGCCGCCCTTGAAATAGTCCGGCTTGCCGGTCGTCCAGGTCTCGCCCCAATGCTGGCCGCCGCCGTCGACGGTCAGCGTCTCGCCGGTGATGAATTTGCCGGAAGGCGCGGCGAGGTAGGCGGCGGCTTCCGCGATGTCCCACGGCGTGCCCGGGCGCATCATCGGGTTGGAGCGCGGATAGGCGGCGCGCGCCGTCTCGCTGTAGACGTTCCAGCCCTCGGTCTCAATCGCGCCGGGCGCGATGCAGTTGATCCGGATGTTCAACGGCGCCCATTCGACCGCGAGCGCGCGCGACAATCCGATCACGCCGGCGCGCGCGGCGATGCTGTGCGCGATGCCGTAGAGCCCGTGCGTCGTGACCACGACGATATTGATGATGCTGCCGGGATGCTCGCGGTCGCGCCAGTGCTGCGCGGCGGCCTGCATCATGTACCAGGTGCCGTTGAGGTTGGTGTTGATGACCGCGTTCCAGCCCTTGATCGAGATATCGATCGCGGCTTGCGGGAACTGGCCGCCAGCGCTGTTGACGAGATGATCGATCCGGCCGTGCGCGGCCCATAGCGTGTCGAACATCGCGTTGACAGCGTCCGGGTCCTTGATGTCGGCGACATGCGCCGACGCCTTCAGGCCGCGATGTCCAAGACGCTCGACCAGGGCAGCGAGCTTGTCGGCATTGCGCCCCGTGACGACGACGTGGGCGCCGAGCCGGGCGAACAGCCAGGCGATGGCGCGTCCGATACCGCCAGCGCCGCCCGACACGACGACCACCTGACCGGCCAGCGCATCCGTCGCGAACACGGTCTGGTGCGTTGCGAGCTCGTCATCGGAGAGGCCGAGCTTTTTCTGTTGGTCGTCCATGGCCGGTTCGAGACCTTGCGGCTTTCACTGAGCTCCGTACATTAGCCGTCGAACCGTAACCCTGCAAAAGAATGTCTGATATGACCGACCTGTCAGCCTTTCCGATCACAAAACGTTGGCCCGCCCAGCATCCGGACCGCTTGCAGCTGTATTCGCTGCCGACGCCGAACGGCGTGAAGGTCTCGATCATGCTCGAGGAGATCGGGTTGCCCTACGAGGTCCATCTTGTCGACTTCAACAAGGACGACCAGAAAACGCCGGAGTTCCTGTCGCTCAATCCGAACGGCAAGATCCCGGCGATCCTCGACCCCAACGGCCCCGGCGGCAAGCCGCTGCCGTTGTTCGAATCCGGCGCTATCCTGCAATATCTCGCCGAGAAGACCGGCAAGCTGTTGCCAGCGGATGCGGCGCGCCGCTACCAGGCCATCCAATGGGTGCATTTCCAGATGGGCGGCATCGGACCGATGTTCGGCCAGGTCGGGTTCTTCCACAAGTTCGCCGGCAGGGATTATGAGGACAAGCGGCCGCTGCAGCGCTACGTCGCCGAGTCCAAACGCCTGCTCGGCGTGATGGAGACGCACCTTGCCGGACGGCAATGGTTCATGGACGACGAATACAGCATTGCCGACATTTCGATGCTCGGCTGGGTGCGCAACCTGGTGGGATTCTACGGCGCGCGCGAGCTTGTCGAGTTCGACCAGTTCACCCACGTCGCGGCTTGGCTGGAGCGCGGCCTCAAGCGGCCCGCCGTGGAGCGCGGATTGAACATCCCCAAGCGACCCTAGTTCGTTGACTTGAGCAACTCATAGACGATCGGATTGTCGGCGCAGGCGCGAAAGCCGCATTCGAGCAGGGTGGAGAGCACGTTCAGCGCCGTCAGCCCGATCACCAGCCAGACGGCGCCTTGCGCGAATTTGCCGGGCGAGGCGCCCGGCATGGCGCGGTGATCGAACTGGCGGTCGAACAGCAGCATGGCGGCGAGCAGAACGATCGCCGCGATGAAGCCGATCAGCGCCCATGTATAATAGTGATAGCCGAGCAGCGCCGATCCGTAGCCGGCATCGCCGGGGAGAATGTGCAGCAGGACCTGCCGCGTGGACACGGTGCCGCCCAGCACGGCCGTCAGCAGCGACAAGGCATAATGGCTCGGACGCGGCCCGAAACGGATGTTCAGGATCGGTCCGATCGCCAGCAGGGCAAACAGAGTGCGCTGCAGCAGGCACAGCGGGCAGGGCAGTTCGTGCAGCAGCAGTTGCGCGGCAAAGGCCGCGGCCAGCAGCAGCGCAAGGCCATAGAGCGCGAGCGCGTTGAGGGTGACGGCCTGCGTTTCGTTCATCGCCGCCTCAGAATGACAGCGTCAGGCGGTCGGTGGCGTGGTGCAGCAAGGTCGCGGCGCAAGCGACCAGGATCACCGCGAACAGTCCAATCGCCATGGGACGCGGGCCGCGCCAGGCCACCAGCATGGCGATGGTGATGGCGAGAAACAGTGCGGTGAATTCCATCCTCAGCCTCCGGATTCGAGCCGGCCACATTCTATGACAGATTCGTGAGCCGCCGCGTGCGAACGCGAGCCCGGCTGTCGATCCGCTTGCCAAGTTTGCGAACGGGCCAGGATTGCGATTGGGCATTGTCGCGTGCGCGCTGGTCCGCCAAGATAGCACCCCCAGTTGAGTCAAATCCTAGCCTCCGGGACATCTCATGACCACAGACGTGATCAAGCCCGCCGTTCGTCGCCAACATCAGCCCTGGTACAAGATCCTTTACGTCCAGGTGCTGATCGCAATCGTGGTCGGCGTCCTGATCGGGCATTTCTATCCCGATCTCGGCAAGGCGTTGAAGCCGCTCGGCGACGGCTTCATCGCGCTGATCAAGATGATGATCGCGCCGGTGATCTTCTGCACCGTGGTGCACGGCATCTCCTCGATGGGCGACCTCAAGCGCGTCGGCCGGGTCGGGTTGAAGACGCTGGTCTATTTTGAGTTGGTGTCGACGGTCGCGCTCGCATTCGGCCTGATCGTAGGCGAGCTGTTGCAACCGGGCCGCGGCTTCAACATCGATCCGTCCACGATCGATCCGAAGTCGGTCTCGACCTACGTCACCCAAGCGAAAGCGGAGGGCATCGTCGCCCATCTGATGGCAATCATTCCGGACAGCTATCTCGGTGCGGTTGCGCGTGGCGATCTGTTGCAGGTGCTGCTGATCTCGATCCTCTCGGGCTTTGCCATCGCGCTGATGGGCAAGGTCGGCGAGCCGATTGCCGCGGCGATCGATCTGGCCGCCAAGATGTTCTTCGGCATCATCCGCATCATCGTTCGCGTCGCGCCGCTCGGCGCGTTCGGCGCGATGGCCTTCACGGTCGGCGCCTACGGCCTTGGTTCGCTCGCCAACCTGGCGGCATTGATCGCTACCTTCTATCTGACCAGCATCCTGTTCGTGCTGATCGTGCTCGGCGCGATCGCGCGGCTGGCCGGCTTCTCGATCATCCGCTTCATTGCCTATATCAAGGACGAGCTGTTGATCGTGCTCGGAACCTCGTCATCGGAAACGGTGCTGCCGCAGATGATCCAGAAGATGGAGCATCTCGGCGCCTCGCGCTCCGTCGTCGGCCTCGTCATCCCGACCGGCTACAGCTTCAATCTCGACGGCACCAACATCTACATGACGTTGGCGACGCTGTTCCTGGCGCAAGCCACCAACACGCATCTGACGATCTGGCAGGAGCTCGGCATTCTCGGTATCGCCATGATCACCTCGAAGGGCGCCTCCGGTGTCACCGGGGCCGGCTTCATCACGCTGGCGGCGACGCTGTCGATCGTGCCTGACATTCCGATCCAGTCGATCGCCATCCTGGTCGGTATCGACAAGTTCATGAGCGAGTGTCGCGCGCTGACCAATCTGGTCGGAAACGGCGTCGCCTGCGTGGTGATCAGCCTGTCCGAGGGCGAGCTCGACAAGGATGCGCTGCACGAAACCATGGCGCACCCGATCCAGCTCGGCGAGGCGCTGGAACCGGGCGGGACGGGGTGATGCGATATGGCATTGTGGAGCCGTCGCGGGGCGGCTCCAAAATATCGAAAACAACCCCATGCAA
>CALRXG020000597.1:0-4379 GCA_943372075.1 Bordetella parapertussis | reverse complement strand
CATTGAAGCTCTGCGCCATCTCAACGCGCCGCACTGGGTGGTCAGATGGGCCTTGTGGGTGATCTGGAGACGGCGCTTGCGTCGGTTCGCAGCGCAGGCCGCCAAATGAAGCTGCTGCGGGAACAGCAGATGAAATCTTCCGCGGCTGCACACTACTCCACCGCAGCCCCCACCGGCGGCCCGCCCGGCGGACGGTGCAGGAAAGTGATCGACGCATAGGCGCCGACCCACGAGCCGGCCGCGGCAAAGGCGACGTAGAGCCAGTTCTCGGTGTAGCTGATCACCGCATAGGAGGAGAGCACATACCAGACGCTGCTCCAGGTCGCCGCCGGCACGCGCTTGCGCGCGACGACCGCCGAGGTGAACATGACATAGACCGCGTCGGTCGCCGCGGTCGCGAGGAACACGCCGCCGGCGGTGAAGGTATCGATGGCAGCCATGGCAACTCCTGCTAGGGTCGGAAGAAGGCATGATCCGGAAAAGCGCGCAGCGGCGTTCCGAAACGATCATGCCCAGACGGGGCATGACGGCGAGATCGGGCGCCGCCTGTTTGTCATCATGCTCGGGCATAGGATAATCGCAAAGAGGAATGCGCATGCAGGGCGTCCGTGAGATTCTGGCCGATATCTGGACCGGCGCCGGCGGTGCGCCGTCGGCGCTCGACGCGGTCACGCTGACCGGCAGCGAGCCGCAGCTGCCGTCCTCGTTTCGCGTCGCGGCAGCGGCGCAGGCGCCGATCGCCGCCGCCGGCCTTGCGGCGGCCGAGATCTGGAAGGCCCGCAGCGGCGAGGCGCAGGACATCGCGGTCGACATGCGTCATGCCGTGGTCGAATGCCGCAGCGAGCGCTATTTGCGCGTCGACGACAAGCCGCCGCCACCGGCCTGGGACAAGATCGCCGGCGTCTATCGTGTCCGCGACGGCCGCTTCGTCCGCCTCCACACCAACTTCCCGCATCACCGCGACGCCGTCTGCAAGGTGCTCGGCTGTGACGCCGAGCGTGACGCGGTCCACGCCGCGCTGCTGCAATGGGATGGCGAGGCGTTCGAGACCGCGGCCTATGCCGCAGGCGGCGTCGTCGCCCTGATGCGCTCGCATGACGAGTGGTCGGCGACACCGCATGCCCGGGAGCTCGCCAAACTGCCGCTGATCTCGATCGAGAAGATCGGCGAGGCCGCGCCGAAGCCGTGGCCCGCGGGCGACCGGCCGCTGGCCGGCATCCGCGTGCTCGATCTGTCGCGGGTGATCGCAGGTCCGGTCGCCGGCCGTACGCTCGCGGCGCATGGCGCCGACGTGCTGCTGATCTCGGGTCCCGATCTGCCTGCTATTCCCTGGCTCACCATCGACACCGGCCGGGGCAAGCTGACGACGTTCCTCGAGCTGCGCAGCGAGGAGGGGCGGCGGGTGATGCGCGGCCTCGCGGCGCAGGCCGACATCCTCTCCCAGGGCTATCGACCCCAGGCGATCGCGCGGCTCGGCTTCTCGCCGGAGGAGGCGGCGCGGATCAACCCCGGGGTCGTCTATGTGACCCTCTCGGCCTATGGCCATGCCGGACCGTGGGCGGACCGCCGCGGCTTCGATTCGCTGGTGCAGACCACGACCGGCTTCAATCATGCCGAAGGGCAGGCGGCCGGCATCGAAGGACCGAGGGAGCTGCCGGCCCAGATGCTCGACCACGCCACCGGGTATTTCATGGCGTTCGGCGCCATGATGGCGAAGGCCCGTCAGGCCTGCGAAGGCGGCAGCTGGCACGTCCGGGTGTCGCTGGCACAGACCGGGCGCTGGCTGTGGAGTCTCGGCCGTCTCCAGGGCGGCCTTGCGACCGAGGACCTGAAGGCGGACGCGGTGCAGCCCTTTATCGAGCAGCTGCCGTCCGGCTTTGGCATGCTGAGTTCGGTCCGGCACGCGGCCGTGCTGTCGCGGACCCCGGCCCATTGGTTCCGTCCGGCCATGCCGCTCGGCAGCCACCCTCCGGAGTTTCCTGTCCCGGAGTTTCCCGGATGAGGCATTCAGCCGCCGTTCACACTACCCGAACTTTAACCACAGACGTCATCGAACTGCGATTTAGTGGTTGTTTAGAGCGCCAATTCGGCACTATTAGCGCGTCGCTGGGGCTGCCCCGCCGGAAACTGCAACGATCGAGCCTGCGGACCGCATGCTGAAAGAGTTTACCAAAAAGATGCAGACGCTTAGCCGCCCACGCCTGGTCGTGGCCACTGCGGTGCTGGTGGCCGCCTGCGCGGGCGCCTATGGCTATACGCGTTTCGGCGCGGACAAGCAGCGGCCGTCGGAAGTCTCCAGCCAGTCGCGCAAGGGCGGCTCGCGCTATTCTCCATCACCGGCCGAGTGGGCCAGCCTGACCTTCCAGACCGTGACCGAGCACACCTTCCGCTCCGAATTGGTGACCGAGGGCAAGATCGGGATCGATGAGGACCGCTCCACGCCGGTCTACTCGCCCTATACCGGCCGCGTCACCCGCCTGCTGGTGCGGCCGGGCGATGCCGTCGTGAAGGGGCAGCCGCTGTTCGTGATCGAGGCGGCGGACACCGTGCAGGCGCAGAACGACTACGTCGCCGCAACGACCGGCCTCAACAAGGCACAGTCGGCGCTCGATCTGGCGCAGATCCAGGAAAAGCGTGCCAAGGACCTGTCCGAGGGCAAGGCGATCCCGCTGAAGGATTATCAGACTGCGCAGGCCGCGCTGGTGCAAGCACAGAACGATGCCCGCTCGGCACAGACCCTGCTGGAAGCGGCGCAGAACAAGCTGCACATCCTCGGCTTCGGCGATGACGACATCACCACGCTGCAGCAGAAGGGCCGCCTCAATCCGGAAACGACGGTGTTCGCGCCGATCGGCGGCACCGTGGTCCAGCGCAAGGCCGGTCCCGGCCAGTATGTCTCGACCGGCGCCAGCGACCCGGTCTACGTGATCGGCGATCTCTCGACGGTTTGGCTGATCGCCTTCGTCCGCGAATCGGATTCCGACAATGTCGCGATCGGGCAGGACCTCAGCTTCAGCGTGATGGCGCTGCCGGGCAAGGTGATGAACGCCCGCGTCAACTATGTCGCCGCCGCGATCGACGCGACCTCGCGCCGGCTCTTGGTCCGCGCCACCATCGACAACGCCGACAATCGGCTGAAGCCCGAGATGTTCGCCAATGTGACGCTGTATTCGAAGGGCGACCATCCGGCGGTCGGCGTGCCGAAGCAGGCGCTGATCTACGAGGCGGACCAGGTCCGGGTCTGGGTCGCGCGGCCCGACGAAAAGACGATCGAGCTGCGCCAGATCAAGCCCGGGCTCGTCAATGGGGACCTCGTCGAGGTCGCCGGCAACCTCAAGCCGGGCGAGCAGATCGTGACGAAGGGAAGCCTTTTCATCGATCGCGCCGCATCCGGCACCTGAGGGCATGATCCGGAAAAGTGGGAACCGGTTTTCCGACCAGATCATGCTCAATCACATCTTCTCTTCCCAGTTGAAAGTGCCGATCTGAATGGATCGCCTCGTCGCCCTTGCCGTCAATCGCCGCTACTTGATGGTGGCCATGTTCGTGGTCGTCCTCATCGGCGGCCTGCTCGCGTTCAGGCAGCTCAACATCGAGGCCTATCCCGACCCGACCCCGCCGATGGTCGATATCGTGACCCAGAGCCCCGGTCTCTCGGCGGAGGAGATCGAGCGCTATATCACGATCCCGATCGAGACCCAGGTCGCCGGGATCAAGAACCTCAAGACCATACGCACGATCTCGTTGTACGGCCTGTCCGACGTCAAGTTGCAGTTCTCTTTCGACTACACCTATGACGAGGCCCTGCAACAGGTGCTCAACCGGCTCTCGCAACTCTCGCCGCTGCCGGGCAACGTGCAGCCCGGGATCTCTCCGACAAGCCCGATCGGCGAAATCTTCCGCTACCGGCTGAAGGGTCCGCCGAACTACAGCGTGCTCGACCTCAAGACCTTGCAGGACTGGGTGCTGCAACGCCGCTTCCGCGCGGTCCCCGGCGTGATCGACGTCACCGGCTGGGGCGGCAAGACCAAGACCTATGAGATCCAGGTCGACTTCAACAAGCTGGTCGCCAACGGCCTGACGCTGCCGCAGGTGTTGCAGGCAGTCTCCAACGCCAACATCAATGTCGGCGGCAACACCGTCAATATCGGCTCGCAATCGGCGGTGGTGCGTGGCGTCGGCCTGATCCGCTCGGTCGACGATCTCGCCAACACCATGATCTCGCAATCCGGCGGCAATCCGGTGCTGGTGAGGGACATCGGTGCCGTCACGATCGGCGAGAAACCGCGGCTCGGCATCGCCGGCATCGACAGTGACGACGACATCGTCCAGGGCATCGTGCTGATGCGCCGCGGCGAGCAGAGCTCGCCGACCATTGC
>CALRXG020000596.1:0-4394 GCA_943372075.1 Bordetella parapertussis | reverse complement strand
ACTGTTAAGGCGGCGTTCATGGCGCGGCACCTAAGGATTCGTCAGTGCGTTTGGAATGCGGCCGAGATTCGATGATTGCAAACGTCCTGGTAATGATCCGGAAGCGGTCGCGGACCGTGATCGGCGCGGCGCTGCTGGGCTCGTGCTTGATGACGCCACAGGCGCGCGCCGCGGAGTGCCCGGGTAATCCGAACGCACTCGGCACCTCGCGGACCCTCGTCGTCGATCCCAGGGAGCATCCGCGGATCGGTACCATGCAGTATCCGGAGACCTTGCCGCTCGCTGATCACGAGGTGGTGCTGACCTTCGACGACGGGCCGCTGCCGAAATACAGCAACCAGATATTGGCCATCCTCGCCAGCCAATGCGTCAAGGCGACCTTCTTCACCATCGGCGCCCAGGCCAGGGCCAATCCGGAGGGCGTGCGCAAGCTGATCGCGGCAGGGCATACCGTCGGCACGCACAGCCAGAACCATCCGCTGACGATGAACAAGATGCCGCTCGAACGAGTGAAGCAGGAAGTCGACGACGGCATCGCCTCGACGCTCGCCGCGCTCAACGGCGACAAGAGCAAGCTGGCGCCGTTCTTCCGGATTCCCGGCCTGATGCGCGCCGAGGTTCCCGAGGCCTATCTGGCGTCGCAGGGCATCCAGGTCTGGAGCGCCGACTTCCCGGCCGACGACTGGCGCCACGTCTCGCCGCAGCGGGTCTACGATCTCGCGATCCAGCGCATCGAGGCCAAGCACAAGGGCATCCTGTTGCTGCACGACATCCAGCCGCGCACCGTCGCGGCGCTGCCGCGCATCCTCGCCACGCTGAAGGAGCGCGGCTATCGCATCGTCCATGTGGTGCCGGCCACGGCCGACCGGCCGGCGACGCCGACCCAGCCGCAGCAATGGTTCATGCGTCCACCGACCGAGACGGTGGCGATCTCGCGCTGGCCGAGGATTCCGAACTTCATCTTCACGGCGACGCGGACACTGCCCGCACCGGTGTTTGCCGATATGGACTGGCGTGACGCCGACATCCTCGACCACGCGCAGCACACCCGCATCGGCGTGCCCGTCCGCACCGCATGGCCGCAGCCACAGCTGATGCAGTTCGCGGCGGCCTCGAGATTGCCGGTCCCGGCGGCCGACGTGTTTCGCGTTCCCGAGGCGCTGGACCTGACATTGCTCGCGTCCCGATCGGCGGCGAGCCGTCGCCTCGCTCAACACGCGGTTGGTCCAGCCGCCGGCGGACCGCGCGCGCAGGCGGTCTCGGCACGTCAGGCCAAACGTCCGAAGCAGGCCGCACATCAGATCCCCGCGCCGGCGCATGGCAGAGGCCACGGCGCGCCGCAGCATGTCGGATTACCGGCCGCGAGCAACGCGGCAATTCACGTTGCCAAGCGTACGCCGCGCGCCGAAGCCTCGGCGGCCAGCAAACGCGTGCCCGATTAGAGCCTTTCCAGTTGCGATGGAATCGGAACGGGGCTCCAGGTTCTTGTCTTGACGCGTTTTCTTCACGCGAACCGGTATCCACGACGCTCTAGCGCGATCTAGCTGGCCACGATCTTGGCGACGCAGAGCAGGATCACCAGCGCCAGAAAGAAGATGTCGATATAGGATTTGATTTCGCCGGCATGCCTGAGCTCGGTGACATCGGCGACGATCTGCTTGCGCGAGGCCGCCGCATTGGGTCCCTCGCCGGCCGCTGCAGCCAACCGCCGCGTCTCGCCTTCCAGTCGCTCGATCCGCTGGAAGAAATAGAACGAGCGCAGACCGGAGAACGCATGCATCGCCGCATAGACCAGGATCAGGATCGCGACCGTCGCGCGCTGCTCGTACTTCTCCAGCAGGTTCAGCGTGAAATAGACCAGCCCCAGGAATACGAAATTGGAGAGGGCACGATAGACGTAGCTGGCAAGGATCATCGGATACTCCGGGTGGGGCAGGCTCGGGGCGGCGCGATCGGAACGCGGCGACCTCCGGTCGGCAGCGCCATACCAGCAATGCCGTGCAACAGCTACTCTACCCGGCTGGTGTTACAGAACCGCATCGATCGGAACCTCGACGTCACACGCGAAGTCCGTCTGCACCAGGCGCCCATTGACGCGGCGCGCCCCGCTTGGGATGTAGTCCGCCCCGGACATCCCAGGGTGGTCAATGCAAGTCGTACGTTTCGTTCGCCTCTGGATGAAGGAAGGCGGTTCCGACAAGCTCTACGAAGTCGATCTGGTCGATCTGGAACGCGCCGATAACGACGCACGCTATCTCGTCAATTTTAGATATGGCCGTCGCGGCACATCCCTGAGGGACGGAACCAAGACGACATCGCCGGTTACTCGCGCGAACGCCGAAAAGTTGTTCGACAGCGTCGTGGTGTCCAAGATCAACGGTGGCTACCGCCGCATTGACGGCGATGCACCGCCGTTGACCGCTCGCGATGCCGGAGTCGATGCCAACGGACGCGACGCGGAGCTTCTCAGAAAGCTCGCGATCTGTGCGCGAAGCGCGTGGCCCGAAAAGGAGCGCGACCGCCTGTTGTGGCGCCTCGGCGTAGTCCGGCTGGCGTCTGCCTATCCTCAACTCGCGGCCCTCGCCGAGAAGATTGGCGCGGCGCATGCAAGCTACAGCCTGGTCTATGCGCTGGCGCGCTGCGGCGTCGCGGACGCCTTCGACGTGTTGCGCCGCTGCGCCGACGTCAATGCCCGTCTGGTGACGCGCGACTACGCGGCCTATGCCCTCGCAAGCGAATTGATGGGCACGCGGCGATCGTCACCGCGCCTGTCGCTGCCGCGAGCGTCAGATCCCGTGGCGATGCGCGACATCGAGATGGCGCTCGCGAACGGCAACGGCGCCGGATTGACACAAGCTCTGCTAGGGGCGAACTCCGCGCATCCGGGTTTTGTCAATCAGTTCCTGATCGCCCTCGCCCATCAAGCACTCGCAGACGCCGCCGCGCGCAAGACGCTGCTCACGGCTGTGCACGCGATGAGTCCGCGACCGCCTTACGTGCAGGTGCTGCGGCGCCTGTTCAAATATGCCGACCTCACCGACGACGGCCCGCTGTTCGCCGCGACGGCGCGGCAATTCGAGCTGGCGACGCCGATGTATTATCGCGGCCGGGTTTATAACGACCGCGTCTGGGTGCCCGGTTCGCGCCAGGCGCTGAAGCTCAGCGAGGAACAGCAGAGCGCAGCTCCGCGCATCGCGCTGTCCGACCAAACTCTGCTCTACTTCAAGCGGCGCGCGTGGCGCATGCTGCGCAAGCGCGCCGAGCTCGGACAGGACGCCTTCACGGCGATGGCGAGCGAGCTCCTCCTCGCCTTCACCGACGCCGACGGCATCAAGCCGGCGACGTGGACCGAGCATGTCCGGATCGACGGCAGTTTCCGTCCCATCCCCCATTCCACCGAAACGCTCAGCCGTGTCTGGAGCGTCAGCCACCTGCTGCATGTCGCTGCCCCGACCAGCCGGTTCTACGACAAGGCGCTCACGCATCGCCATGTCGGCGCGCGTGCGCCGGGACAGCGCGAAGAAGCGTTCCCCGCGCTCTGGGATGCCCAGCCGGAGCGGCTGCTGCGCGTCGCATCGCTGGCGCGCAATCATGCGGCGGCGCGGTTCGCGGCCGAAGCACTGCGTCAGGGTCCAGCACGCCCTAATGCGATGGATATCGCCGCGATCGGCGGCCTGCTGGCCTCGCCCTACCCCGAAGTCACCACGCTCGCGACCACGATCGCGCGCCGTCTGATCGATGCCGGCAAGGCCGATGCGGCATTGATCGCCGCGCTGCTCGAAGCGAACGCGCAGGACATGCGCGACCTGGCCATCCGGGCCATCGATGATCGCGCCGACTGGCCGTGGGCCAACCCAGGGCTTGCTCGCGCGGCGCTGACGAGCCCGTACGACGACGTGCAAGGCCGCACGCGCCACTGGCTGCGTGATCGCGCGCCGACACGAGAGCAGCGCTCCGGCGCGACGCAGGCGTTCGCGGCATGGCTCGCGCAGTTGCCGGCCGAACTTGACGCCCGGCAGCGCGCCGGCCTGGCCGCCGCGCTCGCGCTGCTGCCTCAGCTATGGCCGGATCGCGACTGTCCCCTCGAGCCGGAGGTGATCGAAAGCCTGACCGGCCACGCCAGCCCCGACGTCCAGGCGGCCAGCATCCAGCTCATCGCAGTGACCCCGACGCGGCCCGGCGACCTGCCGGACGCATTCTGGCAGGCCATCCTGCAGGCCGATGCGCCGGAAATCCGCATCGCCTCGATGCGCCTGCTGGCGCGGCTCGACGACACCGCGCTCGCGCAGCATCGCGATGGTGTCGTTCTGGCCGCCACCGGCGCCCATGCCGGGCTGCGCGCGACCGCCCGTCCGCTTGTCGCGCGTCGTGCGGCGACTGATGAAGCTGTTGCC
>CALRXG020000595.1:0-4411 GCA_943372075.1 Bordetella parapertussis | reverse complement strand
ACTGGTCTGCGAGGCAGCGGCGACCGGCGGCAAGTTCACCTCGACCACCATCGCGCTGGCCCAGGACGGAAGCGATTATCTGCGGATCGTCGCGATCGCGGGCCCGGCGGCTGACGGCGCGAGCCAGGTCACGCTCTCGGTCAGCGAGGCGCATGCCGAGGGACGAGGTGCCTGCGGCAGGGCGTTCCGGTCAGGCAAGGCCTGCATCATCAACGACTATTTTGCTGACAGCGAGACCGCAGCCTTCCATGAACGGGCTCTCCTCGACGGAACCAAGTCCGGCGCTTCGTTCCCGCTGATCGTCAGCGGGCAGGTGGTCGGCGTCATGATCTTCGTCGCGACCGAGAAGGACACTTTCACGCCGGAATTCGCCGAACTGTTGCAGCGGCTCGCCGACAATCTGGCGTTCGCGTTGGAAAGCTTCGATCGCGCCGACGAGAAGCATAAGGCCGACGAGCGCATCGAGTATCTCGCCTCGCACGACAGCCTGACCAATCTGCCGAACCGTGAGACCTTCAACGAGATGCTGCGTCATGCGATCTCGGCGGCTGATCGCCATCGCCGGCAGCTCGCGGTGCTGTTCATCGATCTCGACCGCTTCAAGGTGATCAACGACTCGCTCGGCCATGACGCCGGCGACATGCTGCTGGTGGCGATCGCCGAGCGGCTGCGCGGATCGCTGCGCACAAGCGACGTGGTGGCGCGGCTCGGCGGCGACGAGTTCGTGGTCATCCTCGAGGAAACCGCCGAACGTCACGACGTCGAGCGCATTGCCGGCGATCTCCTGGTCTCGCTCAGCCAGCCGCTGCAACTCAGCGGGCACGAGTGCCACACCACGGCGTCGATCGGGATTGCGGTGTATCCCGCCGACGGCTCCGACGTGCAGACGTTGACCAAGAATGCCGACATGGCGATGTATCTCGCCAAGGAAGACGGCAAGAACGGCTTCCGCTTCTTCTCCAATGAGGTGCGGGCGCAGTCGATCGAGCGGCTGACGATGGAGAGTGCGCTGCGCCGCGCGCTGGAGCGCGACCAGTTCTCGCTCGACTATCAGCCGAAGGTCGACATGGCGAGCGGTGAGATCAGCGGCGTCGAAGCGCTGTTGCGCTGGAGCCATCCCGAGCTCGGCAAGGTCTCGCCGGGGCAGTTCATCCCGCTTGCCGAGGAGATCGGGCTGATCGTGCCGATCGGCCGCTGGGTGCTGAAGGAAGCCTGCGCGCAGAACATGGCCTGGCAGCGCGGCGGCCTCAAGGCGGTGACGATGGCGGTCAACCTCTCGCCGCGGCAGTTCGGCGATCCGCATCTGCTCGACGACATCGACGAGGCGCTGGCGGCGAGCGGCATGCCGCCAGATCTGCTGCAGCTCGAGGTCACCGAGAGCATGGTGATGCGCAACGTGACGCGGGCGGTCCGCGTGCTCGATGCGATCCAGAACCGCAGCATCCGGCTGGCGATCGACGATTTCGGCACCGGCTATTCGTCGATGTCGCTGATGAAGCAGTTCCCGATCGACACCATCAAGATCGATCGCTCCTTCGTGCGCGACCTGCCCGACGATTCCGAGGACGTCGCGATCGCGCAGGCGATCATCAGCATGGGCAAGGCGCTCGGCATGACCATCGTCGCCGAGGGCGTCGAGACCTCTGAGCAGCGGGAGTTCCTGCGCGCGCACGCCTGCGACGAGATGCAGGGGTTCCTGTTCAGCCGCCCGCTGCCGCCGCGCGATCTGGCCGAGCTCTTGAGGTCGGCGCCGGCGCTGACCTCGCCGCCGCTGCAGCCGTCGTTGGAGGATGAGTCAGCCGGGGAGGCCGTGCCGGATCTAGGGCGGAAACGCGCTGTCGTCTGACGGCTGCACCGGCAGGTCGCGGACGTCGGAATCCGCGGATGCGACCTTGCGCGAGAAATCATAGGGCCAGGGCAGCGTGGTCTGGCCGGCCAGCGTCTGCCGCAACACGTCGGCGCCATCGGCAAACCGCGCGCCGTCGGGCAAGCGGAGCTTGTGGCACCAGGTGGCGGGCAGCGGCTCGGCGGCATCAAGCATCTCGAATGCCGGGCCCCACCACCACGCTGGCGCGGGCGGTCGCTCCGGTTCGGGAATCCCGCGCCAGCGCGCGAACTCGTCGACGATGCGGGAAAATTGCGGCTTGGCGGCGGGGTGCATCGAAAGCCCTTCCTTTGGCCCACGATGATAACATCGCCGCCATCGCGCGCAATGCGGCTATTGGCGGCCGTGCTGCCAATGCGCCGCGACGTCGGAGCCGGATTTGTTGAGATGGACGTGCTGGTCGACATGGTCGACCCAGGACAGCGGAATGAAATGATGGTGCTGGCCGTCGGGCGAGCTTTGCTTGGTCAGCTTGATCTTGTCGGTGCCTTCCATGTGGTCGACCTTGCCGACCGTTTTCTTGTCCGACGAGATCACGTCCATATGTTCCCGAATGTCGGCTGCTGTCGCCATGCGTTGTCTCCTCGTCATGATGATGAGGGGATGAAACGCCGCGTGGATGTGAAGGTTGCTATCGGCTGCCGGCTACTTCTGTTCCACTTCGGTCGCGGTGGCCGGGCCTTCGCCCATGATCAGCAGCACGGCGTCCTCGTCCTTGGCACCGTCCCAGTGCACCTGCTTGCCGTAATGGGTGACGAAGCTGCCCGCCGGCATCGCCACGGTGCCGTGGTCGGGATCGAACTTCGGACCCGAGCCGACCCACCAGGTGCCCTTGAGCACGACGATGTAACGGTCGTTGGGGTGGAAGTGCGGACGGCTGAAATGATTGCCCTTGGTCCATTTGGTGTAGACCATGTAGAAGCCCGGCTTCGACGGATCGCCGACCACGACGGCGTTTTGCGCACCGCGCGCGTCGACCGGGCTCCAGGGGATCTGGTCCGGTAGCTTGTAGGTGACGGCAGCCGGATTGAGCTCGGCGGCGGAGCTGACGCTGAGCATGCCGGCCAGGGCCAGCGGCATCAACAGGTAGCGCCAGGATCGGTTCGATGCCGTCATCGTATCCTCCCAGATCAGTGCTCCCGGGCAACTGCCGCGCCCGTTTGCCGCGTCATGCTATTCGCTCCCGCTTCCGCCGGGCAAGACACGTCCACGCATGTCTGATCTCAAGATTGCGACCACGGCCCGTGACACAACGCAGTTGCAACATGAAAAACGGATTTACCCCGCCGCTGACAATGATAGGTTGCGCGCCAACAAAAAACGGGAGGACGACCTTGAAGAAGCATCTGTCGATACTCGCGGCGGGATTGATGATCGGTGGAGCCGCGCTGCAATTCTCCACCGTCGCATCGGGGCAGGATGGTTGGGTCACGCTGCTCGACAGCACCAAGAAGGGTGACTGGGACGAGGTCGGCAAGGCCAATTGGGCCATGAAGGACGGCGCGCTGGTGGCCGACAAGCTCGACGGCAAGGATCTCTCCTATCTCGTCAGCAAGACCCCATACAAGGATTTCCAGATCAGGGCCGAGTTCTGGACCGACGAGGATGCCAACAGCGGCATCTTCATCCGTTGCGAAGGCAATAAGGTGATCGACTCCAAGATCTGCTACGAGGTCAACATCTTCGACAAGCGGCCGGATCCCACCTACGGCACCGGCGCGATCGTCGATGTCGGCAAGGTCGATCCGATGCCGAAGGCGGCCGGCAAGTGGAATGTCTACGAGATCACGGCGCAGGGGCCGCATTTCGTGGTGACGCTGAACGGCCAGAAGACCGTCGACGCCCAGGACTCCAAGCACGCCAGCGGCTACATCGCGCTCCAGTATGGTTCGGGCGTGGTCAAGTTCCGCAAGGTGCAGATCAAGCCGCTCTGACGGCGCGCAATTGACGCCCGGTCGCGGCGCGGCCGGGCTTCTGCGCGCGCATCGCGGCTATGGATGGGTGGCCGGCGGATCGTCGCCTTGCGTGCGCAGATGATGACCGATCACCAGTCCGGTCAGGCATAGCAGCAGTCCGAGCGCCGGCGGCGCAAACAGCGCCTCTTCCTGGAAGATGCCGTTCACCAGCACGACCATCGTGCCGAACGCGGCGAGCCCTTGCGTGAGGATTCCGGAAGAAGCGTACAGGCGCCAGGCCTTCAGCGCCATCGCCAGGAAGAACCCGAGCGGCACCAGCGAGCCAATGCCCATCTGGTAGAGCAGCACGCCGACGGCGCTCTCGACGGCGCCGTCCATGGTGCCGGCGGCCTGCGCGGCGTTCCAGTCGATCGAGAAATAGCCCTCGGAGAGGTTGCCGCCGACGCCGAGCCCGCGGCCGATCGGGTTCTGCCGAAAGCCGTCCCATCCGCCCATGAAGCCGATCACGTGAAAGTCGCCGATCTGCAGGCCGATATAGATCGCCGCGATCGCGTAACCCACGAGCCCGACCAGCGCGACGGCAAGCGTGATGGTCGCGCCGAACAGCCAG
>CALRXG020000594.1:0-4415 GCA_943372075.1 Bordetella parapertussis | reverse complement strand
GAAAACGGCGCGCCGCAGCCGCGGCGTCGATTCAGGAGGCGATCTGCAGAATTTGCCCAGTGACGAGGCGGCGCGCCGCACGTTCGGCCTCGCGTGCATTGCGAAACGTCTGGCCTTCGAGGGCCAGGAAGCGTTGCGAGGACGCAAAGAACTGGTAACCACGCACATCACGCACCACGATACCCGCGGTCTCTGAACTCACTTCGATGACATAGCTGTCGGACATTATCGGCCTCGGTTGAACTCCGCGCCGACAACGGCATCACGAACGGTTTGTTCCTGAGCTTTTTTGTCGCCGTGGCCAGGAATTGATCACGACCGGGCCCGGTTTTGACACGTTTTGTTGACGCAAGCCGGCGCCTGATTCGCACGGCGACGCATCACGTCGCAATCGTCGCGCCGTCGCGCTGGATCGGTTGCGGATGGCCCTGATCGTCGATCGAGACGTAGGTGAAATTGCCGTCGGTGACCAGGATCGACTGCTGCTCGCGACGGCGCAGCACCCAGGCTTCCAGATGCACGGTGATCGAGGTGCGGCCGACCCGCACGAGATTGGCATGCACCGAGACGAGATCGCCGACATAGACGGCCTTGCGGAAATTCATCGCATCGATCGCGACCGTCACGGTGCGGGACTTCGCGACCTTGGAGGCGAACACGCCGCCGCCGACGTCCATCTGGCTGAGCAGCCAGCCACCGAAGATATCGCCATTGGCGTTGGTGTCGGCCGGCATCGCCAAGGTGCGGATGCAGAGATCGCCCTGCGGCTCGTTGCCGCTGATCGGCGGCGCGTGAACGTGGGTCTCGGTGTCGGTCACTTGAAGCCCTCCCAGCCGGCGTCGGGCGCAAATCGTCCGCCGAACTTGCGCATCAAGGTTTGCATGGTCGACAGGATATTGTCGACGCCGCGGCTGCGCGCATAGTTGAGCGGACCGCCGCGGAACGGCGCATAACCGGTGCCGAAGATCATCGCGCCGTCGACCGTGTCGGGATTGTCGACGATGCCCTCGCGCAAGGCGGCGACGCAGACATTCGAGATCGGCAGCACCAGGCGATCGATCATTTCGTCGCTCACCTTCGGACCGATGTCCGGCAGCGGCGCCTTCTCGGCCTTGCCGTCCTTCCAGGTGTAGAAGCCCTTGCCGGTCTTGCGGCCGAGTTCGCCCCTGGCGACCTTCTCGCGCAGCCAGGCCGGCGTCGGCGGCAAGGTATCGCCGAACTTCGAGCGCAGCATGTCGCCAACATCGAGGCAGATATCGAGGCCGACCTGGTCGGCGAGCTCGATCGGGCCCATCGGCATGCCGAACTCGATCGCGGCGGCGTCGATCAGGCGCTGGTCGGTCTTCTCGTCCAGCATCATCATCGCTTCCAGCATGTAGGGCGTCAGCGCGCGGTTGACGAGGAAGCCCGGCGAGCTCTTCACCGGAAACGGCAGGCGGTCGATGGCGCCGACGAAGGCGAGCGCCTCCTTGAGCATCGCAGCATCGGTGCCGTCATGGCTCACGACCTCGACGAGTTGCAGCCGCGACACCGGATTGAAGAAATGCAGTCCGAGCAGCCGCTCCGGCCGCGCCAGCGTGGTGCGCAGATCCTGGAGCGGGATGCTCGAGGTGTTGGTGGCGAGGATCGCGCTGGGCTTCATCCTGGGCTCGACGCCGGCATAGACCTTCTGCTTCAGCTCGAGCTTTTCCGGCACCGCCTCGATGATCAGATCGGCGTTGCGCACGCCCTCGCCGTCCATGTCGGGGACCAGCCGGTCGAGCGCGTCGCGCTGGTCGATCTTCTTGCGCATGATCTTGCCGTACAAGTCGGACGCGCGCTTCATCGCGCCCGCGATCGGCTCGGCCTTCATGTCGGCCAGGGTTACCCGCATGTCCTGGTTGGCGCACCAGGCGGCGATGTCGCCGCCCATCGCGCCGGCGCCGATGACATGGACGTGCTGAACCTTGTTGCCGGAGCCTGCCGTCTTTTTCATCTGCTCGCGCAGGAAGAAGACGCGGATCAGGTTCTGCGCCGTCGGCGTCACCATCAGATTGGCGAACGAGGTTTTCTCCGCGTTCAGCATCGCCGCGCGATTGCCGGCGTGCTTCTCCCAGAGATCAATCAGCGCATAGGGCGCCGGATAATGCTTGCGCGGCGCCGCCTTCTCGGCCTCGCTGCGCATCCGCGAGGCGAGGAAGCCGCGCACAGGTCCGAAATTGAGCAACGTGTTCAGCGGCCCCGGCTTCGCGCGCTTGAGCCGGCCGAACACCGCATCCTTAACCGCGTTGCGGACATGGCGCTCCTGGGTAACGGCGTCGACCAGGCCAAGCGATTTAGCGCGGCGCGCATCGATCGCCTTGCCGGTCAGCATCAAGGTCATCGCCTGCATCGGGTTGACCAGCTCGGTGAACCGCACGGTGCCACCGAGGCCGGGATGCAGGCCGAGCATCACCTCGGGGAAACCGAACCGCGCATCGCCGATCGCGATCCGCATCTGGCAGGCCAGCGCGACCTCGAGACCGCCGCCGAGGCAAAAGCCGTGGATCACCGCGACCGACGGCACGCGCAGCGCCTCCAGCCGGTCGATCACCGCATGCGCGCGACCGATCTGGGTCTCGACCGCACCGGGATCGCTGACGCCGCGGAATTCATTGACGTCGGCGCCGGCGATGAAACCGCTCTTTTTTGCGGAGCGAACCACGAGCCCGGTCGGCCGCTGGCTTTCCAGCGCCGAGACGATCGCGTCGAGCTCTTCGAGCAGGTCGGCCGACAGCGTGTTGGCACTGGCGCCGGCGCGATCGAATAGCAGCCAGGCGATGCCGTCCTCGTCGCGGGTCAGCTTGAAATTCTTGTACGGGCTATCGGCGGCCGGGGTTGGCCCGAGCTCGAGCACGCGGTCGGCGAGAACGTCCATGATCCGTGAATCCATGATCACACCGTCTCTATCAACATCGCGCCGCCCTGCCCGCCACCGATGCATTCGGTGGCGACGCCGCGCCTGGTGCCGAGCCGCTTCATGGCATTGACCAGATGCAGGACGATCCGGTTGCCGCTGGTGCCGACCGGATGGCCGAGGCTGATCGCGCCGCCATCGACGTTCAGCCTGGCGCGGTCGATCTCGCCGGCCGCGCCGTCGAGCCCGAGGATCTCGCGGCAGAATTTCTCGTCGGCCCACGCCGCAAGGCAGCCGAGCACCTGGGTGGCAAAAGCCTCGTTCAGCTCCCAGGTCTCGACATCTTGCAGCGTCATCCCGTTGCGCTTCAACAGCGCACTCGCCGACAGCACCGGGCCGAGGCCCATGATCGAGGGATCGAGCGCCGACCATTGGCTGTCGAGAATGACGGCCTTCGGCGTCAGGCCGTGCTTCGCCACCGCCTTCTCCGACGCCAGGACCACCCAGGACGCGCCATCGGTGATCTGCGAGGAATTGCCGGCGGTAACCTGGCCCCAAGGCCGTTCGAACACCGGCTTGAGCTTCGCCAACGTCTCCGATGTCGAATCCGGGCGGACGCCATCGTCATGGTCGTAGAACTTGCCGTCGCGGGAGAACGCGGTCTCGACCTCGCCCTTGAGGAAGCCTTCCTTCTGCGCGGTGGCGAGCCGCTGATGGCTCTCGGCGGCGTACGCATCGGATTGCGCGCGGGTGACGCCGAAGAGATGGCCGACCTTCTCGGCGGTCTGCCCCATGTTGAGCTCGGTAATCGGATCGGTCAGCCCGCGTTCGAGGCCGATGATCGGCTTGAGATAGCTCGGCCTGATCTTGAGCGCGGCGGCGATCTTGGCGCCGATCCCCTTGGCGCCCGCGAGCCCTGCGAACCAGCGGACGCCGGAATTGGGCCAGACCAGCGGCGCATGGCTCAACGCCTCGGCGCCGCCGGCGAGGATCAGATCGGAGATGCCCTCGCGGATGTAGCGATAGCCGGTGTCGATCGATTGCATGCCGGAGCCGCAATTGATCTGCACCGTGAAGGCGACCATCTGCTCGCCCATGCCAAGCCGCAGCGCCGCGACCCGCGCCGGATTCATCTCGTCGGCGATCACGTTGACGCAGCCGAGGATGACTTGGTCGAAGGCGGTGGGCGCGAAAGGCTGCCGGGCCAGCAGCGGCCGGCCGCATTGCACGGCGAGATCGACCGGGGTGAACGGGCCGGGACCGGAGCGCGCCTTCAGGAACGGCGTCCGGCTGCCGTCGACGATAAAGACTGGTCGCGCCATCAGCTCGCCGCCCTCTGCTCACCCAGTTCCTGGAAGAACTGATGCACGTCGGCGGATTTCTTGTAAATCGGGGACAGCGCCTCCGGCGCAAAATCATCGACCTCGATGACTTTCGCGACGGCCTCATGGGCGGCAGCGAGCTTCTCACCGTCATCCTGGGTGATGACGCCCTTCTTGACGCCCTCCTTCCAGTCATGAAGCCGCGCCGCACGCAGCTG
>CALRXG020000593.1:0-4419 GCA_943372075.1 Bordetella parapertussis | reverse complement strand
CGCATGATGTTTGGAATGCGAGTGAGGGGGGGCTTGTTCGCCGCCTTGGTCATGTTCGCCGTGCCGGTGGTCGCCACCTTGGCGACCGTAACTGTGTCTGCGCCTGCGTTTGCGCAGTCGGTCGATACGATCACGGTGGAGGGGAACCGCCGTGTCGAGCTGGAAACCATCCGTTCCTATTTCCATGGCGGGCCGGGCGGTCGGCTGGGCCAGGCTCAGATCGACGACGGTCTGAAGGCGCTGATCGAGACCGGCCTGTTTCAGGACGTCCATATTGATCAGCGGGGCGGGCGCCTTGTCGTGGTCGTGGTCGAGAACCCGGTGATCGGTCGCGTCGCCTTCGAGGGCAACAAGAAGATCAAGGACGAGCAGCTCACCGCCGAAGTGCAGTCTAAACCGCGCGGCACGTTCTCGCGCCCGATGGTACAGTCGGACGCCCTGCGGATCGCCGAGATCTACCGCCGCTCCGGCCGCTACGACGTGCGGGTCAATCCGCAGGTCATCGAGCAGCCGAACAACCGCGTCGACCTGGTCTTCGAGATCAATGAGGGCGTGAAGACCGGTGTCCGGTCGATCGAATTCATCGGCAACAACGCCTATTCGGCATCGCGTCTGCGCGACGTCATCAAGACCCGCGAATCGAACCTGCTGAGCTTCCTCGGTGGCAACGACGTCTACGATCCGGACCGGGTCGAGGCCGACCGCGACCTGCTGCGCCGCTTCTATCTCAAGAACGGCTATGCCGACGTTCAGGTGGTGGCCGCGCTGACCGAGTACGATCCCGACAAGAAGGGCTTCCTGGTTACCTTCAAGATCGAGGAAGGCCAGCAGTATCGTGTCGCGGCGGTCAACTATACGTCGTCGATCGCGACGCTCAATCCGGAAGCGCTGCGCTCCTACTCGCGCGTCAATGTCGGCTCGCTCTACAACGCCGAGGCGCTGGAGAAGTCGGTCGAGGAGATGCAGATCGAGGCATCCCGCCGCGGCTACGCCTTCGCGGTGGTCCGGCCGCGCGGTGACCGCAATTTCGACAATCACACGGTGGCGATCACCTTCGCGATCGACGAAGGCCCGCGCACCTACATCGAGCGCATCAATATCCGCGGCAACAGCCGTACGCGCGACTACGTGATCCGCCGCGAGTTCGATATCTCGGAAGGCGACGCCTACAACCGCGCGCTGGTCGACCGCGCCGAGCGCCGGCTGAAGAACCTCGACTTCTTCAAGACGGTGAAGATCACCACCGAGCCGGGCTCCTCCAGCGATCGCGTCATCCTGATCGTCGATCTCGAGGAAAAGTCGACCGGCGACTTCTCGGTGTCGGGTGGTTACTCGACCACCGACGGCGCGCTGGCTGAAGTCAGCGTCTCCGAACGCAATCTGCTCGGCCGTGGCCTGTTCGCCAAGGCCTCGGTGACCTACGGCCAGTATGCCCGTGGCTACTCGCTGTCGTTCGTCGAGCCTTATCTGCTCGACTACCGCGTCGCGCTCGGCCTCGATTTCTACCAGCGCCAGCAGCTGTCCAACAGCTACATCGCCTACGGCACCAAGACGTTGGGCTTCAGCCCGCGGCTCGGCTTCAGCCTGCGCGAAGACCTTTCGCTGCAGCTGCGTTACTCGATCTATCAGCAGGAAATCACGCTGCCCTCGCAGCTGGCCAACTGTAACATGAACACCAGCAACGGCTTGCTGGCGTTCAACCCGTCGCCGGCCTGGGTGCAGGCGAATGGTGCGGCGGCCGCGAATGCGCTCGGCGCCACCGATACTTCGGCCAACGGACTGTGGTGCTACAGCGATGGCGAAGCCTCGCTGCCGGTCCGCAAGGAACTGGCGGCCGGCGCGACCATCACCTCGGCGCTGGGCTACACGCTCAACTACAACACGCTCGACAACAACAAGAACCCGACCGATGGTTTGATCGTCGACTTCAAGCAGGACTTCGCCGGCGTCGGCGGCGACGTCAGCTACATCAAGAGCGCGATCGACGCGAAGTACTACACCCCGCTGGTCTCGGACATCGTCGGCGTGATCCACGCCCAAGGCGGTATCCTGAACAAGCTGGGCAGCACCGAGCTGCGTATGCTGGATCACTTCCAGATGGGCCCGAACCTGGTCCGCGGCTTCGCGCCGAACGGCATCGGTCCGCGTGACATCAATCCCTACGGCACCCAGGACGCCATCGGCGGCACCAAGTATTGGGGCGTGTCGGCGGAACTGCAGATGCCGTTCTGGTTCCTGCCGAAGGAAGTCGGGCTCAAGGGCGCGGTCTATGCCGACGCCGGCGGCCTGTACGACTACCAGGGACCGTCCTCGTGGACGGCGACGGGCGAGGTCAACACGCCCGGCTGTATCAAGCCGACCAACAACCCGCCGTCGCCGGGCACCTGCCTCGGCCTGCAGTATGACGACAGCAAGGTTGTCCGTACCTCGGTCGGTGTCGGTCTGATCTGGCAGTCGCCGTTTGGTCCGCTGCGCTTCGACTACGCGGTGCCGCTGACCAAGGGTGCGTATGACCGCGTGCAAGAATTCCGGTTTGGCGGCGGTACGACTTTCTAAGTCCGCTAGCCGACCGGACTGCGACGGATGGAATGGCGCAGCCGATCTTCTTCAAGAGTCCTCCTTCGTCAACGCTGGCTGAAATCGCCGCGCTGACGAAGGCGCAACTGGTCGACCCCGAAAGGGGCGCGCTTCAGATCAGGGGACTGGCCTCGCTCGACGAGGCCGGTCCGATGCATCTCGCCTTTTTCGATAATCTCAAATACGCCGACCAGCTCGCCGCCACCAAGGCCGGCGCCTGCCTCGTCAGCCCGCGCTTCGAGGCGCAGGTGCCCAAGGGCACCGTCGTGCTGCGGGCCGCGAAACCGTTCCAGGTGTTCGTCGAACTCGCCCGCCAATGGCACGCCGACGCGCTGCGGCCGCAATCCTGGTTCGGTACCGAAGGCATCGCGCCGTCGGCGATCATCGATCCCACCGCGCGTCTCGAGGACGGCGTCATCGTCGATCCGCTGGTCGTGATCGGCCCGCGGGTCGAGATCGGCTCGGGCACCATCATCGGGGCCGGCGCGGTGATCGGGGCCGACGTCAAGATCGGCCGCGACTGCAATGTCGGCGCCAAGACCACCATTCAGTTCGCGCTGATCGGCAACAATGTGCTGATCCATCCCGGCTGCAATATCGGCCAGGACGGCTACGGCTTCATCTTCTTCGGCCCGGCGGGACATGTGAAGGTGCCGCAGACCGGCCGCGTGGTGATCCAGAACCATGTCGAGGTCGGCGCCGGCTCGACCATCGACCGCGGTTCCCTGCGCGACACCGTGATCGGCGAGGGCACCAAAGTCGACAACCAGGTCCAGATTGGCCACAATGTGATCATCGGCAGGCACTGCCTGCTCGCGGCCCAGATCGGGCTCGCAGGCAGCCTCACGATCGGCGACAATGTCGCGCTCGGCGCCAAGGTGGGCATCAACAACCACCTCAAGATCGGCGACGGTGCCCAGGTGACGGCGATGAGCGCGGTCAAGGACGACATCCCGGCCAATGGCCGTTGGGGCGGGCATTTTGCCAAGCCGACCAAGCAGTGGTTCAGGGAAATCATCGCTGTCGAGCGCCTGGTGCGCGACAACGAAACAAAAGGCGAGGGTAAGGAGTGATGGAGGAGGCACCGGTCAGGTTCGAGCTCGTGGATATCAACGATATCCTGAAGACGCTCCCGCATCGCTTTCCGATGTTGCTGATCGATCGGGTCGTCAAGATCCGCACCGACTACAGCGGCATCGGCATCAAGAACGTCACCTTCAACGAGCCGCCGTTCCAGGGGCACTTCCCGGATCGGCCGGTCTATCCCGGCGTGATGATGATCGAGGCGATGGCGCAGACCGCCGGCGTGATCGGCATAAAGTCGGTCGACGGCACCGAGAAGCCGCGCGCGGTCTATTTCCTCACCATCGACAAGTGCAAGTTCAGGAAGCCGGTGATGCCCGGCGACACCATCGAATACCACATGCGCTCGCTCGGCCGCCGCAAGACGATGTGGTGGTTTCACGGCGACGCCAAGGTCAACGGCCAGGTCGTCGCCGAGGCCGACGTCGGTGCGATGCTGACCGATTAGAGCGTTTTCGACGCGCCGAGGTCACGACGTCTTGCACGCGTACCGGCCGTCGGCGCCTGCGATCCGCAGCACGCGGTTGAGATAGATGCCCATCGACGGTGCGCTCATCAGCGCGTCGAAGGTTTCGACGGGCACGCCGCAATAGCGCTGGTAACTGCCGCTGACTGCGACCAGCAGCGCGCGGTCCGCTGTGCTGTAGCAGACCCGCTGGACGACCGTGCTGCGATTGATGTCGCGGCATTCGAAGCTTGCAAGATCGACAGGCGCGCCGTTGCCGGGATCGATCGTCTCGGGGACGACCGGCGCCGAGA
>CALRXG020000592.1:0-4420 GCA_943372075.1 Bordetella parapertussis | reverse complement strand
TCCGCCTTGCGGGTGATCTTCTGCACGCCGGTCCAGGTGAAGCCATCGCGGCCGACACGGACGCCGTAACGGATCGCCCGGCCATTGCCGAGGATGTAATAGAGATAGGTGTTCGGCGTATCGACCACGATCGTGCCGGCCGGCTCCTTGGTCGCGAACGCCACTTCCTGGCGACGCAGGTTCGGCGCCAGCTGCGCCGGGCCGTCTTCCGGCTGGTCGTCGGGCGGCAGCGCTGCGATCTGCACCGGCTTGCCATCGGCATCGACCGGCGCCTGCTGCTGCGGCACGGCTCCGGTTACGCCCTCGGGCGGACGCGTGCCGCCGCGGTCGTCGCCATAGGATACGCCAGCGGCCGGAACGCCATTGTCGCGATTGGCCTGCTGCGGGCCGCCACGATCGCCATAGATCACCGGCGGCGGCCCCATCGGCCGGCCGTAGCGCGGATCATCGGGCGACATCACGGGACCGGTCGGCGCGCCGCGGTCGGAATAGACCGGCGCGTTCATCGGACGACCATAGCGCGGATCGTCGGGCGACATCACAGGGCCGGTCGGCGCACCGCGATCGGAATAGGCCGGCGGCGCGTTCATCGGACGGCCATAGCGCGGGTCGTCAGGCGACATCACCGGACCTGGCGGCGGCAGCGCTGCGGAATTGCGCGGCGCATCTTCATCGTCGTTGAGAGCGTCGAAATCCGGCATGTTGCCCTGCTGATAGGGCTGGGGCGCCGTCGAATAGGCAGTGCCCTGGGGAGCCGGATAACCCTGCTGCGCATGCGCAAGCGAAGTTCCTGCCACGCCGAGAGCCGCGGCAGCGCAGATCGTCAGAATGCGGTTGATCATCATTGCTCTTGTATAGTCCCCAAGCCACACCGGACCGTTAACGGCCCAATGCAGGAAGATAGCGGCGCATTCAAGACAATTCCGCGAAACCCGGGCTATTTCGGGCATATTGTGAATTCGCATCAGCGCTGCGGCAAAGATGTCTCACGGCCGGGCAAAGTCCGTCTACGTGGCCAAAGTCATCAATCGCCCGCATTTTGTAACAAACAGTCCCGGAGCGTTGCGATATCCTCGAATCGGCCTGATTCGCGCTCACGATGCCGGCTTTTTGTGTGGTCACCGCGTTCCCTCGACATCGACACCCTCCCGTAGAAGGGGGAACCCGCGCCCATGCTCCCCGGCCTTCGTTTCCTGTTCGCTGCGATCGTGCTGGCGACGTCGCTTCTGGTGTTCGGGCTCGGGGCAGCCGCGCTGTTTCGCGCGGCGCATGAGGAATTCGCCAGCATCCCAGCCCGCAGGGCGCCGCCCGAGCCGCAATTCGCCCAACAGGCCGAAACACAACCCGTGCTCGCGATGGTCCGGGTCGAGCCGTCCCCTGGCGACAACGTGACCGCCGACAAGGTGACCGCCGACAGCGCGGCACCCGCCACCCCGGCGGCGTCCGAGCCGGCTGCGCCCGCTGAGGCAGCACCTGCGGCCGAGCCGGAGAAGCTCGCCGCGGTGAAGTCTGATGATCCGGTCCCGTCCGCGCCGGCCAAGCCGGACACCCAGGCGGCGGAGACGCCTGCGCCGGCACAGCCCGCCGAGGCGGCTCCGCAAGCGCCGGCCGCTGATCCCTCACCGGCCCCGCAGCCTGCCCCGGTTGCCGCCGAAGCAGCCCCGGCCGCCGCCGAGACCAAGGTCGCCGCGATGCCTGATCCGCCGGCCGCCGCCGGCGCTCCCGCGCCCGTTGCACCGGCCGCGACAATGGCTGCACCGGAGCCGGTGCTGCCACCGTCGCCGGAGACCATCGCAGCCGAGACCAGGATCGCGACGCTGGGCGGACCGGAAGTCGTCATCGAAGCGCCGGCTGCGCCGAAGACCGCCGAGACGAAGAAGAAGCCGGAGCACAACGCAACCAGCAAGCCGGCGCTTCGCAAGGAGCGGCGGCGGATCGTCCGTGCACGGCCGGTTCGACAGGCCGTTCAGCAGCAGCAGCTCGATCCGTTCGGCAATCCGATCCTGGTGCCGCTCACCCGGCGCTGAAGCATGACGAGATTAGGTTGAGCTGGAACAGCGTCGAAAGTTCACCTCTCCCTTGGGAGAGGTCGATTTGCGCAGCAAATCGGGTGAGGGGTTACGGTCTATCGAGAGAGCAAGAGCCCTCACCCGGATTGCTTCGCAATCCGACCTCTCCCCGCCGGGGAGAAGTGAAACAAGACCGCGCCAAGCCGATTCAACCAAAACTCATGCCGCTTTAGGAGTATTGCTTAGGCCGGCCCCGTCGCAATCGGCGGCCCGCTTGCCTGGCCCCATTCCGACCATGAGCCGTCATAGAGCGCGGTGTCGGTGACACCGATCCGGTAGAGCGCGAGCGTCAGCACGCCAGCCGAGACACCGGAGCCGCAGCTCGTGATAACAGGCGCATCGAGCTTGACGCCGGCACCCGTGAACGACTTGCGCAGATCGTCGAGCGGCTTCATCTCGCCGGTCGCGGCATCGAACAATTGGCTATAGGGCACGTTGCGGGCGCCCGGAATGTGACCGGCGCGGATGCCGGGCCGCGGCTCGGGCGCGCGGCCCTCGAAGCGCTCGGCGGCGCGCGCGTCGATCACCTGCTCCTTGCGGCTTTCGACATTGGCGATCATCTGCTCGATGCTGCGCACCCGCTTCGGATCGTAGCTCGCCTTGAAGGTCGCGGGCTTCGGCGTCACCTCGCCGCTCTCGACCGCCCGCCCCTCGGCGCGCCACTTCTTCAAACCGCCATTGAGGATGCGCACGTTGCGATGGCCGTAGGACAGGAACATCCACCATGCGCGCGGCGCCGCGACCCAGCCGCCGGCATCGTAGATCACGACGGTGTCGGCATTGCTGACGCCGAGCCCGCCGACGTCGCGGCCGAATTGCTCGGCGCTGGGAAACATATGCGGCAGCGGATTGGAGTGATCCGACACCGCGTCGACGTCGAAGAACACCGCGCCGGGCAGATGGGCTGCGAGATAATCATCCTTCGGCAGCGGCAGCACGCCCGGCAGCTTGAAGGTCGCGTCGAGCAGCTTGACGTTGGCATCGCCAAGATGCGCGGCCAGCCATTCGGTCGAAACGAGCGGATCGTCGGCAACGGTCATGATCTGATGTCCCTGCGGGCCTCAGCCCTTCTTCTTCGGCTCCCACGCCTCGATCGGGCCGCCGGCCTCGCGCCAGGCGGCGAAGCCGCCGCCCATATGCGCAACCGGCTTCAGGCCCATGTCCTTCGCGGTCTTGGCGGCGAGCGCCGAGCGGAGGCCGCCGGCGCAGTGGAAGATGAACTTCTTGTCTTCCTGGAAGATCGGCTTGGCATAGGGGCTGTTCGGATCGATCCAGAATTCCAGCATGCCGCGGGTGCAGGAGAACGCGCCGGGGATCTTGCCGTCGCGCTCGATCTCGCGGGGATCGCGGATGTCGACGATGACGACGTCGTTCTTGCCGATCATCGTGATCGCATCGGCCGCGCTGATGGTCTCGATTTCGGCATTGGCCTCGTCGATCATCACCTTGATGCCGCGATGGATGGTCTGGGGCATGGGGCTCTCCCTGATGTTGTTGGCGCGCCCGGCGGCGCGCGACGCGTTGTGCGTTTAGCGCACCAGCTCCCGCATCGCGTTCTCCAGGCCCTCGATCGTGATCGGATACATGCGCTCGGAGAACAGGCGGCGGATGATGGTGGTCGATTCCGAATAGTCCCAGTGCTTCTGTGCCACCGGATTGAGCCACACCGTGTGCGGATAGGTGCGGGTGATGCGGTCGAGCCAGACCGAGCCGGCCTCTTCGTTGACATGCTCGACCGAGCCGCCCGGCACCATGATCTCGTAAGGCGACATCGAGGCGTCGCCGACGAACACCACCTTGTAGTCGTGCGGGTACTTGTGCAGCACGTCCCAGGTCGGGGTGCGATCGGTGAAGCGCCGCTTGTTCTGCTTCCAGACGCCTTCATAGAGGCAGTTGTGGAAGTAGAAATATTCCATGTGCTTGAATTCGCTCTTGGCGGCCGAGAACAATTCCTCGACCTGCTCGATATGCGAATCCATCGAGCCGCCGATATCGAAGAACACCAGCACCTTGACCGCGTTGCGCCGCTCGGGGCGCATGTGCACGTCGAGATAGCCGTGGTTGGCGGTCTCCTTGATCGTGGTGTCGAGGTCGAGCTCGTCCGGCGCGCCGGTGCGGGCGAACTTGCGCAGCCGCCGCAGCGCCACCTTGATGTTGCGGATGCCGAGCTCGACATTGCCGTCGAGGTCCTTGAACTCGCGCTTGTCCCACACCTTCACGGCGCGGTTGTTGCGGTTCTTCTCCTGCCCGATCCGCACGCCTTCGGGATTATAGCCATGGGCGCCGAACGGCGAGGTGCCGGCGGTGCCGATCCACTTGCTGCCGCCCTGGTGGCGGCCCTTCTGTTCCTC
>CALRXG020000591.1:0-4448 GCA_943372075.1 Bordetella parapertussis | reverse complement strand
CGTGATCATGCCGAGCGGCTGGTTGATGTCGGCCTGCGCCTGCTTGATCGCCGTCACCGCTGCGCCGAGCGAGGCGCCCGGCGCCAGATTGAACGACACGGTCGCCGACGGGAATTGGCCGAGATGCGAGACCTGCAACGGTGCGGTCTCGACCCGCATCTTGGCCATCACAGACAGCGGCACCGGCGTCGAGCCCACCGATGACGGCAGATAGATCGACGACAACGAATCCAGCGAAGTCTGCAACGACGGATCGGCCTCCAGGATCACCCGGTATTGGTTCGAATTGGTGAACACCGTGGAGACGATGCGCTGGCCGTAGGAATCGTAGAGCGCATTGTCGATGGTGGCCGGCGTGATGCCGAAGCGTGCGGCCTGGTCGCGGTCGATGTCGACGAACACCGAAAGCCCCTGCGCGGAGATATCGCTGGAGACGTCGCTGAGTTCGGGCAGCTCGCGCAGCTTGTCGACCAGCTTCGGCGTCCACTCCGCGAGTTCGTTCGGATCGGCGTCCTGCAGGATGAACTGATACTGCGTCCGGCTCACCGTGCCTTCGATGGTCAGGTCCTGGACCGGCTGCATATAGAGCGTGATCCCGGTCAGATCGGCCGTGCTGGCCTTGATCCGGTCCATCACGGTCGCGACACCGGACTTGCGCTGCTCATGCGGCTTCAGATTGATCAGGATGCGGCCGCTGTTGAGCGTGGTGTTGGTGCCGTCGACGCCGATGAACGACGACAGGCTCTCCACATCGGGGTCCTTCAGGATCGCGCTGGCGAGCCGCTGCTGCCGCTCGGCCATCGCCGCATACGAGACCGATTGCGGCGCCTCGGAGATCGCCTGGATCACGCCGGTGTCCTGCACCGGAAAGAAGCCCTTGGGGATGACGACGTAGAGCAGCGCGGTCAGGCCGAACGTGGCGAGCGCGACCAGCAGCACCAGCGGCTGCCGGTCCAGCACCCAGTTGAGCATCCGGCCATAGATCGCAATGACATGGTCGAACCCCTCCCGGCTGAGCCGCTGGAAGGTGTTCTCGCGCGCCATGCTCTCCGGCTTCAGCAGCTTGGCGCAGGCCATCGGCACCAACGTCAGCGACACCACCGCGGAGATCAGGATCGTGACCGACAGCGTGATCGCGAATTCGCGGAACAGGCGGCCGACGACGTCGCCCATGAACAACAGCGGGATCAACACCGCGATCAGCGACACCGTCAGCGAGATGATGGTGAAGCCGATCTGCTCGGATCCCTTCAGGGCCGCCTCGAGCGGGCTTTCGCCCTCCTCGATGTAGCGCGAGATGTTCTCGATCACGACGATGGCGTCGTCGACCACGAAGCCGGTCGCAATCGTCAGCGCCATCAGCGACAGATTGTTCAGGCTGAAGCCGAACAGATACATCGCTCCCAGCGTGCCGACCAGCGAGAGCGGCACCGACAGGCTCGGGATCAACGTGGCGCGCGTCGAGCGCAGGAACACGAAGATCACCAGCACGACCAGGACCACCGCCAGCGACAGCTCGTATTCGACGTCGCGCACCGAGGCCCGGATCGTCACGGTGCGGTCGGTCAGGATGTTGAGGTCGATCGCGGCCGGCAGCGTCGCCTGCAGCTGCGGCAGCAGGTCCTTGATGCCCTGAACGACCGAGATCACGTTGGCGCCGGGCTGGCGCTGGATGTTGAGGATGATCGCCGGCGTCTCGTTCATCCAGGCGCCGAGCTTGTCGTTCTGCGCGCCGTCGACCACGTTGCCGACGTCGGACAGCCGGACCGGCGAGCCGTTCTTGTAGGCGATGATCAGCGAGCGGTAGTCGATGGCATTGCGGATCTGGTCGTTGGCATTGATGGTGTAGGCGCGCATCGCGCCGTCGAAATTGCCCTTCGGCGTGTTGACGTTGGCATTGCCGAGCGTGGTGCGGAGATCGTCGATGTTGAGGCCGTAGGCAGCGAGCTTGCGGATGTCGGCCTGGATGCGCACCGCGGGCCGCTGGCCGCCGCTGATGCTGACGAGGCCGACGCCGGGCAGCTGCGAGATCTTCTGCGCCAGCCGCGTATCGACGAAATCCTGCACCTGCGTCAGCGGCATGGTCTTCGACGTCAGGCCAAGGGTCAGGATCGGCGCGTCAGCCGGATTGACCTTGGCGTAGATCGGTGGCGCGGGGAGGTCCGACGGCAGCAGATTGCCGGCGGCGTTGATGGCGGCCTGCACTTCCTGCTCGGCGACGTCGAGCGAGATCGACAGGCCGAATTGCAAGGTGATCACCGACGAGCCCGCGGAGCTCACCGAGCTCATCTGGTTCAAATTCGGCATCTGGCCGAACTGGACCTCGAGCGGCGCCGTCACCGACGACGTCATCACGTCCGGGCTGGCGCCGGGATAGAAGGTCTGGACCTGGATGGTCGGATAGTCGACTTCCGGCAGCGCCGCGACCGGCAGAAATCTGAACGCCAGCATGCCCGACAGCATGATGGCGATCATCATCAGGGTCGTCGCCACCGGCCGCAGGATGAATGGCCGAGACGGGTTCATTTGGTCTGCCCGTCCTCGGACCGCTTATGGTTGCCGCCTCCCGCCTTGTCGGGAGCCGCGCCAGCCTTGCCATCTCCCGCGCCGCCTCCCTTGGCGGCCCCGTTCGCAGGCCCCTTGGCGGCGCCGGCCGGGTTCGCGGCATCGGCTGCGGAGCGCACCACCACTTTGGCCCCCTCGCGCAGCTTGTCGGCGCCGTCGATCACGATGCGGTCACCAGCCACGAGCCCCGACAGCACCTCGACCCGGTCACCGTCGGTGACGCCGAGCTTGACCGGCCGCACCGAGACCGTGCTGTCGGCATTGACGAGGTAGACGAAGGTGCCCGGGACGCCGCGCTGGATTCCCGCCGTCGACATCGTCGTGGCGTCCTTGTGGGTGTCGAGCAGCAGGCGGATGTTGACGAACTGGTTCGGATACAGCGCGCGATCCTCGTTCTCGAACTGGGCGCGCAGCTTGATCGTGCCGGTGGTCGGATCGATCTGGCTGTCGAAGGTCTGCAGCGAGCCGTCGGCGAGCTTGTGGGCGCCGCTGCGGTCATAGGCCGCCGTCGGCAGCACGGCGCCCTCCTTCAGCCGCTTCTTGACCGCCTGCAGATTGTCTTCCGGCAGCGTGAACAGCACGCTGATCGGCTCGAGCTGCGTGATCACCACCAGACCATTGGTGTCGCCCGGCGTCACGTAGTTGCCGAGATCGACCTGACGCAGTCCGACCCGCCCGTTGATCGGCGACACGATGTGACAATACGCCAGGTTCACCTCGGCCGACTTCACCGCGGCACGGTCGGCTTCGACCGTGCCCTGGTACTGCGCGACCAGCGCGACCTGGGTGTCGAGCGTCTGATGCGGCACCGCGTTCTGGGTGGCGAGGTTCTGGTAGCGCGTGAGATCGACCTGGGCGCCCTTCAGCTGCGCCTCGTCGCGCGCCAGATTGCCCTTGGCCTGCGCCAGCGTCGCCTCATAGGGCCGCGAATCGATCTCGGCGATCAGGTCACCCTTCTTGACCTCATCGCCTTCCTTGAAATCGATCTTCATCAGGTAGCCGCTGATCTGGCTCCTGATCGTCACGGTGGCGAGCGAGGTCACGGTGCCGAGCGCGTTGAGGCTGACGCCGATATCGCCCTTGCCGATCGTCTCCGGCACGATCGACATCGGCCCGGCATTGCGGCCGCCGCCGGCCTGTTGCGGCGCGGCCTGCTGGCGCGTCCACCAGACGATGCCGGCGAGCACCGCCAGCACGAGCAATCCCGTCAGTATCCCCGGCCAGCGTGACGCTCGCTTGACGGGTTCAGGTGCGACGATCGACGGGTCTTTGATCTGCTGGTCCATAACCTGCCCACGAGGAAACACGAATGAGCTCGCGCAGCTCTATGTGTCCCCTAGAGCCGGCGCGCGCCGCATTCGAGGAAGCATTTTGAACGCTTCCGTCTGACAAAGCGCGTTAAGATTCGGAAAGGATGGCCCCTCCTTCCCGGTCGAGCGCTGTTTCACGCCGGATTGTGGCTATTTTACCCGATCGACTGTAGCCAGGGCAACACGATCAGCAACAATCCGGCAAAGTAGATCACACCGAAGATCAGCCCGAACTTCCAGAAGTCGCCTTTGCCGATATAGCCGCTACCGTAATACATCGGCGCCGGTCCGGTGGCGTAGGGCGAGATCACGCCCATCAGCCCCAGCGAATACACGCATAGCAGCATCAAGGTCTGCACCGGCAGGCCCGGAATGCTCGAGCCGACCGCCAGCACCACCGGCAGCACCGCCGCGGTATGCGAGGTGATGCTCGAGAAGAAATAGTGGATCCAGAAGAAGAACGACACCAGCAGGATGATTCCGGCGAGCGGCGACGTCCCGGAGAGCGGCTTGGCGTACCCCTCGGCGACCCATTTGATGAAGCCGATCTCGTTGAGCCCCGACGACAGCGTG
>CALRXG020000590.1:0-4458 GCA_943372075.1 Bordetella parapertussis | reverse complement strand
CATCCACGGTTGCTCGACCGCGCTGCATCTATGTCTCGCCGGCATGAAGCCGGTGCTGATCGAGAAGGACTATGCCGGCCGGCATGCCTCAGGTGTCAACGCCGGCGGCGTGCGCCAGCTCGCACGACACATTCCCGAGATTCCGCTCTCGATCCGCTCGATGGGAATCTGGGAGAGGATCACCGAGCTTGTCGATGATGATTGCAGTTTCGAGAGCCACGGCCAGGTCCTCGTCGCGGAAAACGAGGACGAGCTCGCGACCTACCGCACGCGCGTGGCGGAGCTGAATGCGCTCGGCTTCACCCATGAGGAACTGATCGGCGCGGCCGAGCTGCGGCGGCTGGTGCCGGCGGTCGCCGACAGTTGTCCCGGCGGCGTGGTCTCGCGCCGCGACGGCGCCGCCAACCCGGCGCAGACGACGACCGCATTCCGTCGCAAGGCCGAGCGGCTCGGCGCCATCGTGCGCGAGGGCGTGGCCGCCACCAACATCCGGCAGAGCGACGGCCTCTGGCACGTCGATGCCGGTGCCGACAGCTACGCCGCTCCCGTGCTGGTCAATGCGGCCGGTGCCTGGGCGGGGCGGATCGCGGCTGATCTTGGCGAGCCGGTGCCGGTCGAGACCGTCGCGCCGATGCTGATGATCACTTCGCGCGTGCCGCATTTCATCGATCCCGTCGTGATCCTGCGCGGCCGCAAGCTGTCGTTCAAACAGTTTTCAAACGGCACCGTGTTGATCGGCGGTGGGCATCTGGCGACAGCCGACCAGGACCGCAACGAGACGGTGCTGGACTGGAAGGGCCTCGCGATCAGTGCGCGCACGGTGTTCGAGCTGTTTCCGGTGATGCGCGATGCGTCGATCATGCGGGCCTGGGCCGGTATCGAGGCGAGGATGAAGGACGATCTCCCGGTGTTCGGGCCGAGCGCCCTGCACAAGGGGCTCTATCACCAGTTCGGCTTCTCGCTGCACGGCTTCCAGCTCGGCCCCGGTGCCGGCGCCGTGATGGCGGAGCTGATCGCCAATGGTGGCACCCAGACCCGGATCGGCGATCTCGGTATCGACCGTTTCCATCCTTCAACGCTCTAACGAGAGGACATCATGAGCATCACCCGCAGCATCCGTACACCCATCATGCATCGTGCCGTCGAAGCGAACGGCTTCGTCTTTCTGGGAGGCACCATCGCCGACGACACCAGCGTCTCGATTGGCGAGCAGACCCGCAACATCCTCGGCAAGATCGCAGGCTATCTGAAGGAAGCCGGAACCGACACGACGCGCGTCGTCAGCGCCTCGATCTTCGTCACTGACCTTGCCAAGAAGAAGGAGATGGACCAGGCCTGGACCGAATTCTTTGGCGACAACCTGCCGGCACGCGCCACCGTCGGCGTGGCCGATCTTGGTGGCGGGGCATTGATCGAGGTGGTCGTGACCGCGCTGAAAGGCTGAGGCCGACTCAGCCGGCAAGAAATCCGCCGTCGACTGCAACCACGGTGCCGGTCGCGTATTGCGAGGCCGGCATGCAGAGGAAGGCGACTGCGCCAGCGATGTCCTCCGGCTGTCCCCAGCGTTTGAACGCGGTGCGGTCCGCGATGCGCTGAAAATGCGCGCGGTCGGTGCGGCCTGCCGCGTTGATCGCCGTTTCGATATAGCCGGGCGCGACCGCGTTGACGCGGATGCCTTCTTCGGCCCACTTCAGCGCGAGCGCCTTGGTCAGCATCACGACGCCGCCCTTGCTGGCGCAATACGCCGGGATCCGCGGCAGCGCCAACGTCGCATTCATCGAGGCGATGTTGACGATCGAACCCTTGCTTTCGGCCAGCATCGGACGAAATGCCATGCAGGTCCGGAAGGTACCGGCGAGATTGACGTCGAGCACCTTCATGAAGGTCTCGATCTCGAACTCCTTGTCGCGGGCGAGAATACCGGCGCAATTGACCAGCGCGTCGACGCGCTGGTGCCGCTTGGCGAATGATATGACGGCGTCGTCATTCGTCACGTCGAGCGTGGCGAGCGCGAGGCCGGCGCGCGGTTTGAGCAGCGTGCGCGCAAGGTCGGCCTCATTGGCGCCGGTTGCGGTCACCGTCGCCCCGAGATCGCAGAACTGGTTGCTGATGGCCGCGCCGATGTCGCCGGCGCCGCCGATCACGACAGCATGGAAGCCGGGGGCGAGAGAGAAATTGGAACTCATCGGCAGGATCTCATTTCAGGGCTTGGAGGGCGCGGCCGTCGATTCCCGGACCACGAGCGAAAAATCGATTTCGCGATGCATGATCGCCTGTTCGCCGGCGAGGCTGCGGACCAGGTATTCTCCGGCGCGCTGCCAGGTTTCCCCGGTCGGAACGTGGATCGTGGTCAGGCTCGGCCGCAAATGGCGGCTCCAGTCGAGGTCGTCGAAACCGACCACGGAGAGATCGCGTGGCACCGAAAATCCGCTGCGCTCCGCCTCGAGCAACACGCCGTAGGCAATGACGTCGTTGCCGCACACCACGGCCGTCGGACGGTCCTCGAGATTGAGGAGGTAGCGTGCCGCTTCGCGTGCGTCGTCGAGCGTATAGGGCACCTCGACATGCCATCGTGCAGGCAATTCGAGGTGATGCTCGGTCATCGCCCGCCGGAAACCGGCGACGCGCGCGCTGGCGCGGTCGTTGTTGTGCTGAAGTGCCGAGACGATCCCGATGCGGCGGTGACCGAGCTCGATGACATGCGTGGCCGCGCGGTGGGCCGCGGCTTCGTTGTTGGTTCCGACGCAAGGGTAGGGCCGGTCCGGCTGGTAGATGCCGACATTGATGAAGGGCACCGCGTTGTCGGCGAGCAGCTTGCGCAATCCGTCGTGATGGCAATCGCCGCGCAGCACGAGGCCGTCGACGCCACGGCTGATCAGGTTGCGCGCCTGCTGCAATTCGACATCCAGATCGTATCCGCTCGTGGTGAGGAACAGCATGTATCCGACCGACGAAAGATATTGTTGGAGCGAGGCGATGCCGCGCGCGAACATCGTGTTGTCGATGGTCGGCACGATCGCACCGAGGGTGCGGGAACGTCGTGACGACAGGATGCGCGCCGGCGCATGCGGGATGTAGCCCAGCGCCTCGATGGCCTGCTCGATGCGCGCCCGCAGCGAGGGGCTCACCGCATCGGGATTGTTGAGGGCGCGCGACACCGACGCCGTCGACACGCCGGCGCGGGCCGCGACGGCCCGGATGCCCTGCTTTGCAGCCCTGGCGTTCGTCAGTCTCATGAATGTAACGTTACATTTGACTTTGTGGTCGATTGGTCGTGTCAACGGTACAAATCTGCCGCAGATTGCAGCGGTTGTCCATTGCTTGACACGGCCGTCGTGAGGCTTAGGATGTAACCGTTTACAAGAACGTGTGTAAAAGAGGCCGCCGACCAAAGGTGGCCAGCCGGGAGGAGAGTTCGATGAAGGCCAGGATGTTAGCGACGCATGTCGCGCTGCCGGTTCTTGTGGTGGCCTCGGTCGGCGCGCAGGCGCACGCCGCCGATTTCGACTGGATGAAGTTCAAGGGCAAGACCGTCACCTTTCTCGCCAACAACAATCCCGTCTCGCAGGCGCTGCTGACCTACAAGGCCGATTTCGAGAAGCTGACCGGCATGACGCTGAAGGTCGACGGCTATCAGGAACAGCAGATGCGTCAGCGGCTGGTCACGGTCATGAATGCCAACAGCGACGAGGTCGACGTGTTCATGACGCTGCCCTCGCGCGAGGGCGAGCAGTTCTCCGCCGCCGGTTGGTATACCGATCTCAGCGCGATGGCCAAGAACGACGTGGCCAAGGAGTACGACCCGGCCGGGCTCAGCCAGGCCCTGCTGAAGGCCGCCACCTTCGGCGGCAAGCTGACCAGCATGCCGATGAACATCGAAGGGCCGATCTTCTATTACCGCACCGACATCTTCAAGAAATGCGGCATCGAGGCGCCGAACACCATCAAGGACGTCGAGGCGGCCGCCGCGAAGATCAAGACCTGCGACAGCGCGGTCACGCCGTTCGTCTCGCGCGGTCTGAAACCCGCGATCGCCTATACGTTCAGCAACATGCTGCACAATGTCGGCGGCAGCTACATCGCCAATGGCAAGTCGAACCTGTGCTCCGCCAAGGGCAAGGAAGCTCTCGACACCTACAGCCGCTTGCTGCGCGACTTCGGTCCGCCCGGTGTCGTCAACTACAGCTTCCAGCAGATTTCCGCGCTCTATCGCAGCGGCCGCGCCGCGATGGCGTTCGAATCCTCCAATGAACTGCGCACGGTGATGGACGGCGGCGCGCGTCTCAAGGATACCGGCCTGCTTCCGTTCCCGGCCGGCGAGGCAGGGCAGGTGCCGACGACGATCGGCTGGGGCATGGCCGTGTCCTCGCGTAGCAAGCAGCCGGATGCGGCCTGGTACTTCGTGCAATGGGCAACCAGTCCCGAAGTGCAAAAGAAGATGGCGCTCCAGGGCATCGC
>CALRXG020000589.1:0-4460 GCA_943372075.1 Bordetella parapertussis | reverse complement strand
TGGTCAGCATCTCGGTATAGAGACGCGCCCTGCGCGACATCAGGCGATGGAACACGCGGCAATGCCGGTCGGTCCAATTCCGGTGAGCTTGGCCTCCAGCTGGATCGTCCCATCCTGGTAAAGGTACCAGTAGAAGCCGTAGTCATAATTGCCGACCGTCGCAAAGAAGCTGATGACCAATCGCCGCGAGCGGCGTACTTCAAAGAGACCGTTGCGGAACTCGTAGTGCTTCCAAAGGATTCCGTAATCCTCCTCGTGCATGCAAATCGCGTTCTTCATCACCTGGGGCTCGCCGAAGCAGCTGGCCGCCGGAACGTCGAAATAGTGAATATTGCCGAGGCAATCGCATCCGAGCTCCAGGGCATTCGCGAGCACGCCTAGGCCATACTCGCCTGCGTCAAACGCCGATTTCCAATAATGATTGGTGGTCGGATCGGCGTACGGCACGACCATTTCGGTGACACTGGCCCGATGAATGAGCGACCGCTTCCGATCCCCGTCCTGATACGCAAGCTGGTGCAGCACAAGCCCCTCTCGCGGCGTGAAGCCGACCCGAAAGCTCCACTTCTGCCAATCGACCTGCCAGCCATTCACGCGGAAACTCGGACCGTCGGGCTGTTCGATGTTGAGCGGCTTGATGTCCGCACGTGGCGACCGGTTCAAGGCTGCTGCATAGTTTCGCTTCTTTGCAGGAATTGGAATGACCGGCTCGTCATCGCTGAGGTCCACCACCTTTCCGAGGACGAGGTCAACAACCGCAACCACGCCCTCGATCGGCCGCGCATAGCCATTGTCCTGAATATCTTCACGGAAATAGCTCACGGCGCGGACGATGCGGCTCCCTTGCTCGAAGCTTCGATCAAAAAAGCCGGCGGAAAACGGGTCGACCTGAACAAGCTTGATCTGTTGCTCCGTCACGCCGCGGCGACGCATGGCGGCTCGCCAACCGGCATCCGCCTTGACGATTTCTTCGCATCGCAAGACGTCTTCCAGCATGATCGGAGGTTGACCATACGGCGCCGTAGAATTCCGCAGAGGGCGCCGTTGAACGATGGCGCCCCGCGTCAGATCGACGATATGCTCGACCGCCTCCCCCGTCGCGCTGTCGAGTGTCAGGACGAACGCCTGCCGCGGCATTGTTTCTCCGTCCGGTTGGCGGCGAAGATGCTCCTTACCGGGCTCTTCGAGACGCACGAGCGGAAACCTGCAATGGTCCCTCGACCGCGACGTGATCGCCACCAGATTGCACGCAGTCCTGATCTCTTCGACAGTCAGCGGATCCAGGGGATGCTGCGCGACCGCCTTTGTCTTTTGGCGCCTCTCGTTGCTCATCGTCGACCTTGCCCTGCTGTACGGCCCATGCGAGTGCGCGAACGCAACACGCCGCCATTCCCTACCCTTCCGATCGCCAGTCGTCTGACGTCGAGACTGCCGTTTCGGCTCCACCCGCTTTCTCGGCACGACCGGGTGGTTCCGACCGACAGTCCAGCCACCCACGCTAGGCCATGCGAAATGCCCTGACTTGACACTTCACGCCTGATGGATCTCCGCGGCGCGGGTGGCACGGCCGGGTCGGGCCACGCCGGCAAGGCAGGCGGACAGCTCATCCTCCGCGCGCTTCCGTGCAGATTGGCGCGAACAGTCAAGACGCGCTGCTGCGTCCCGCAAAGATTGTCACGCGCCCGGATCAGTTCGGTGACCGTGCATTTCGCGGTCACGGGTTCCGGGATGCAAACCAATCACGGCGCACAAGCGACGGCATGGGGGAAACGATATGAAGCTGAAGCTCTTGCTGATCGGCACCGTTGCAGCTTGCGGGCTGCTGCCTCGATCCGCACAGTCGTTTGAATTCGGCTACGCCGGCTATGCGCAGAAGCCGGGACTTGTCGTGGGGAATGGTGCGTCCAATCCTCCTCCGGGCCTCTATGCGTTCGATCAGGTATTCACCTATCAGGCGAAACTCGCTGGTCCCGGAGCGCCAATCATCGACGGCAACGCGACATCGGTTCACGCGGCCGCGGCAACCGCCGGCCTGTTCTGGGTACCCGGATGGACAATATTCGGGGCCTCCTACGACGCAGTCATCGCGCAGCCCTGGCTCATGGCCGACCTAGGCGATCCCATCAACATCAACCCGGCGGGCTTGCACAACACCTTCATCGCGCCGATCGAACTGAGTTGGAGACTCGGAGAGAGCGGCTTCTACGCGAGAGCCGGTCTCGGCCTCTATGCTCCCACCGGTACGACCGGCGGCGCCAACGGTCTCGGTAATGTCGGCACCCCCTGGTGGGTTATTCAGCCGAACGTCCAGCTTTCCTATCTCAGAGATGGCTGGAATCTCACAGCTAACCTGTTCGACGAGATCAACACCCGCAATCCGCTGACTGGCTACAGGAGCGGCGACATCTTGCACGCGGAATTCACCGCAACAAGGACCGTCGGCAAATGGACCGTCGGTCCGGTTGCCTACTACGTCGGTCAGATCAGCAACGACAAATCGAGCTCGTTCTACGGCGGCGCGATCAATACCAACCGCTTCAACGTCTGGGCGGCGGGCGCGCTGGTCGGCTATGACTTTGGTCCTGCCACGCTGACCGTATGGGCTACGAGCGAAATCTCCGCGAGCGCGTCAGGAGGCACTCCGATCTCGGGCTCCGATCCGGCATCGATCAGCAAAGGAATCAGCGTCTTTGCCAATTTGAGTTACAGGCTCTGGAGCCCGGATGCGCCAGCCACTCCGAGCGCTGGACACCACAAATAGCAGGACAACCAGCTGAGCCAATTCGCCCGATCACGACGAACGAGGCCGGCAACCCGCGTTGCGGCGCGTCACAGCTCACGACGTCAACCATCAGGCGATTTGCTCGGCCCGCTTCGCCTCGGCGTCATACAGGCGGATTTGCAGTATCGGAAACCGCCGCTTCAAGTCCCGGGCGCCGGCCTCGGCGCCCTCTCTAGTCTTGAACTCCGTCTTCACCTGGCCATCGACAATCAAAGCATAGCCGTCGTCAGGCAGCCCTTTCGACCGATTCATCGGCAAGTCCCCAGTTACGATATAGCGACCGAGTTATGGTGAGTCTGCCTGCCGGGGCAAGGCCCCGCCTCTGCGCGATACAACGCCTGGCAGTCAGCGCGCCGCCCCGAAACGCAGCCGACGGATGAGCGCGATACCGCGCTCATCCGGGCAATCCACCATCTTAGGCATGCCACGCCGCAGACATCGTGCTTTGCAGGCTCGTATCGTTCGGCACGGTGTGGAGGCTCGAGCTGGTCGGGTCGAAGCCGGGATTGTTCGCGGAATAGGTTGCCATGGCCTGCACGAGTTGCGAGACCTGCCCGTCGATCTTCAGGCCGCCGGCCGTGATCTCCTGCAGCTGCGAACCGGCACCGGAGAACCAGCCGTTGACGGTGACGCTGGTGCTTGTGCCAAGTAGATCGACGAACAAATTGTCGCCGGATCGTCCGAACCAGAGTTGATCGTTGCTGATCCCGACGAAATCGAGCTCGTTCTTCGAGCCCGAGGCGGTAGGCAGATTGATTGTCGCCTGCCCGGTTCCGGATGACACCTGGTAGAAATTGCTCCTTGCTCCGCCATTGGCAAGCTCCGCACCACCGCCGAACTGGAAGACGTTGGTGCCATAGGTGTTTCCGGTCAGGGTCGGATTGGAGGTCGATCCAACCCAGGTATAAGTGGTTGCAGCATCCCTGACCTGATCCCTGCTCCAGCTCACGCCATCGGAGAAGCTAACGCCAAGGCCCGTGTTGTATGACGCCAGCTCGTTCTTCAGCGTGATGGTCCTGCCGGTCGAAGTGACCGCCAACGTGACGTCGTTATTGTTCGCGTTGCGCGACAGCGTCACACCGGTCGAGGCAATATCCTGCAGCACCAGCGTGCCGCCGGTATCGTCGACCACATCATTGCCGCCGGCTGAGGTGTAGATGTAGGTGTCGGTGCCGGTCTTTCCGTTCAGGTACTTGTCACCCAATCCGGCAACCAGCGTATCGTTATGATCTTCGAAGCCGTAGATCGATCCGCCATTGGCCGCGCTCGCCTGATCCAGCAGCTTCTGCTCGATCTGGTCTCTGCTCCAGTTCACGCTATCCGAGAAATTGATGCCGAGACCGTTGTTGTAGGGCGAGAACTCGTTCTTCAGCGTGATGGTCTTGCCGGTCGAGGTCACCGTCAGCACCATGTCCCAGCCGTCGCGATCACGCGATAGCGTCACGCCCGTCGAGGCGATGTCTTGCATCACCAACGTTCCGCCGGTGTCGTCGACCACATCATTGCCGCCAGCTAAGGTGTAGATGTAGGTGTCGGTGCCGGTCTTTCCGTTCAAGTACTTGTCGCCCAATCCAGCAACCAGCGTATCGTTATGATCCTCGAAGCCGTAGATCGATCCGCCATTGGCGGCGCTCGCCTGATCCAGCAACTTCTGCTCGATCTGGTCTCTGCTCCAGCT
>CALRXG020000588.1:0-4468 GCA_943372075.1 Bordetella parapertussis | reverse complement strand
TCATCAGTCAAACCATGGGAGAGCAGGCGCACATCGCCGCCGCATTGACGTTCGAACTCAGCAAGGTCAAGACGCCCGCGATCCGGGAACGCATGGTCTCGCATCTCCTCAACATCGATGAGACATTGGCTAGAACGGTCGGCGGCAAGCTTGGTCTGCCGAAGATGCCGAAGCCCGCGGATGCGGCCGTGCCAACGCGTCAGGATCTCGATCCTTCGCCGGCGCTGAGCATTGTCGAGAACGGACCCGAGCGCTTCGAGGGCCGGAAGCTGGGTATACTGGTTTCCGACGGAACCGATGCCGGCCTGCTTCACGCACTCAAGGGCGCGCTCGACAAGGCGGGAGCGACATACGAGATCATCGCGCCGACGGTCACGGGCGCCAAGGCGAGCGACGGCAGCTGGATCGACGCCGATCAAATGATCGATGGCGGGCCCGCGGTGTTGTACGATGCCGTTGCCCTGCTGCCGGCGAAGGCAGCCATCGACGATCTGCTGCAGGATTCCTCGGCAAGGGATTTTGTCGCCGACGCCTTTGCTCACTGCAAGTTCATCGGCTACGTCGGCTCTGCGCTGCCGCTGCTCGCGAAGGCCGGCATCGCCACCGAAGATCTCGATGAAGGCTGTGTCGCCCTGGAAGGCGCCAAGGGCGCCAAATCGTTTGTCGAGGGCCTCGCCAAGCTGCGCGTCTGGGGACGCGAGCCCAACGTCAAGATGCCCGAGAAGGGGAGCAGGTCATGAGCAGCCTGGAAGACAAGATTCGACAACGCGCCTACGAGCTCTGGGAGCAAAGCGGCAAGGCCCACGGTTCGGAAATGGATTTCTGGCTACAAGCGGAGCGCGAGGTCCGCACGGAGGCGGCGCCTGAGCCGCCTCAGGACAGATTGGAATAGCCAGCGCCCTTCGCCTGCTAGCGTCGATCGTTCAGCCCCTCCGCGCGGTTGAGCCAGCCGCACTTCGTTGAGCCCGAGCGTGCCTTGCACGGCCAAATCAGCAGGCCGCTCGCCGAGGAACCTTTGTCAGAGCTGCCTATTGTTGCGGCACGATGAGCTGATCTCATCGCAAAAATTGGGATGAGCATCATGATTGATACCGTTGTCGTCCAACCGGCAACCGACCCCGGCGAACCGTCCGTCTCGGGCGTGTCGTGGGGCGCCGTCACGGCCGGAGCCGTGGTCTCTTGCGCTTTGACGTTGGTCCTGTTGGCATTCGGCGTAGGGCTAGGCCTGTCTGTGGTCTCTCCGTGGGCCGGTGCCGGCGTCTCCACGACCACCTTCAAGATCGGGACTGGCCTCTATCTGATCGTCATCGCCATGTTGTCATCGTCGATCGGTGGCTACATTGCAGGCCGATTGCGCTCCCGCTGGATCGGTGTCCACACTGACGAGGTCTACTTCCGGGACACGGCTCACGGCTTTGTCGCCTGGGCGCTCGCATCCGTGATCGGCGCAATCCTCCTGGCCACTCCCGCAACCAGCTTGATCGGAGGCGGCATCGGCGCCGCAGGCGCAGCTTCGTCCGCGAGCCGATCCGGCCCCATGGACAGCTACGTCGACACCCTGCTGAGGCCGAATACGCCATCGCCGCAAGCGCCAGCAAGCGATGCGCGCGGCGAGATGCTGCGATTGTTCACGTCGAGTTTCCAGACGGGGGCCGAAATGAAGCCGAACGATCGGGAGTACGTCGCGAAGGTCGTGGCAGCGCGAACCGGGCTCGGCCAGGCCGACGCCGAAAAACGGGTCAACGATGTCGTTACACAAATCAAGGCCGATGCCGATGCGGCGCGAAAGGCGACGGCTCAACTCGCGTTCTGGCTGACGGCGTCGCTGCTCCTGGGAGCTTTCTGCGCCAGCCTCGCGGCAACCGAAGGCGGTGGCCTGCGGGACGGCACATGGATTTCTCACTCCCGGCTCAAACCCGCAATGCGCACCTGACAGGAGCAACCAATGCCGATCCTTCTCTGGCTAGTCGGAATACCGATCCCTCTCATCATCCTGATCATGCTCCTGCGCTGACGCCGGACCAGCTTCTGACAACCTCTCAAACAAAGGACACCCCATGGCCAAAAAGCCAATGCTGCTGAGCGACCTCTTCCACGAAACGCTCAAGGACATCTATTTTGCCGAGAACAAGATCGTGAAAACGCTCCCGAAGATGGCGAAGGCGGCACAGTCGAAAGACCTGCAGAAGGCATTCACCAAGCATCTGCGGGAGACGGAAGGCCAGATCAAGCGGCTCGACAAGGTATTCAAGATCATCGGCAAGCCGGCGCGCGGAAAGACCTGCGCGGCGATCAATGGCATCACTGAAGAGGGTGCCGAGATCATGAAGGACTTCAAAGGAATGCCCGCGCTCGACGCCGGCCTGCTGGCGGCGGCCCAGGCCGTCGAGCATTACGAAATGTCGCGTTACGGAACGCTGCGGACATGGGCCGAAGAGCTCGGAATGCCGGAAGCCGCCAATCTCCTGCAAGCGACTCTGGACGAGGAGCAGGCGACTGATTCTGCGCTTACCAAGCTCGCCGAGACCTTGGTCAACGTGGAAGCTGAACATGACCTAGCGGCATAACAAGCCGCAAACTTGCCGACCGCGCATAGTGCGATCCCCTGGCTTGGGCTGAAGCCGGGGGATTTTGCCGAACAGGACCGCCATCTCGCAGGATGTCAAATCGCATTGATCTTGATGGGAGGTAGAACCGTCACGGTTCACGCGGCGGAAGCTGACGCAAACAAGCTCCGGCGATAATCCACGCCTCGCAGACGCGGAAATCCGGACAGATCGACCTCACGAAGCCGCTCGTCAACCAGTGAAGCGGCGCGAATGCCGACGCCTTCATCCGCGAGTTCAATGCCGAACGTCCGCACGAGGCACTCGATATGAAGTGCCCCGCCGAGTTCTAGGCATGAACGTCTCGGGCACCAGTCGCCGCCTTCACATCCAGCCTATCCAGAGAATCCACTATGGCTGGTCGAGCAGCTTCAATTGAGAGACGCGTCGCTTCACGCAAAGTCAAAGCCAGCATGTCCGCCTTCGCGTTCTCCATTATCGTCTCATCTTTCTGGCCGGCGTTCAGGCCGCTCCATAATCCGACCATGATACGTGCGCGAGGGATCTTGCGGCGAAGCCGGCGAACCGCATAGCGGATGTGTGCAGGATTCTCTGCATTGAGATAGGATAGGCAGACCAAGGCAACGCCCTCGGCTTCCAGTCGGAATATATTGTTCGTGGACAGCGATTCCGGCCCTTCAACGCGCGTACGCAGTCCATGCACGCTGCAGAGTTGAGCAAATATGACCGCGGCCGCCTCATCTAGCGCTGTCCGGCCCGCGATACAAAGTACCGGGTTGTCCGCCCGCCATTCGATGCGAAGCTCTTCTTTCCGAAGTATCGGCAAATCTGCGTAAACGGGTTCAGCAGCGGTAGCCTCGACCGCGGCTGCAGCCTCAGCATCAGAGGTCGATCCTTCACCCATCGGTTCTTGATCGGTCTGGTCGGACAGATCGTTGACAAATTCGATTACGGTGTCGCGGATCTTGAGCAGACGAGTTTGATCCAGGGCATCACGATCGAGGTCAGCCTGCGCGAGTTGCAACCCCTTTATAGCCACCTCATCGTAGTACGAGGAAAGCGACCGTTCCTTAAGGAATTCTTCCGCCTTTTCGGTCGCTTCTGTCGGATCGCCAGCCAGCATGCGCTGATAGAATATCTCTGCTGGCGAAAGCGCTGGTCGGTCACCAAACATCACGTCCAGGAACGCAAGACGCTCCACGTGACGTCCAAGGACGACAAGACATACGGTCAACGGTGTCGCGAGCACTAGCCCGATCGGCCCCCATAAAGCCGTCCAGAATGTTGCGGAAACAACCACCGCCACCGGTGAAAGTCCCGTGCTGCGTCCGTAAACCATTGGTTCGATGACTTGACCGACCGTCGGCTCTGCGACGAAGAACAGGACGGCGGTCCAGGCGAGCATTGACCAACCCGGATCGACAGCGATAGCAAGCGCGAGCGGAAACGCTGCCGCGATGACGGAGCCGATATAGGGCACGAACCGCAGGACGGTTGCAAGAATGCCCCAGAGAACAGCGCTCGGAATTCCGATCAGCCAAAGTCCCGCTCCGATAAAGACGCCGAAGCCGGTATTGATCAAGAGCTGATTAAGAAACAGTCGACTTAATCGTCCAGCGGCGTCGTCCAGCGCTGCAGTCGTCCGCTGCAGGTCACGGGACCCAGCTAGACGGATCACCCGGTTTCGCAAATCCTCGCGCTGGATCAGAATAAAGATCACGAAGATAACGATAATGCCGGTGGTTGCGAGCGGCGAGACCAGCGGTGCGATGAGCGATCTTAGACTTTCCAGGGCTCCGGGGTCCGGCTGGAGTACTTCGACCGGGACAGGCGTGACCGGCCGAGAGCCTAGCGGATTACCGAGAGAAGGAGCGACTGGTCTCTCCGGCAGGCCCGTCTTG
>CALRXG020000587.1:0-4499 GCA_943372075.1 Bordetella parapertussis | reverse complement strand
ACCCATCCCTGCCGCGCGCCCGCCATGCCGCAGATCACGACCGGAAGGTCGGCCGCAACACCCAGCGCATCGAGATGCGATTGCAGCACCGACGCAAAGCCGGTGCTGGCCGCAACCGTCATGCCCTGCTCGCTCCGGCGTTCGCCCAGCACCAGGCCTTCGGCGTTCATCAGCCAGAGGCGGAAGCTGCTGGTGCCCCAATCGACCGCGACATAGGTAGGCCCGCTCATCGCTGTTCCACGCTCTCGGGTTCCGGCGCAACAACGGCGCCGCCGACCGAGACGCGATAATGGCGTTCACCTTGCCGCGCAAGGCACGCCGTTATCGCGCGCCCTTCAGCGTGCAGGAGGTCGTGCAGGTCGTGACGACACCGCGGTCACATTTGATGCAGACGTTGACGCACTGGTCCATGACCTTCGGATTGTACTGGCTATAAAGATTGGACGCGCAGCTATTGGTCGATCCCGTAACCTCCGGGTCGGACCAGCAACCGGACAATAAAAATACTGCGGCACTCAAAATGGCGACCTGGCGCATAATGCCTCCTGCCACGCCGTACCCAAGTAACCTTGATAGGTTAGGTTAAAATCCGGTTTCAATTGCGACCTAATCCGGAAGCAGTATTGCTTATCCACCGGACGCTTCCCCAAGGTCCGGGCCCACACCGGCAAGGCCGTCAGGCGACCCCGCCTGGCGGCCTTGTTGCCCGGCAATACACAAGGATACCAACAAGATGGCCCGAAAGCCGCGGTGGTCGTTCAAGGAGGACCGGCGACTGATGGAATTGGCGCGTTCCTCGAAGTCGCTGGAAGACGTCGTGAAGGCAACCGGTCGTTCGCCGGAGCGAATCAAGAAGATGGCGATGCGCCTCGGCCTGTCGATCAAACCGCGCGGCGCCACCAAGAAGTAACCCCAAGACGGCCGCCGCCGCAGCGGCACAGCCGGCTAGAGTTCCGGCGGACAATCGTCCTTCGCCCGCACCGGGATGGGCCGACTCTCACCCACAGTCTCAATGGCCCGGGTGCAGGTGGTCAGCACGAAAGCCACCCGGCTGCATTGCCAATCCGGTCCAAGCCCGGCGCTGGACACCGGTTCGGGGGACGCCAACGTCGCGAACAGATATGCCACTAAAACGGCACCCGCCGCCCCCGCGGCAGCCAGCGCCGCGCCCTTTACGGACCACAGCTTGGATATCATGGCCTTGGTTCCCGCCGATCTCTGGGACTCGATGAGACTGCCCGCCTGTCCACGCGTGACTGAAATCACAATCAGGACCAGACAGTTCGGGCTGAATCCTTGCGCGGCATGTGGGATCGATATTGCACTGCCGCAAGATCGGATCAGCGTGCCGGCTCGATCACATTACAGTTGGTCCGGCCCGACATCAGACAGTCCTGCATCTTGCTCGCCGCCGTCAGGTCATGGGCAAGCCACAGACCGACCGCGAGCATGACCACCGCAACCAGCAATCCGATCAGCGCGCCTCGGCGGTTGCCGCCGTCGTCGGACTCGCTCATGGCCGTTGCGGTTCCCCGATCTCCGTTGGCCATATCATGACCGTTTGCACGGTTGCGTGCGATCAATTTTGCAACACTCGCCCAATGAATTGCGCCCGCACCGCCTCGGCGCTGCAATTCCATTGCGAGCGTCGGCGACTCGCGAAAAACTGCTCGCCGACAAGAGCGCGTGGTGCGGAGCGTGCCGGTGAGCGAACAAGAATCGACCTACGACTATCAGCGTTACAAGCATCTGCTCTCGGAGGCGGTCGACGAGACCAGCAGGTTGCGCCTGATCAGCCTCCTGATCACCGAAAAGGCCCGCGACAGGCTGGAGGCCCAGCGCGCCTCGGACCGGAGCGCGATGACCGCCGAAACGGTCGCCCACGTGCTGGGCAGCGCCCGGCGCGAGCAATTTCAACGCGGCTGAAATTCCAGCGCACCGGGTGACCAACCACTCACCAGCCCCCCGATCGGGTGGGCCGCGACGGCTGCGATCGATCGTTTGCTGTGCATTCATATCTCCCTTGCTCCACGGCCGGCCGTTCGCCACTGGCAATTTCGCCGCCGTTCACTTATTGAAGCGCCGAACCCCATCCCATCACTGAACAGAAAGCAGCAAGGCTTCCTCTATGAGTGGCTTCAAGGAACCGGGTTTTGCCGACCGCCAAAAGACGGCCCTGCGAGCGCGGCAAGACCTCCTCAACAAGTTTCGCGCCCAGCCGGGCGCCGACGATCCCACTGTGAAGGCGCGGGCCGAGGAGCGCGCTGCGATCGCCGCGCGCCGCGCCCAGGCCAAGGAGGCCCGCGAAGCCGAGAAGGCCGAGCAGCAGCGACAAGCTGAAGAAGCCGCTGCGGCCGAGTCCGCTCGGATCGCGCGCGAGAAGGAAGAGGAAGCCGCCCGCGAGGAGGCAGTACTCGCCGAGCAAAAGGCCAAGCGCGACGCCCGCTACGCGGCGCGCAAGGAACGTGGCAAGAAGAAGCGCTGAGACGTGACCAGGCCCGCCACGACGGCGGGCCTGCTGACGACGAGGCGTGCCGGCAATCAGTTCTTCTTCATGCCGTCATCTTTCTTCATCATGGCGCCGCCATCCTTCTTCATGGCGTCGTCCTTCTTCATCATGCCGCCGTCTTTCTTCATCGCATCCTTGGACATCGTGTCTTCCTTCTTCATCGCGTCGTCCTTGCCCATCTTGTCCTGAGCGAAGGCGGCAGGCGCCAGCGCGATGCTGAACGAGAGCAGTGCGGCGGAAAGGCCGAGGCGGGTCTTGGTGGTCATGATGATGTTCCTTGTTCGAATGTGAGCGCGACGACTGCCGCTTCCTTCTCGACGCGTCCGCACCTTCAGCTGTTACCTCCAATAACGAATTCTTGAACCATCGCGGTGCGCGCCCGAGTTGCATACGCACTGCGTCGCCACGCCGCAGTGTGCGCCGCAACAAGGCAAGGACTTGCCGTCGTCCATCCGCCCGCACTATCAGGGCGCCTCGAACTATCAGATTAGAGAAAACGCACGCGAAGACCGGCTAAGCTAGAGCTCCGCGCCGGCCTAACAGCCACTCAAGAAGCTTTTCAGGGGAAGAACCATGCTCACACGCCGCCACGTCCTCGCATCCGTCCTCGCCGCGCCCGCCGTCCTGCGGATGGGCGTCGGGACCGCACACGCCGCGACCACGCTGAAGATCTCGCACCAATTCCCCGGCGGCACGATCGACAAGGGCGACTTCCGCGACCGGCTGTGCCGGATGTTCGCAGCCGAGGTCGCCAAGCGTTCAGGCGGCGACCTCACGGCCGAGGTCTATCCGAACTCGTCGCTGATCAAGACCAACGCGCAGTTCTCGGCGATGCGCAAGGGCGCGCTCGATCTCAGCCTGTATCCGATGCCCTACGCCGGCGGCGAACTGCCGGAGACCAATATCGGGCTGATGCCGGGCCTCGTCACCACCTACGACCAGGGCCTGCGCTGGAAGAAGGAGCCGGTCGGCAAGGCATTGAGCGACTTCCTCGCCGACAAGGGCATCCTGTTGATCTCCTGGGTCTGGCAGGCCGGCGGTGTCGCCAGCCGCTCCAAGGCGATCGTGGCGCCGGAAGATGCCAAGGGCATGAAGGTGCGCGGCGGTTCGCGCGAGATGGACATGGTGCTGCAGACCGCCGGCGCCGCGGTGCTGTCGGTGCCGTCAAACGAGATCTACGCCGCGATGCAGACGGGTGCCTGCGACGCCGGCATCACCTCCTCGACCAGCCTGATCTCGTTCCGCCTCGAGGAGGTCGCGAAGTCGCTGACCTCGGGCGCCGGCGCGTCGTACTGGTTCATGCTGGAGCCGCTGATGATGTCGAAGGCGATCTTCGACAAGCTGCCGAAGAACCAGCAGGACATCATCCTCGCCGTCGGCGCCGAGCTCGAAGCGTTCGGCCGCAAGGGCGCGCAGGACGACGACGTCGAGGTCGCCAAGGTCTATGAAAAGGCCGGTGCCAAGGTCAGTGCGCTCGACGCCGCCATTGTCGGCAAATGGCGCGACATCGCCCGCGACACCGCCTGGAAGGACTACGGCGCAAAGACGGCGACGGCGGCCAACCTGCTGAAGCTCGCAAGCGACGTCGCCGCATGATGCATGGCCCGGTCGCGGACCAAGCCGAGGGCGCAAGCACAGCCACGGGCAGCACAGCCGTGGCCATGCTTGGGCGCGCGCTGTCCGTCTGCAACAACATCATCGTGGTGTTCGCAGCCCTCGCCCTGATCGCGGCCTGCGTGATCCTGAGCTACAGCGTGCTCGGCCGCGCCCTGTTCCACAGCCCGAACTATTGGCAGGACGAGGCTGCGGTGTTCCTCTTGGTCGGCGCCACCTTCATGACCGCGGCCTATGTGCAGAGCCAGCGCGGTCATGTCAGCATCGAGGCCTTCGTGGGCCTGCTGTCGGCCCGCGCCAACGGCATCAGGCTGTGGCTGGTCGACGTCGCGAGCTTCGCGTTCTGCACCTTCTTCGCCTGGAAGTCCTGGACGCT
>CALRXG020000586.1:0-4548 GCA_943372075.1 Bordetella parapertussis | reverse complement strand
CGAAAAAGCCGCAGACCACGCCCTATAACGAGGCCGAGATCTCGCTCGACAGCAACATGACGCGGCGGCTCTCGGTCGACAGCACCGGTCCGATCAATCCCAATGTGTCGTATCGCATCAATGCCACGGGCAACATGTCGGACGGCTGGGTCGATCGCGACAAAACCTCGAATGCGGCGGTTTCGGCCGCCGTGCGCGTGCAGGCCTCGGAGAATCTGGCCTTCACGCTGTCGGAAGACTATGCCGACCGCAGCCCGTCGCGCTATTTCGGCACGCCGCTGATCAACGGCGCGATCCAGGATGCGCTGCGCTTCAAGAACTACAATGCATCGGACAGTGCGATCCGCTACCAGGACAGCTGGACCCAGTTCAAGACCGAGTGGGATGTCGCCGAAGGCGTCAAGATCAACAACACGATCTACTATCTTACCAGCGAGCGGCATTGGCGCGACATCGAGAACTACGCCTTTAATCCGAAGACGCAGCTGATCGACCGCTCCAGCTATATCGAGATCTTGCACGACCAGAAGCAGTCCGGCAACCGGATGGACGCAACGTTCAGCGGTCATATCTTCGGTCTGGCCAATCAGTTCGTTGCCGGCTTCGACGTCAATCACATCGAGTTCTTCCACACCAACAACTCACCCTATGGCGGCGCGTCGTCGGTGAATCCGTACGTGTTCGATCCCGGATCTTTTTTCGCAACCACGACGGCGACCACGCCGGGCTTCAACACGCTCGTCAATCAATACGCGCTGTTTGCCGAGGACCGGCTGAAGCTGACCGATCAATTGTCGCTCGTTACCGGCGTCCGATACGACCGACCCGAGATCGATCGTACCGACTACAAGATACCGGGGAACAGTTTCGAAACCACGCTGTCGGGTACCAGCTGGCGCACCGGCCTCGTGTACGAGCCGATCAAGGACCTCGCGCTGTATGGCCAGTATGCGGTCGGCGTCGACCCGGTCGGCAATCTCATCTCGCTGTCTGCCTCGCAGAAGAACTTCCAGCTCTCCACCGGCAAGCAGACCGAGCTTGGCATCAAGCAATCATTCCTGGGCGGACGCGGCGAATGGACGCTGGCAGGCTATGAGATCGTCAAGAATAATCTGCTGATCGCCGATCCCGGCAATCCCGGATACTCGCTCCAGGTCGGGCAGCAATCATCGCGTGGCGTCGAGGCCTCGGTCGGGCTCGCGCTCGACTACGGCTGGCGCATCGACGCCAACACGGCGCTGCTGCGCGCCAAATACGACAACAACAGCCAGCTGGTCGGCGGCAAGATCGTCAGCTATGCCGGCAATGTCCCGGTCAACGTGCCGCAGCAGGTCTCCAATGTCTGGCTAACCTGGGACTTCGCGCCCAACTGGTCGATCTATGGCGGCGTGCAGATCGTCGGCGCGATGTACTCCGATCTCGCCAACACCCAGAGGCGGCCGGGCTACAATTTGGTCAATGGCGGCATCACGTGGAAACCGGATGATCGGACGACGGTCGCCTTCCGTGTCTACAATCTGTTCGACCAGGTCTACGCGGTGACCGCGAACGGCACGGGGCAGTGGCTGTTGGGCATGCCGCGCACGGCCGAACTGTCCGTCAACGTAAAGTTCTGATCATGCGCAACGCTCTGATCCGGCGAGGGCGGCGTTGGCTTTATGTCGTCCATCGCTGGATCGGCATTGCGACGTGTCTGCTGTTCGCGATGTGGTTCATCTCCGGTCTCGTCATGATGTACGTGGCCTTTCCGCGGCTCACCGACGCGGAGCGGTTGTCGGCGCTTCCCGTCATCGCCTGGAGCAAGGTGCAGGTCGCACCGGATCGTGCGATGGCGATCGCGGGGATGGAGCACTATCCGCGCGACCTTCGTCTCTCGATGATGAACGAAACGCCGGTCTATCGCATCTCCGGCTGGAAGGGCGCCGCCGTCACGGTGTCGGCCGTCGATGGCGGTGTCATCGATCGCATTACACCGGATCAGGCGCTTGCGATTGCCGCCCATCATCCGCGCGCGGTGCATCCGCAATTGCTCGACACGGTGACGCGCGATCAATGGTCGGTCACCGCGCGCTTCGAACCGCTGCGGCCGCTCTACCTGATCGGCCTCAGCGATGCCGCCGGCACCGAGCTCTATGTCTCGTCGCGCTCGGGCGAGATCGCGCTCGACACCACGCGGCAGGAGCGGATCTGGAACTGGCTCGGCTCGATCCCGCACTGGATCTATCCGACCGTGCTGCGCAAGGACGGCCCGCTGTGGCGCGACGTGGTGCTGTGGATCTCGGGCGTGTGCCTCGTGGTGGCGGTCACCGGCTTCTGGATCGGCATTCTCCGGCTGCGGCTGAGGCGCCGTTACGTCAGCGGGGCGGTCTCGCCCTATCAGGGCTGGATGGCCTGGCATCACATCGGCGGCCTGATCGGCGGCATCTTCGTCTTCACCTGGATGTTCAGCGGCTGGTTGTCGCTCAATCCCGGCGGCGCGTTCTCCGGCCGTGGCGTCATGCGCGAGATCGCGGTCGGCTACAGCGGCCACGATGCACCCGACATCGCCGCCGGGCCCCAGGCCCCGCAATCGGCACAGGCCGTGGAAGCGCGCTACGTCTGGATCGGCGGCCGTCCCCTGGTGATGCTCGACGACAGCAAGGGCCGTCGCAGCCTCGCCGATCCCTCGACTGGCGCGCCCGCGGTGGTCTCGCGCGATGAGATCATCGCGGCTGCAAGGCGCGCAATGCCCGGCGCATCGCTGATATCGGCGCGACAACTCGACGAGCCGGACGCCTATTGGTACACGCTGCACCATGAGCGCGCGCTTCCGGTGTTGCGCATCGCCTTCGACGATCCCGCGCAAACCTGGCTGCACATCTCTCCGGTCACCGCCGAGATCCTCGATCGCAGCGACGACAGCCGCCGATCTTACCGCTGGCTGTTCAACGCGCTGCACAGCCTGGATTTCCCGATACTGCTTAGCTTCTGGCCGGCGCGCGACGTCGTGGTCTGGCTGCTGTCCGTGGTTGGCACGATCGTCTCGATCAGCGGCGTCGTGATCGGCTGGCGCCGGCTGCGGCGCTGGAAGGTGCGGCCGGGGTACGCATCTACCAGGCCGATGCGCACGCCGTCATAGCCGGCGGTTACTTGATCGTGAGATGCACATCCGGAACCGGCGGCCCGGGGACCCATCCCAATGCAAAGTGCTGGCCGGCGACGATCTCGTTCTGCGAGAGTTTTGATGCGACCGCATCGCGGTAGCGGAGATAGGCATCGCGCTGCCGTCCGCCGGTGCGGGCCGCCGCCAAATTGAGCCATTTGTACGCCAGCACGAAATTGGTCGGAACGCCGTGGCCCTTGTCGTACATCAGGCCGAGTTGGGCTTGCGCGAACGGATCGCCCTGCACGGCGCCGCGATAGTAGAGATCGGCCGAGGCTTCATAAGCCTGCGGGACGCCGAAGCCATGCTCATACATGAAGCCGAGCAGGCCGAGGGCCCTTGGATTGCCGCGCCCGGCAGCTGGCGCCAGCTCCCGGGCCGCCCGGACATAATCGCCGTGGTGGAAGGCGGCGGCTCCGCGCGTGACGCTGTCGGCGTTCGCGACCGGTGCGGTCATCGCCCAAAGCACGACGGCGAGCGACGCGGAGATGCTTGTCCGGAGCACGAGCGTGCGGCGCAAGCCGTTGCTCCGCTCAATGATAGCTGGTGGTGATCGGTGCATTGGTCGTTGTCGTGGCGATGCTGCCGCGCAGCTTCGAACGAAGCTCCTCGGCGACGGTCTGGGCGTCGGAACCGTTGCGGATGATCTGCGGGCGGATGAAGATGATCAGCTCGGTGCGCTGGGTGGCGTTGCTCTGATGCCCGAAGGCATCGCCAAGGCCGGGGATCTGGTCGAGCACCGGAAGCGCATTGCGGTTGCCGCTCTGCTGCTCGCTGATCAGGCCGGCCAGCAGCACGGTCTGGCCGTTGGCGACCGCGATCTGGCTCTTGACCCTGCGCTCCGACACGGTCGGGGTCAGGCTGTTCGCGCTGTTGGTCGGAACGTTGCTGATCTCCTGCTCGATATCGAGCCGCACCGTGCCGTTGACGCTGACGCGCGGCGACACCCGCAGGATGATGCCGGTGTTGCGATAGTCGATGGTGTTGACCACGGTGTTGCTGGTGGTCAGCACGGTGGCGCTGCCGGTCGACACCGGGACCACGTCGCCGACCTGCAAGGTCGCGACCTGGTTGTTGATCACGACCAGCGACGGATTGGAGAGCACCTTGACGCTCGTGACGGCATGCAGCGCATCCAGGATGAGGCTCGGCTGCGTCTCCGACCCGATCAGGAAGTTGAAGCCCGGGAAGGCACGGTTGATGAAGGCGTTGGTGACCGAACCCGCGACCGAGACCGCGCCGGTGGTGGCGTCCGTGGTGGTCGCGGGCGCCGTGGTGGCCTGGGTGCCGGTGAACGAGCCGACGTTCGGCTTCAGGCCCAGGCTCCGGCTGGTGAGATAGGTCTGCACACCGTAAGACAAGGTGTTGTTGAGCGTGACCTCGGCGATCGTGGCATCGATCGCGAC
>CALRXG020000585.1:0-4555 GCA_943372075.1 Bordetella parapertussis | reverse complement strand
ATCTGTTCGGCAAGGATGGCACCGCGGTCGAGCGTGAGGGCCACGCTTTGCTCATCCTGCTTGATCTCAATCTGCCTGACATGACCGGCATCGATATCCTGAAGCGGGTCAAGGAGAACAAGTATCTCAAGTCGACGCCGGTGGTCGTGCTGACCACCACCGACGACAGTCAGGAGATCAAGCGTTGCTACGAACTCGGTTGCAACGTCTACATCACCAAGCCGGTGAACTACGAAAGCTTTGCCAACGCCATTCGCCAGCTTGGCCTGTTCTTTTCCGTGATTCAGGTGCCGCCAGCCTCGATATGACCAGCGCAACGCCGACACTGCTCTATATCGACGACGACGCGGCGCTGGCGCGCCTGGTCGACCGCGGGCTGACGCGCGCGGGCTACAAGGTCGTGCATGCTGCGAGCGGTCAGGAAGGCCTCGACCGGCTCGCCCAGGGCGGCATCGACGTCGTCGCGCTCGACCAGTACATGCCCGGCCTCGACGGGCTGGAGACGCTGGAGCAGATCCTCAAGATCCCGGATACGCCGCCGGTGGTGTTCGTCACCGCCTCGCAGGATTCGGCGATCGCCGTCACCGCGCTGAAGGCCGGCGCGGCGGATTATCTGGTCAAGGATGTCAGGGGTGAATTCATCCCCCTGCTCCAGGTAGCGGTGAACGGCGCGATCAAGCGCGCCGCGATCCAGAAGGCGCGCGACGAGGCCGAGGCCGAGGTGCACGCCTCGCGCGACCGCTACGCCGCGCTCGCCGCGGAGCGCGAGGTGCTGCTCCGCGAGGTCAACCATCGCGTCGGCAATTCGTTGCAGATCATCGCGTCGCTGCTGCACCTGCAAGCCAACTCCGCCAACCAGCAGGACGTCAAGGCGGCGCTCACCAACGCCATGGGCCGCGTCGCTGCCGTCGCCCAGGTGCACCGCCGCCTCTATACGTCGCAAGACTTCAAGACCGTGATGCTCAACCAGTATCTCGAGGCGCTGCTCGAGGACCTCAGGCGATCGGCCGAAGGCAACAAGATGTCACGGCTGACGCTGAAGGCCGCCCCGGTCGAGATCGATCCCGACCGCGCGGTCGCGATCGGCATCATCGTCAACGAGCTGGTGATGAATGCCGTGAAGTACGCCTATCCCGACGGCGCCGGTCCGATCCATGTCGAGCTGAAGCCGGAGGCCGACGATCTGCTGCTTGCGATCAGCGATGAGGGCGTGGGCTTCTCCGACAAGACCGACCCGCGCGGCACCGGCATGGGCCAGCGCATCGTCGCGGCGATGGGCGCCAAGCTCGACGCCAGCGTCGAGCGCGACCCGACCCACAAGGGCACCCGCTTCGTGGTCCGGTTCGCCCGCGTCAGCCCGGTGCCGGCGAAATCGACAAGTGCTGTAGCGAGTTAGGCCGCGGCCAACGGCCGATTGATCGGTTTTTCCCGTTTGCCTTAACCGCCGCGTCACCTTGTTGTTTGATCGCGACCGGATACCCTTACCGGTTAAGACAAGTCTGGGCATTGTTTGCCATGCTTTTCCCCCAGCTTGGCAGGAACGGCACGCAATGTTCGGGCGCAGGGTGGTTTTCGGAAAGAAGCAGGAGACCTCGGGCGAGCTCAAGGACACCCCACGTCCTGCGCCGGACGCCGATCGCGCCGCGCCGGCCTTTCACAAGATGCAGTGGGACCACCCGCAGATCGGCTCGCTGCTGCGCGATGCGGGCTTCGTGCCCGACAACGAGCACAGCGCCGCGCCGACGGCCGACAATTCGCTCGCGGTGCTCGCGGCCGCAAGCCGACGCTTGCAGCAACGTACCGAGGCCTTCAACCGCGACATGGCGGCACTACACGGCTACTGCCACGCGTTGCCTTTCCTCATCATCGACCAGAAGATCTGGGACGGGCCGCATGGCGCGTTTCTCTACGGCCAGATGGACCTGATCGGCTACGACGAGTGGAACGTGATCATGCTGGCCGGCGACCCGCAGACCACGGCGTCATGCGGCCTGGTAGCCCATCCAGGCTTCCTGCCGGCCGTGACCCAAACCATGACCGAGCATGTCATCGAGTGGAAGGCACGGCACAACGGCCTGCTCGATAGCTACCGAAATGCCGGCGGCGACATCCCCCGCGAGCAGCAGCTTGAGATCGAAAAGGATGCGCTGCGCAGGGAGATCATCGACAAAGCCGGCTGGATGAAGCCGCGCATCATCGATGAACTCCAGCGCAGGGGCTGAAGCATAATCCGAAAAAGCGCGAAGCCGCTTTCCGAACAACTCAAGCTGCGCATTCAATCGGGTCGGTCGCGGTGCCGCCGCGTGCGGTACGGCCGGCAATCCGGGCACGGCTCGCCGAAGATCACCTGCGACGGATACGGCCGCGCCGAGTGCTGCGGCGTCGAGCCGAACAGTCCCGCGGCCCCGAACCCCGCGCTGAAGGGATCGCTGGCAAAGCTGCCCGGGAAGTAGCCGTTGCTGCGGAAATCGCGGTGGTCATCCCTGCCGTCGAAATACGCACCGCCGGTGCTGCCGTAGCGCAGCGGCCGGTCCTGCGCCGTTGCCGCGGCCGCGCTGAGCGCGATGGCGGCGCAGGCGATCAGTGCCCTCATGGCGGTCATGGTGCAGTCCCTCATTGCGGAGTAGTCCCCCAATCGCCCTTCCAGCCGATCAGGCGCCCCTTGCCGAATTGCAGATAGAGCCCGTCGCTGCGCCGCGACAGCACGCTGCCCCTGACATTGGGCAGCGCGACGAACATTTCATTGCCGGGCGTGCCGCGCACGTAACTCAGCGGAACACCGAGCGACTGGCTGGCCTGGTCGGCGCTCATGCCGAAGCTGAGCGGAACGCTGTTGGGAGCGCGCTGCTGTGCCTGCGCCAGGCCGGCCGGCGCGCCCAACGGGACGACCAGGGCAAGGACGAGAACTGTGGCGAACCGCTGCATCACCGACCTCACTGCGCCGCCGCCGCAAGCATGCCGGATGGCGTCCAGCCGCCGCCGAGCGCCTGGAACAGGCTGCTCGCGGCGAGCAGCTTGTTGAGCCGGACCGTAACCAGATTGTTCTCGGCCGTGAACAGCGTCTGCTGCGCCTGCAGCACCGTGATGAGATTGACCGTGCCGCCGCGCAACTGCGTCTCGGCGACCTCGAAGGCCTTGCGCGAGGCCGCCACGACATCGGCTTGCAGGCGTTCCTGCAACGTGTACTTCTGCAGCGCGATCAGCGCCTTCTCGACGTCGGCGAAGGCCGACAGCACCGCCTTGCGATAGGCCTGCAGGTATTGCAATTGCTGGCCCTTGGCGAGCTTGAGCTGGCTTTCCAGCAGGAAACCGTCGAACAACGGCTGGGTCAGCCCGGCGGCGAGCGTGTAGTACCAACCTCCCGGCGCGAACAGCGAGGCGAGCGCGGCGCTCTGGAAGCCGGTCGTGCCGGTCAGCTGGATCTGCGGGAAAAACGCCGCGCGCGCCGCATCGACGCTGAAACTGGAGGACGCCAGTTGCGCCTCGGCCTGGCGCACGTCGGGCCGCTGGTAGAGCAGTTCGGACGGCATGCCGGGCGTCACCCGCGGCACCGCGATCTGCGTCGTGGAGCCGCCGCGCACGCTGAAATCGGCCGGCGCCCGCGCCACCAGCACGGCGAGCGCGGCGATGTTCTGCCCGACCGTCACCTCGAGCGGCGGGATCGCCGCGCGCTGGGTCGCGACCAGCGCCTCCTGCTGCGACAGATCGAGTTGCGAGGCGGTGCCGCCGGCGAATTGCGACTTGATCAAAGCGAGGATGCGTTCCGCCGCCGCAAGGTTGCGGCGGGTGACCTTGATCTGGTCCTGCGCCGCCAGCACCTGGAAATAGGTGTTGGCAACCGTCGCCATCGTGCTCAGCGCGACCACCTCGCGATTGTAGCGGGCACTGGTCGCGCTCTCCTCCGACGCCGACAGCGTCGCGCGGTTCTTGCCCCAGAAGTCCACGATATAGCTCGCGCTCAGTCCCAGACTGTATTGCGAGAAGGTGCCGCTGCCGCCGAGCGACGAACTCGATCCCGCCGCGACGCGCTGACGTTCGGCATTGGCCGATCCGGACAGCGACGGCAGCAGCGCGGCGCCAGAGACGCCGGTCTGCGCATCGGCCTGCACGATCTGGGCGATCGCCACGGCGATATCGAGATTGTAGAGCTGCGCGGATTCCATCAATCCGGTCAATTCGGGCGAGCGAAAGCCGCGCCACCAGGCGAGCGCCGGAACCGCGGCGTCGGCATCGCCCTTGGCGGCGGCGCGATAGCTCGCCGGCACTTCAAGATTGAGCTCGGGCCGCTCCGCGCCGGGAATGCACCCGGACAGGCCGAGACCGATCCCGACAAGCGTCACCAGCGCAGGACACCGGCGCTTCTCGCCAACCGCAGCGGCGCGCGGAAACCGGACCGATTTCCGCAACATTTGAAGACTTCGCGATGCTGCAACTGTCGGCATTTACTCGCCCGGTTGAAGTGAGGAGCCCGGCCGCCGCAACGCGCCGCCCTGGCGGACGCGTTGGGCCCACAGGCGGAACCGATCCAGATAGAGATAGATGACCGGCGTCGTAT
>CALRXG020000584.1:0-4560 GCA_943372075.1 Bordetella parapertussis | reverse complement strand
GCGATTGCCGGTGCATCGATCCCGCAGGCGGCTCAGATGGCCGCCGACGAGATCAACGCCAAGGGCGGCATCGACGGCCGCAAGATCGAGGTCATCAGCTACGACAACCATTCGTCCTCGGCGGATTCGGTGCGTGCGTTCCAGCGCGCCGTGAACGAGGACAAGGTCAACGTCGTCATCGCGAGCTACATCTCCGAGGTCGTGCTCGCGCTCGAGCCGTGGGCCTCGCGGCTGAAGACGCCGTTCGTCACGCCCGGTGCTGCCTCCAACGAGATCAGCAAGAGCGTTCATGCCGACTACGACAAGAACAAGTACACCTTCCACGGCTACCTGACCTCGGCGGCGCTGGCGCTGTCGGTCTGCGATGCCGCCAAGGATCTGCTGGTCGATCAGAAGCACATGAAGACCGCGGTCATCATGAGCGAGGACGCGGCCTGGACCAAGCCGCTCGACGTCGGCTACGAGGAGTGCCTGCCGAAGATCGGGCTCAAGGTCGTCGACCATATCCGCTTCTCGCCCGACACCACCGACTTCACGCCGATCTTCAACAAGATCGAGGGCACCAAGCCCGACGTGATCATCACCGGCATCTCGCATGTCGGCGTGCAACCGACGGTGCAGTGGAAGAACCAGCAGGTGCCGATCCCGATGTTCGGCATCTCCTCGCAGGCGACGAACGAGACCTTCGGCACGGACACCAATGACGCGGCGGAGGGTGTGCTGTATCAGGGCGTGTCCGGTCCGAACGTCGCGGTGACGCCGAAGTCGGTGCCGTTCGCTGACGCCTTCAAGAAGCGCTACGGCAATTATCCGTCCTACGCGGGCTATACCGCCTATGACGAGGTCTACTACATCGCCGATGCGGTGAAGCGCGCCGGCTCGGTCGATGCCGACAAGATGGTCGATGCGCTGGAGAAGACCGATTGGGAAGGCACCATCGGTCGGGTCCAGTTCTACGGCAAGGACGATCCGTTCACCCATTCGATCAAATACGGCAAGGGCCTGATCACGGGATTGATGCTGCAGTGGCAGGGCGGCAAGCAGGTCGCGGTCTGGCCGAAGGAGGTCGCCAAGAGCGACCTCAAATTCCCGAGCTTCGTCAAGGTCACCACGAACTGATTGATGATCGTGCTCCCGGGCCCTCCCGGGAGCATCGGTTTTCGGTTCCGCGTCCTCCACAACAGGCAGCCAGCTGCCGCGGCCAATTTGAGATGCTTGCCCTACAAATCCTGATCGATGGCTTTGCCATCAGTGCGCTCTATGCACTCGGCGCTACCGGCTTCACCCTGATCTTCGGCGTCTCCGGTGTTCTCAATCTCTCCCACGGTGCCATCATGGTGGCCGCAGCGGTCGCGGCCTGGGCTGCGGCCAGCGTGCTGCACCTGGACATCTACACCGGCGCACTGGTCGGCGTCGCGGTCGCGCTGATCATGGCGTTCGCGACCTACTTCGTGGTCGTGAAGCCGATCCAGAACTCGAGGCGGATCCCCAACGAGGAGAAGGAAATCTTCGTCCTCACCGGCACCCTGCTGTGGGGCATCATGATCCAGGAGCTGATCGCCTATTTCTTCACCAACAACGCCAAGACGGTGCTGCCGATCGTCGAGGGCGTCGTCGATATCTTCGGCAACCGCACCCCGCGCAACAACATCTTCACCGCGGTGGTCTGCTGTCTGGTGATCGGCCTACTCTGGCTGCTGGTCAATCGCACGCGGACCGGCAAGGCGGTGCTGGCGGCCTCGATGAATCCGCGCGGCGTCACGCTGCTCGGCCTCGAGCTCACCCAGATCTATGTCGTGGTGTGGGGCATCTACGGCATTCTGGCCGGCATCGCCGGCGTGCTGCTCGGCATGTTCCTCGGCGTCAGCTCCTACAGCGTCGGGCCGCTGACCGCGAGCGCGTTCTCGATCGTGGTGCTCGGCGGTCTCGGCAGCGTCTCGGGCTCGCTGATCGCCGCCTTCGTGGTCGGCTACCTCGAGACCCTGACGGCCTATCTGGTCTCGCCTGCCTACCGCACCATTCCGGCGCTGCTGCTGCTGGTGCTCGTGATGTATCTGCGGCCGCAAGGCCTCTTGGGGAGGCGCTGAGATGGCCAATTTCTTCACCTCGCGCCTGTTCTTCATTTCGCTGGTTTGCGTGGTGGTCGCCGCGACGCTGCCGTTCTACGTCTCGGGCTACATCCTCGGGCTGCTCACCGTCGCGTTCTATTTCGGCGTGTTTGCGATGGCCTGGGACCTGCTGTTCGGCTTTGCCGGCGAGGTCAATTTCGGTCCGACCTTCCTGATCGGCACCGGCGCCTATACCGCCGGCATCCTCAACGCCCAGTTCGGCTGGTCGGTCTATCTTTGCATCCTGCTCGGCGCGCTGGCCTCTGTGGTCGCGGGCTTCGTGCTGGCGCTGCCGGCGCTGCGGGTGAGGGGGCCGTATTTCGGCCTCACCACGCTGGTCGCGGTGCTGATGCTGCAGAACTTCATCGTGGTGTTCGCCGACCTCACCGGCGGCGAGATCGGGCTGACCATCCCCGACGTCATCACTATCAACGCCGGCGCCAATTACTGGATCGCGCTCGGCTTCATGACCATCAGCGCTGCGATCCTGTACGGGCTGTCGCAATCGCCGGTTGGTCTCGTGCTGCAGGCGAGCGGCCAGGACCCGGTGCAGGCCGGCGCACTCGGCTTCAACATCGTCAAGCACAAGCTCGCGGCCTTCATCGTCAGCGCGTTCTTCTCGGGGCTGTCGGGCGCGCTGCTGGTGTTCTACTTCGGCACCGCCTCGGTCGGCACCGTGGTCGACGTCGCGGTCGGCGTCAATGTCATCGTCTCCGCCGTGCTCGGCGGCCGGCGCACGGTGCTGGGCGCGGCGCTCGGCGCCATCTTCCTGATCGTGGCCGGCGAATTCCTGCGCCCGACCGGCGAGCTTGCCACCTTCATCGTCTCGGCGGTGGCGCTGCTCGTCGTGCTGTTCTTCCCCGGCGGTTTCCTCGGAGCGGCCCTGTCGCGCGAGGCGCGCTCTTAAATGGATCAGACCGTGACCACTGCAACGCTCACCGTCCGCGGATTGACCAAGAGATTCGGCGGCCTGACCGCGGTGAAGAATCTGAGCTTCGAACTGCATCCCGGCGAGATCCTCGGCCTGATCGGGCCGAACGGCTCCGGCAAGTCGACCGCGATGAAGAGCGTGATGGGCATCGAGCGTCCGACCGCGGGCGAGGTGCTGTTCGAGGGCGAGAATGTCGCCGGCCTGCCGGCGCACAAGATCGCGCGCAAGGGCTTTGGCATGGTGTTCCAGCACTCGCGGCCGCTGAACCGGCAGACCGTGCTTGAAAACATCATGGTCGCGCTGTTGCCCGACAGCCTGTTCATGCTGTTTCCCGACAAGGCGCTGACCGAGCGCGCCAAATGGATCGCCGATCGCGTCGGGCTCGGCGCAGTGATGGACCGTCGTCCGCCGACGCTGCCATTCGCCGATCTGCGCCGGCTCGAGCTCGCCAAGGCGATCGCGCGTGATCCAAAAGTCGTGCTGGTCGACGAGCCGTTCGCGGGGCTGACCAGTGCCGAGGTCGGCACGTTCTCCCAGCTGATCCGCAGCTTCCGCGATGAGGGGCGCGCGGTGATGCTGGTCGACCACAACGTCAAGAGCGTCGCGGCACTGGTTGACCGGGTCCTCGCGATGTATCTCGGCGAGGAGATCACGACCGGCCGCGCCGAGGACGTGATGAAGAACGAGACCGTGCGGCGGGTCTATCTCGGCGGCGCGATCGAGACCCATGCGCGGCCGGAGACCTCGTTCAAGGACAAGGTGCCGCTGCTGCAGGTCGAGAATGTCAGCGTGCATTACGGCAAGGCGCAGGCGCTGGAGAACGTCTCGATCCACGTCCATGAGGGCGAGTTCGTCTCGATCGTCGGCCTGAACGGGGCCGGCAAGACCACGCTGTTCAACACCATCTCCGGCTTCCTGCCCTACACCGGCGAGATCCTGCGCGGCGGCGAGAAGCTGCGCGGCACCGGGCCTGCGAAGATTGCCCGTTCCGGCCTGGTGCAGTGCCCGGAATCCCGCGAATTGTTCGGCGAGATGACGGTGCGGGAAAATCTCGATCTCGGCGGCCAGCATCTCGACGACGCGGCGCGAGCCAAGCAGCTCGCCTGGCTGTTCGATCTGTTCCCGATCCTGAAGGAGCGGCAGGGCCAGATGGCGCAGACGCTGTCCGGCGGCGAGCAGCAGATGCTGGCGATCGGCCGCGCGCTGATGATGCAGCCGCAGATCCTGATCCTCGACGAGCCGACGCTCGGGTTGGCGCCGGTCATCCTGGAATTGCTGTCGAAGGCGCTGGAGAAGCTGCGCCAGACCACCAAGATCACGGTGCTGCTCGGCGAGCAGAACGTGACCTTCGCGCTTCCCCATGCCGACCGCGTCTACGTGCTGGAGCACGCACGGATCGTCTGGGAAGGCGATCCGGGCCGGTTCGCCGCGGAGGCCGGCAAAGACTTTCTCTGACGTTCGACGATTGAAAAATAACAAAGCAAAGGGAGATGATGATGTCAGGATATTCAACCGCCGCCC
>CALRXG020000583.1:0-4561 GCA_943372075.1 Bordetella parapertussis | reverse complement strand
GTTGGCACGCCGTCACAATGCGTTCCAAAGGATGATCCGCAACCTGCAAAGCGATAGGTGAGCTATATCGCGCGATGTGTGATCGCAATCGCCGATGTGTCTCTTTCAAAACCAAAAACCCGGCTGTGGGCCGGGCTCTTGTGCAGTGCAATCGCGCGTGTCCGTCGGCGCGCCGGACCAGACGGCGCTAGCGGCTCGGTGCGGGTGCCGCGGCCGGCGGCGGTGCCGCCGGAGCAGGGAAGGCCGAGTCCGGAGCTGCGGCGGCGGGCGCCGCAGCGGCCGGCTTCGGCTTCCTGTGCTTCGGCCGCATCTTGTGCGCGCGCGGCGGCGGGCCGGCGGGCTGCAACTGGGCGAACACCGGGCTCGGATCGAGCGTGGTGGTGGCCGGGCTGGTGAAGTCGCCCGGCGTGCGGGTCACCGTCACCGGCACGGTGGCCGGCTGGAACTTCGGCATGTTGAAGGTGACGGAGAAGTTGGTCTCCGGCGCCGGGATCGTCACGGAGCAGGGCGTCTTGCAGCCCGGTCCGATCGAGGTCACGGCATCCGCACCCTGCGGCGCAGAATCCAGCTGCACCTGCATCGGCGGCGGTGCCGACTTGAACGAATCCAATGAGAAGGAGGAGCAGCCAGCCAGACTCAAACCGGCGGCCGCCAACACGATGATATGACGCATGATCCACACTCTACTGCGGCTATCAGCCACAATCCCCGCGGTAACCATAGGAGCCTCGGAACAGACGTGCAACAGCGCCAGGCCTGTTCGTTAAACGATGGTTAACAGTGCAATCGCATGGCAGAATATTGCCATGTAATATCAGTATGTTACGGAATATTTATTGGGCGATGAGGCTGGCGACGGCGTCCGGCAGATCGCGCATATGGCTGATCAGCCGGTCCGGCTTCAGCTCGCTCATCGGTACGTCGGTATAGCCGAAATCGACCCCGATCACCGGGACCTGGGCGCGCCGGGCGACCCCGACATCGGGGCCGGCATCGCCGACCATGATGGCGCCGGGCAGCCGGCCGCCGGCGCGGGCCACCGTCTCGCGCAGGATCGCCGGGTCGGGCTTGGCGATGCCGAATGTGTCCTGGCCGCAGATCGCGGCGAAGCGCGGGGTCAGGTCGAGCCGATCGAGCAGCAGCTTGGACAGCCATTCCAGTTTGTTGGTGCAGACCGCGAAGCGGTGGCCCTTGGCCGAGAGCAGGTCGAGCGCGGCTTCGAGCCCCTCGAACGGGCGCGACCCATCGGCGATGTGCTCGGCGTAATAGTCGACGAAATCCACGGTCAGGCGGTCGAGATCGGCAACGCTGACCTCGCGTCCCTCCACTTCGAGCCCGCGTTCGAGCAGCTTGCGCGCGCCGGCGCCGATCATGTTGCGCGCCGCCGACAGCGGCACCGGCCGCAGACCCTCGCGGTCGAGCACGTAATTGAGCGCGCTGATCAGGTCGGGCGCGGTATCGACCAGCGTGCCGTCGAGATCGAACACGATGATGGGGGGAGCGGAAGCGGACATGATGCTTTTCGCTATCGGGCCGTGCGCCGCGATGCAAGAGTAGATGTCAGCGTGTCATGAAATTGGGGAGGCATCGGTGCGGGAACTTGCCGGAAAGGGCGCCTTTGTCACCGGCGCGGCCAGCGGAATCGGACTGGCGATGGCGACCGCGTTCGCTCGCGAAGGCATGAAGGTGATGCTCGCCGACATCGAGAACGGCGCGCTCGACAAGGCCGTCGCTGGGTTGCGCGCCACCGGGGCGAACGCCCATGGCATCGTCTGCGATGTCGCCGACCCCACCAGCGTCGAGGGCGCGGCGCAGGCCTCGTTCCTCGCCCTGGGCAACATCCATGTCGTCTGCAACAATGCCGGCGTTGCGGCCGGCGGCGGCATCGAGCGGATCTCGGTCGACGACTGGCGCTGGGTGGTCGACGTCAACTTGATGGGTGTCGTGCACGGCATCAGGAGCTTCCTGCCGCATATCCGCAAGCACGGCGAGGGCGGTCACTTCGTCAACACGGCATCGATGGCCGGGATGAATGCCGGGCTCGGTCTCAGCCCCTATTCGGCGACCAAATTCGCCGTCGTCAGCATCTCCGAGGGCCTGTCGGCGCAACTTAAGCCGCTCGGCATCGGCGTCAGCGTGCTCTGTCCGAGCTACGTCCGGACCCGGATCGGCGACAGCGGCCGCAACCGGCCCGAGCATTACGGCCCGACCCGGCGCCACGATCCCGCGAGCATCGAGGCCGCCGTCGTTGCCGAGATCGGCCGCCGCATCGAGGCCGGTCTCGACCCGGCGACGGTCGCCGGACAGGTGCTGGCCGCGATCCGCGAGGAACGGCTCTATGTTTTCACCCATCCGGGGATGCGGGCCGAGGTCGAGGAGCGTTTTTCGGCGATTTTGGCCGCAATGGACGCGATTTCCGACTAAGGACGGCCTGTTGTTGGCGCTATTCCTGCCCGTGAATCGAGGCTAGATATGCGCCCGCCGGGCCGCCCGATGGCGTGCCCGCAACGACGAGGGGCTAACGGCACGTGGACATGGATGCACTGAAACGCCAGGCGGCGGCGCGCGCTCTCGAAGAGGTGCGCGACGGCATGAAGGTCGGGCTCGGCACCGGGTCGACCGCCAAGCATTTCGTCGAATTGCTCGGCGACAAGGTCCGCTCGGGCATGAAGGTGATCGGCGTGCCGACCTCGGAGGCGACCCGGGCCGATGCGATCCGCTGCGGCGTGCCGCTGACCACGCTCGACGAGGTCGACCATCTCGATCTCACGGTGGACGGCGCCGACGAGATCGACCCCGCGCTCAATTTGATCAAGGGCGGCGGCGGGGCGTTGCTGCGCGAGAAGATCGTGGCGGCCGCCAGTGCTCGAATGATCGTGATTGCCGATGACAGCAAATGGGTCGACGTGCTCGGCCGCTTTCCGCTGCCGGTCGAAGTGATCCCGTTCGGGCTCCGCGCGACCCAGGCCGCGATGGCGCGGGCGTTCGCTGAAGCCGGCGTGTCCGGCGAAATGGTCATCCGGAAGGGCAAGGACGGTCACGTTTTTGTCACCGATGGCGGCCACTGGATCGTCGATGCGCATCTCGGCCGGATCGGCGATCCGCCGCGTCTTGCCGGTTTGCTCAGCGCCATACCGGGCGTGGTCGAACACGGCCTGTTCATCGGGCTTGGCAGCGTCGCCATTCTGGCCGGCGCGCAGGGAATTCGGGTTGTTGAACGGCGATGACGCCGCAAGCAAGGAGACTTGGAATGAAGCGTTTCTCGGGACTTTTGTCGGCGGTGGCCCTGTCGGCCGGACTGGCGTTCGCGGCCGCGCCGGCAATGGCGCAGCAGCAGCCCGCGCCGCCCAGCGTCAAGCAGTCGTCGCCGGCGGCGATCGCGGCCGCCAAGGAAATCCTGGCGATGAAGAACGTCAGCGTCATGTATGCGGGCGCCGTTCCCGGCATCATCGAGAAGACCAAGACCGGCCTGCTGCAGCAATATCTCAATTACCAGAAGGATCTCGACGAGGTCGCGGTGACCGTCGCCAAGAACTTCGCCGGCCGCGAGAAGGAGATCGGCGACGGCATGGCGCAGATCTACGCCTCCGAGTTCACCGAAAAGGAACTGGTTGAGCTGGTGGCGTTCTACAAGACGCCGCTCGGCCAGAAGCTCCTGAACTCGGAACCCAAGGCCATCAACGAGTCGCTGCAATATATGCAGCAATGGGCCCAGCAGTTCGGCGTGCTCGTCAACGCCCAGTTCAAGGCCGAGATGAAGAAGCGCGGCAAGGATATCTGACAACGATACCTATATGCCTGTGACCTCGCCCCGCTCGCGGGGCGAGGGCGAGGAGAGAAATGCCATGGCCGAGTTTGACGTCGATCTGTTTGTCATCGGTGGCGGTTCGGGCGGGGTTCGCGCCGCGCGCATCGCCGCTAATTATGGCGCCAAGGTCATGGTCGCCGAAGAGTACCGGATGGGCGGCACCTGCGTGATCCGCGGCTGTGTGCCAAAGAAGCTGTTCGTGATCGGCAGCCACGTCCACCAGGAGATCGAGGACGCCGCCGGCTTCGGCTGGAGCATTGACCAGGTCTCGTTCGACTGGGCCACGCTGGTCGCCAACAAGGACAAGGAGATCGCCCGGCTCGAGGGCGCCTACACCACAAATGTCGAGAAGTCGGGCGCGCGGATCGTCAAGACTCGCGCGGTGCTGGAGGACGCCCACACGCTTCGCCTCGCCACCGGCGAGAAGGTCACCGCAAAATACATCCTGATCGCGACCGGCGGCGCTCCCAACCACGGCCCGATCGTTCCCGGCATCGAGCACGTGATCTCCTCCAACGAGGCGTTTCACCTGAAAGAGCTGCCGAAGCGGATCGTGATCCAGGGCGGCGGCTACATCGCGCTGGAATTCGCCGGCATCTTCGCCGGCTTCGGCTCCGACGTCACCGTGGTCTATCGCGGCGACAACATCCTGCGCGGCTTCGACGAGGACGTGCGCAAGCATGTCCGCGCCGAGATGGAGAAGCGCGGCATCACCATCATCACCGGCTGCACGGTAACGAAGGTCGACAAGCA
>CALRXG020000582.1:0-4572 GCA_943372075.1 Bordetella parapertussis | reverse complement strand
AAGATTGTCGTCCCTGCGAAAGCAGGGACGACAACGGGGATGGTTCTCGGTTCAAGATGCCAAACACATAACCAGTGTCATCGCCCGGCCTTGACCGGGCGATCCAGTATTCCAGAGACAGTCGTTGTTGAGCCGATGGGCCGCGGCGTACTGGATCGCCCGGTCAAGCCGGGCGACGACAGCTGAGGCTGGGGATGAAGTGCAGATCGGAAACTGCCGCTACTTGCCCTTGAAGTTCGGCGCCCGCTTGTTGAGGAAGGCGTCCATGCCCTCGCGGAAATCCTCGCTCATATAGGCGCGCAGGATCAGGTCTTCGCCCTCCTCGCGCGACAGCGTACGGCGGATGCGGCGCACCGCTTCCTTGGTCACCTCCAACGTGATCGGCGCGTGGCCGGCGACCAGCTTTGCGGTCTCGTTGGCACGGCGCTGCAACGTCTCGACGTCGGGGACGACCTCGTTCAGGAGCCCGAGCGCCAGCGCTTCCGGCGCCTCGACGAGACGCGCCTTGAAGATCAGATCCTTGGTGCGCGCCGGGCCGATCAACGACACCAGCCGCGAGATGTTGGACATCGAGAGGCAGTTGCCGAGCGTGCGCGCGATCGGAAAACCGATCCGGGTCGCCTCGGTGCCGATGCGAATGTCGCAGCAGGCGGCGATCCCGGCGCCGCCGCCGGTGCAGGCGCCGGCAATCGCCGCGATCACAGGCACGCGGCACTGTTCGAGTGTTCCCAGCACGCGATCGATCCGCGCTTCATAGTCCAGCGCATCCTGCGCGGTCTTGAAGGCGCGGAATTGCGAGATGTCGGTGCCGGAGGCGAACGCCTTGTCGCCGGCACCGGTCATGATCAGCGCCTTGATGGAGTGATCCTGATTGATGCTCTCGCAGATCGACGCCATCTGCTCATACATCGCAAAGGTCAGCGCGTTGCGGGCCTGCGGCCGGTTGAACGTGATGCGCGCGATCCCGTCCTCGACGGAGTAGAGCAGATCTTCGGTCGACGTGATGGGCGCGTTCATGTCTCGCTCTTTCTGTACGTTACGATTCGATTTTCAGGCCAAGGCTACTCAAGCGACTTTCGACGCCTGCGTAGCGTCGCGTCCCTTCAGGACCTCCATCGCCGCCAGCACGCCGCCGCTGCGATGCGGCACCTTGGCCAGATCAAGACCCATCTCGACGCCCGACAGCGTGCCCATCAGCATCAGGTGGTTGAAGTGGCCGATATGCCCGATCCGGAACACCTTACCCTTGACCTTGTTGAGGCCGGTGCCGAGCGACATATCGAAGTTCTCAAGCACGACCTTGCGGAAGTGGTCGGCGTCGTGGCCATCCGGCACGCGTACCGCGGTCAGCGCCGGCGAATGCGCGCCCTGCTCCTGGCACTGCGTCTCCAGACCCCAGACCTTGATCGCGGCACGCGTCGCTTCGCTGTGGCGCTTGTGACGTGCGAACACGTTCTCCAGCCCCTCCTCCTCCAGCATCTTGACGGCCTCGCGCAGGCCGAACAGCAGGTTGGTGGCGGGCGTGTACGGCCAGGTGCCGGCCTTGTTGATGTTGATGACCTCCTGCCAGTCCCAGTAGGAGCGCATCCCCGGATTGGCCTTGGCCACCGCGAGCGCCTTCTCCGACACGGCATTGAAGCCGAGACCGGGCGGCAGCATCAGCCCCTTCTGGGAACCGGCGATCGAGACGTCGATGCCCCAGGCGTCGTGCTCATATTCCAGCGAGCCGAGGCCCGAGATGGTGTCGACCATCAGCAGCGCCGGATGCTTCAGCGTGTCGAGTATCTTGCGGACGTTAAGCGGATAGGTCACGCAGGCGGTCGAGGTCTCATTGTGGACCATGCAGATGGCCTTGATCTTGTGCGCCTTGTCGGCGGCAAGCCTGGCCTCGATCTGCTCGAGGTCGGCGCCGTGGCGCCAGTCACCCGGGATGAAATCGACGTCGAGCTTGAACTTGTCGGCAATGCCGTGCCACAGCACCGCGAACTGGCCGGTCTCGCACATCAAGACCTTGTCGCCGGGCTGCAGCGTGTTGACGATCGCGGCTTCCCAGGCGCCGGTCCCCGACGAGGGGTAGATGATCACCGGCTGCTTGGTGCGGAACACCCGCTGCATCGCCGACATCACGGCAAAGCCGATCTCGGCGAATTCAGCACCGCGATGGTCCATGGTCGGCATGTCCATCGCCCGCAGCACCCGGTCCGGCACGTTGGTCGGTCCCGGAATCTGCAGAAAATGCCTTCCAGTGTGCACGGTCATGAGCGTCTTTCCCGGTCTTGTCTTGGTGCCTTGGTAAGCGGCTCGCATATCACTATCTGGAAATCGAAGCCAACCATATCAGCCTATATCGGCTCATACACGGCCAGACCGATCCGGTGCAGATGCCATCCGGGAGACTGCTGGACAGCGCCCGTTGGACCAGACCTGTCCCGATTATACCGATCGGCGTGAAGATAGGCCGCTCTTCGCCCACATTGGCAATCCCCAATGGTCAGCTCGGGAAGCGCTCGAAGACCGGAAGATCGTGAAGGGACCCCACCCATCCGACGCGCTCGGCCGCCTGCACCTGAACCTTGGGCGGGATCGAATTCGGGTCGTCGAGCGCAGCGATCCTGACCTGCATCATGCCCATCTGGTCGAGAATCCCATTGCTGAAGAACAGCCCTGCACCGCATGTTGGACAGAACGAGCGCCGGCCGTTTTCTGAAGACGAATAGACTTTCGGCTTCCCCTGGAGCGATAGCGCAGCTTTGGGAATCATTGCCCACGCCAGTATTGGCGCTCCAGATTGCTTTCGACAATCCTGGCAATGGCAGACGGTGCTGAAAGCCGCCTGATCGGGCATTTCGAACTTGATCTCACCGCAATGGCAGCCGCCGCGAAGCATACCCAAGCTCAATACTCCCAACCTCTGTTCGAGATTCCGTCCATGTCACTATTTTCGCCAGGTTTGTCCTCCGCCCGGCGGGGGGCGGTCATGCATATCTGACGGCATAGAAATGGGGCCGGCAACCCCCTATTCGGCGGCCACCACCTTCCCCGGGGCAACCCGCTCGTTCACCTCCTCGAACGGCCGCTCGGGGTGCATCAGAAACGCCGAGAAACCACCGAGCAGGAGCAGGCCCATCGACATCAGGAACGGCAGGTACCAGTTGCCGGTCGCGTCGATGACGAAGCCCGCGACCAGCGGCGAGACGATGGCCGCGAAGGCCGAGCCGGTGTTCATGAGGCCGGCCGCGGTGCCGGAATATTTCGGCGCGATGTCCATCGGGATCGACCACATCGGGCCGATCACGAGTTCGGCACAGAAGAAGCCGGCCGACAGGCAGAGCGCGACCACCGTGATGTCGTGAACGAACAGGATCGGCATCAGCGACAGCAGCGCGCCGGCGAAACCCACGACCGTCACGCTGAGCCGCGCCAGACGCACATTGCCTGATCGTTCGAGGATGCGGTCGGAGATGACGCCGCCGACGCTGTCGCCGATGACGCCGGCAAAGAACACGCCGGATGCGAACAGCGCCGAGTTCTTCAGATCGAGGCTGTAGTTGTTCTTGAAGAACAGCGGCAGCCAGTTGAGATAGAGCCACAGGCACCAGCCGTAGCAAAAATAAGTCAGCGTCACCGGCCACATCCGCTGCAACAGCGGTCCCCACGGCACCTTGGGCCGCTCGCCTTGCTGCCGCGGCGGCAGCGTCGCGAGTTCGGCTTCCGTGATCGAGCGGTGATCCCTCGGCTCGTTGCGGAAGTACCAGACCCACACGACGCCCCAGATCAGACTGACGACACCGAGCACGACGAATGCGCCGCGCCAGGTCAGCCAGAGGATCAGGAGCGCGACGACCGGCGGGGTCACCGCATTGCCGAGCCGCGCAAACGAGTGCGTCAGCCCCTGCGCGAAGCCGCGGCGGCTCGCCGGCGTCCAGTACTGCATGGCACGGGTCGCGGTCGGAAACGTTGCGCCTTCGCCGAACCCCAGCGCAAACCGCGCGACGAACAGCGCGGCAAGACCATGGACGAAGCCGGTCATGATGGTCGCCGCAGCCCAGATCATGCCGCACCAGAACAGGGTCTGGCGCGGCCCGAAACGATCGCCGACCCAGCCGCCGATCACCTGGAACAGCAGATAGGGATAGGCGAAGGCCGAGAACACCAAGCCGAGCTCGGTGTTGGACAGGCCGAGCTCCTTCTGGATCTCGCCGGCCGCGGTGCCGATGTTCACCCGGTCGACGTAAGTGATGAAATACATCACGCACAGCATGGCCAACACGACATGGGTGGCCTTGAACCGAAGCCTCATATCCTCCCCTTCCCTGATCCGCGTATATTCTGAGTTCGTTGAGCTGCGGAATGCGGTGGTAGCTAGATGACCACCTTCGGATGTGGCGAGGCATTGCGCTGGTCGCGCTGCTCGAGCAGCTTCATCGCTGCCTCGACGCCGCCCTTGCGGTGCGGGACCCCGGCCACCGACAGCCCCATCTCGACGCCGGTGAGCGCGCCCAGCAAGGTCAGCTCGTTGCATTCGCCGAGATGACCGATGCGGAACACCTTGCCGGCGACCTTCGACAGGCC
>CALRXG020000581.1:0-4574 GCA_943372075.1 Bordetella parapertussis | reverse complement strand
CGTGCAATTGAGCGAGGCCGCGCCCAAAGGCATCGATGTCTTTCTCGACAATGTGGGAGGCGAGCAGTTGCAGGCCGCCGTTGCCGTTGCGCGCGACAACGCCCGCTTCGTCATCACGGGGACATTGTCGGGGCAGCTTGCCACGACTGGAACCGGGCGTGTGGCGCCCGTCGCGCTGGACTCCACTCAGATATTGCTGCGCAGGATCACCATCAGCGGCTATAGCGCCGACGACAATCCGGAAGCACGCGACGAATGGTTCATCCGTCTGGCCGATTGGTGCCGCGCCGGCGACATTGCGCTACCGCATATCGTGATCGACGGGCTCGAGCAGGCCACGCTTGCGCTGGCTGATACCGCCCAGGGCCGCTACTTCGGCATGGTCGTCATCAGGCTTTGATCGCCTGTGGGACTGACGGTTCTCGATTCCTGTCACGCGATGCGCCGTCGCGACCGACAAAATCGCATGTCATTCCGCGACGGCCGCGGCTTTCCAACTATCGGACGCCCCTTCAATCCGTTGTCGTCAACCTGAACCCGGAACCAAGGTTACAGGATTGTCGGATCGGACCCATTATGATTTGCTGCAACGCATCTTGCCAATCCCTGGCCTTTCCCGGGTCTGGGGCACGTCGACGTCATATCCGTCTCGTAGAGCTTGTTAGCCGAAGGGTTGAGCAGCATGAGTGGTACGGAACGAAGCTTCGGTGGATTGGCGAGGCTTCTGATATCGGCGGGATTGGTGGTCGCGGGGGTTACGGCAGGCCATGCGCAGGCGGGCCCGCCCGGACCTCCTGCCGTCGGTGTGTTCGAGGCGGTGAAGCGGCCGATCACCGAATCCAACGAGTTTCTCGGGCGCGTCGAGGCCCCAAACCGCGTCAACGTGGTCGCGCGCGTCACGGCCTTTCTGGAGAAGCGGAACTTCGTCGAGGGCGCCGAGGTCAAGGCTGGCGACCTGCTCTATCAGCTCGAGCGCGGCCCGTTCGAGGCCGACCTTGCATCGAAGAAGGCGCAGGTCGCCCAATTGCAGGCGACGCTGGTCAACGCCAAGCTGACCACCGATCGCGCCAAGGCCCTGCTCGGCGGCCCGGCCGGTCAGCAATCGAGCGTTGACGCCGCAGTCGCCAACCAGCAGAGCCTCGAGGCGCAGGTGCAAGCAGCCCAGGCACAGGTCGACCTGTCCCAGATCAATCTCGACTACACCATGATCCGCTCGCCGATCGACGGCAGGATCGGGCGTACCGCAGTCACCGAAGGTAACGTCGTGACGCCGAGTTCGGGAACCCTGACCACCATCGTCAGCCAGGATCCGACGTATGTCACCTTTCCCGTGTCGGTGCGCGAGTCGCTCGAGCTGCGCGAACGCTATGTGACGCGGGGCGGGTTCAAGGCCGTCGTCATTCGGCTGCGCCTGCCGGATGGCCGGCTCTATGAGAAGACCGGCGAGCTGAATTTCGTCAACAACACGATCGCGCAGAACACCGACACCATCTCGCTCCGCGGCACCATTCCGAATCCGTCATTGTACAACTCAGCCGAAACCGGCGGTGCGGTGCGCGAGCTCACCGACAACGAGTTCGTGACCGTGCTGCTGGAAGGCGTCCAGCCGGTCGAGGTGCTCGCGATCCCGCGCTCGGCGGTGCTGTCGGATCAGGAGGGTGAATACGTCTACGTCGTCGGCGCGGACAACAAGGCCGAGCAACGGCGGATCAAGCTCGGACAATCGACCTCGACGATCGCAGCGGTGACGAGCGGCATCTCGCTCGGCGACAAGGTCGTGGTCGAGGGGTTGCAGAAGGTCAAGCCGGGCGAGGTGGTCGCGCCGGGACCTGCCAGCGCGTTGATCCAGTCAAGCATGAAGGTTTCGGCGGACAGCGGTGCAGGCAGCACGCCGAAATCGACGGGCAACAACCCATGATTTCCGCTGTTTTCGTCGATCGTCCGCGGCTTGCGATTGTCATCGCGTTCGTGATCACGATCGCTGGCGCGCTGGCGCTGATGCAGATCCCGGTCGCCCAGTTCCCGGACATCGTGCCGCCGCAGGTCACGGTCTCGGCGGTGTTTCCCGGCGCTTCCGCCGAAGTGGTCGAATCGAGCGTCGCCCAGCCGCTGGAGGCGCAGGTCGTCGGCGTCGACAAGATGCTCTATATGAAGTCGACCAGCGGCAATGACGGCAGCTACACGCTGACGGTCTCGTTCGCGCTCGGCACCGATCCCGATATCAATACCGTCAATGTCAACAACCGCGTGCAGAGCGCGCTCGCGCAATTGCCGACCGAGGTGCAGGCGCAAGGCCTGACCGTGCAGAAGAAATCCTCGGCCGTGCTGCAATTCATCGTGCTGTACAGCAAGAGCGCCGAGCAGGATCCGCTGTTCATCACCAACTACGCCATCATCAACGTGCTGGACGCGATCTCGCGCACGCCGGGCGTTGGGCAGGCGTCGCTGTTCGCCAAGCTGAACTATTCGATGCGGATCTGGTTCGACACCCAGCGGCTGACCAGCCTCAATCTGGCGCCGTCGGACGTGATCGCAGCGATCCGCGCCCAGAGCGTGCAGGCGCCGGTCGGCCGCATCGGCGCGCGTCCGATCAGCAACGACCAGCAGTTCCAGTTCAACGTGCAGACCCAGGGCCGCCTGACGACGTCCAAGCAGTTCGGCGACATCGTGCTGCGGGCCAATCCGGACGGCTCGGTGCTGCGGATCAGGGACGTCGCAACCGTGGAGATCGGCGCGCAGAACTCGGACTCGGAATCGCGGATCGACGGCAATCCCGGCGTGCCGATGGGCATCTATCTCGCGCCCGGCGCCAATGCCGTGACCACGGCGAAGGCCGTGCAGGCCACGCTGGCAAAATTGTCGGAGCGCTTCCCGCCGGGCCTGACCTACCTCGTGCAGTACGACTCCACCACCTTCGTCTCCGATACGATCAAGGAGGTGATCAAGACGCTCGGTGAAGCCTTCGTGCTCGTCGTGATCGTGGTGTTCCTGTTCCTCGGCAATCTGCGCGCCACGGTGATCCCGGCGGTCGCGGTTCCGGTCAGCCTGATCGGCGCCTTCGCGGTGCTACTGGCGCTCGGCTATTCCGCCAACACGGTGTCGCTGCTGGCGATGGTGCTGGCGATCGGCATCGTGGTCGACGACGCCATCGTCGTGGTCGAGAACGTCGAGCGCGTCATGGAGGAGGAGCCGGAGCTGTCGCCGGCCGACGCCACCAAGAAGGCGATGACGCAGATCACCGCGCCGATCATCGCGATCTCGCTGGTGCTGCTCTCGGTGTTCGTGCCGATCGCGTTCATCCCCGGTATTTCCGGCACCCTGTTCCGCCAGTTCGCGGTGACGATCAGCGCCGCGATGGTGATCTCGGCGCTGAATGCGCTGACGCTGTCGCCGGCGCTGTGCGCGGTGTTCCTGCGCCATGGCGGGCCGCGGCGCGGCATCATGGGACGGGTGCTCGACGGCATCGACTGGGTCCGCGACGGCTACGCCAGTGTGGTGCAGCGGCTGGTCCGCGTCGCCGTGCTGTCGCTGGTCGCGGTGCTGGTGTTCGCCGGCGCGGTGTTCGGGGTGTCGAAGATCACGCCGACCGGCTTTCTGCCGGAGGAGGATCAGGGCGCCTTCTTCATCGCGGTGCAATTGCCGGACGGAGCCTCGGTGGCGCGCACCAGCGAGGTCACCAAACAGGTCGAAGCATTGCTGAAGAAGAACCCGGCGGTCGATCACGTGCTGTCGATCATCGGCTTCTCGCTGCTCGATGGTGCGAGCGAGCCGAACTCCGCCTTCATGGTGGCGCGCATGAAGGCGTTCGCGGACCGCAAGGCCACCACCGAGTCGGTGCAGGCCGCGATCGGGCAAACCTTCGTCGGAGGCACGCAGATCCGTCAGGCCTCGGTGCTGCCGTTCAACCTGCCGCCGATCATCGGGCTCTCGACATCAGGCGGATTCGAGTATCAGCTCGAGGCGCTGGAAGGGCAGGACCCGGCGTCGCTCAGCAGCGTGATGGGTGGATTGATCGGCGCGGCCAACCGTAACCCGAATCTGACCCGGGTGTTCTCGACCTTCACCGCGACCAACCCGTCGGTCTATCTCGATATCGATCGCGCCAAGGCCCAGGCGCTCGGCCTCAACATGGCCGACGTCTTCACCGCGCTGCAGGCCACGCTCGGCGGCATCTACGTCAACAATTTCAATCTGTTTGGCCGCACCTGGCAGGTCAACGTGCAGGGCGATGCGGCAGACCGCCGCGATATCCCCGACATCTGGCAGATCTATGTGCGCAACACCGGCGGCGAGATGGTGCCGATCCGCTCGATCGCAAGCCTGCGCATCGTGACCGGCCCGCAGGTGATCACACGCTACAACAATTATCGTTCGGTCACGGTGAACGGCAGCCCGGCGGCGGGCGTGTCGTCGGGGACCGCGATCGCGACGATGGCCGACCTTTCCAAATCGACGCTGCCGGCCGGCTATTCGTATGAATGGACCGGCACCGCCTATCAGGAGCAGGCGGCTTCGGGACAGACCGGCATCATCCTCGCGCTCGCGGTGCTGTTTGCCTATCTGTTCCTGGTGGC
>CALRXG020000580.1:0-4577 GCA_943372075.1 Bordetella parapertussis | reverse complement strand
CGCCGGCCTTGATCGCCGCGACCAGCCATTTGTTGTCGAGGCCGAGCCGCGAGCCGAGATCGCCCGACACGCCGAGCAGGCGCTGGATTGCCGGGGCCTGCGACTTCGTCATCTCGTCGGCATTCGACTGGGTGACGCCGAGCTCCTCGGCCTCGACCAGGCCGTAATGCAGCCAGGTCACGATGTCGCTCCAGACCTCGTCGCCGTTGCGGGTGAACGGGCCGAGCGGCTCCTTGCTGATGGTCAGCGGCAGCACGACGTAGTCGTCGGGCTTGGGTGCTGCGGTCGCGACCGCGCCGGCGAGCGCGGAGGCGTCCTGGGTCATGGCATCGCAGCGGCCGCCGAAGAAGGCCTGGTACATGGTGTCTGGCCGGTCGAACACCAAAGGCTTCCAGTCGATGCCGTTGGCACGGCCGTAGTCGCCGAGCGTCACCTCATGGGTGGTGCCCTGGGCGACGCAGACGGTGGCGCCCTTGAGATCCTTCGGCTCCTTCACGCCGAGGTCCTTTTTCACCACAAAGCCCTGGCCGTCGTAGAAGTTGACCGGGCCCTGGCGCAGGCCGAGCGTGGTGCCGCGCAGATAGGTCTGCGTCGAGTTGCGGTACAGCACGTCGATCTCGCCGGACTGCAACGCGGTGAAGCGGTTCTGCGCGGTCAGCGCGACGTAGCGCACCTTGGCCGGATCGCCGAGCACTCCGGCCGCGAGCGCGCGGCAATAGTCGACGTCGAGTCCTGTGAAGTTGCCCTTCGAGTCCGGCGCCGAGAAACCGGCAAAGCCGGTCGAGACGCCGCACACCAGCGTGCCGCGCTGCTTGACGGTGTCGAGCGTTGCCGCGTCGGCGGTTGCGACACTTGCGACGAGCAGGCTCGCCGCGATGATCACGTTCCTCATTCTATCCTCCTCCCTCTGGTGTGGGCATGATCCTCTCGGAAAACCGGTGTCCACTTTTCCGGATCATGCCTGATGACCAACATCCTTCAATGCGCTGTCGACCGCGGCGCCGAGCCTTTCGACGATCATGTCGATGTCGCCGGAAGTCGCGATATAGGGCGGGGCGAGCAGCACATGGTCGCCGCGCTGGCCGTCGGCGGTGCCGCCGGACGGATAGCAGGCAAGTCCGCCCGCGAAGGCCGCGGACTTGATGCGCTGGTGCAGCTTGAGCTTGGGATCGAACGGCTGCCGCGTGCCGCGATCGGCGACCAGCTCGATCGCCCAGAACAGGCCGCGGCCCCTGATGTCGCCGACATGGCGGTGATTGCCGAAGCGTTCGGTGAGCCGCTGCTCGAGGAGGCGACCACGCTCCTTGACCTGGTCGAGCAAATTCTCTTCCGCGATCGTCTTCTGCACTTCGAGCGCGGCGGCGCAGGCGAGCGGATGCGCCAGGTAGGTATGGCCGTGCTGGAACGCGCCGGAGCCGTCGCGCACCGTGTCGACGATGCGGCCGCTCGCGAGCATCGCGCCGATCGGCTGATAGCCGCCGCCGAGACCCTTGGCGATCGCCTGGATGTCGGGTGCGATGCCTTCCTGCTCCCACGCATGCAGCGTGCCGGTGCGGCCCATGCCGCACATCACCTCGTCGAGGATCAGGAGCGCGCCATGACGGTTGCAGATCTCGCGCACCGCCTTGAAGTAACCCTCCGGCGCAGGCACGCAGCCGGCGGTGGCGCCGACCACGGGCTCGGCGATGAAGGCCGCGACATTCTCAGGCCCGAGCCGCTGGAATTCGGCTTCGAGTTCGGCGGCGAGCCGCGCCACGAAGGCGGCCTCCGATTCATCGTCGCGCTTCTCGTGATAGGTGAAGGCCGGCGTAACATGGCTGAACGCGGGCGACAGCAGCGGCGCGTAGGGCTCGCGGCGCCAGGCATTGCCGCCGGCCGACAGCGCGCCGAGCGTGTTGCCGTGATAGCTCTGCTTGCGGGCGATGAAGCGGGTGCGCTTCGGCTCGCCGTGCTCGATGAAATATTGCCGCGCCAGCTTGATCGAGGCCTCGATCGCCTCCGAACCGCCGCTGACGAAATAGACATAGCCGAGACCGCCGGGCTCGTGCCCGACCAGCCGTTCGGCGAGCTCTTCCGCGGGTGCGGAGGAGAAGAAGCCGGTATGCGCATAGGCCAGCGTGGAGGCCTGCCTGGCGATCGCGGCCAGGATGCGCGGATGCTGATGGCCGAGGCAGGACACCGCGGCACCGCCCGAGGAATCCAGGATGCGGCGGCCGTCCTCGGCGATCAGGAAGATGCCGTCGCCACCTACTGCCTTCGGCGGGGTTTCGCGCAGGCTGCGATGCATCACGCGGCTCTTGTCGGCGCTCATGACACGGATCCTTTCTCGACAAAATACTGCGAGGTTTCGGCAAGCCGGCCCTCGGTCGCCTCCAGCTTGCGTTTTGCGCTCGCACCGCCCAGCGTGAAGCTGACGGCGGCCAGCGACTGCGCCACCGCGATCGCGCCGGTGAGGCTCGGGAAGAAGCCCGGAGAGGAAGCGGCCTCGAACAGCAGCAGGTAGTCGGCGCCTTCGGCCATCGGCGCGCTGATCGTGTCGGCGATCGCGATCAGCGTCGCGCGGGCCTGATGCGCCGCGCGGGCGGTCTCGACGCTGGCAATGGAGTAGGGCGCAAAGCCGATCACGACCACGGCGTCCTCAGTGCGGAAGGCGCCCTGGTCGAGATCGAACGGGCCGGAACCGCCGACCAGCTGCACGGCGTCCGGGCGGAACAGGCGAAGCTGATAGGTCAGGAGTTCCGCCACGCCGCGGCAACTGCGAAAGCCCGTGATCCAGATCCGGTTCGCTGCGTGCAGTGCACGCGCGGCGTCGGCGATCGCGCTCGCTGAAATCCGCGCGAGGCCCGCGGCTTCCGCTTCCAGCCTGTCGCGGACCAGTCTGACATCGGCATTCGGCCCGACGCGGCGGCTTTTGGCCCGGCCGGAGAACGGTGAACCCTGCGCCGGCCGGCGCGCCTCGGTGAGTGCGGCGCGCAACTCGTCCCAGCCGGTGTAGCCGAGCGCTTTTGCAAGTCGCGTAAAGGAGGCCGGATCGGCGCCGGCGACGGACGCGAGCTCGCGCATCGAGCGCGTCGTGGCGTCGTAATCATTGGCTGCGACAAACCGACCGACCTCCTGCAACCGCATTGGCAGCGACGGCAACGCGCTGCACAATTCGTTGAGGGGCGATGGTTTCGGCTGAGCCTGGGCCATGAAACATATGTTGCACAATTATTAATTTGGTGCAACATATGATGCGCGCATACAGCGCATGGCAGAAGATCGTTTCTCACCGGGATCCTTGTGCTGTGACGACATCGACGCCGAAACGCCCTCCCGCCCGCCCCTGGCGGCTTTCGCTCGGTGACCCGCGCGTCTCCGGCCTGTTCTGGCAGATCCTGGTGGTCGCCATCGCGGTCGCGATCGTCGCCTTCCTGTGGTCGAACGCCGTCCATAATCTCTCGGTACGCCGGATCTCGACCGGCTTTGCCTTCCTCGGCCGCGAGGCCGGCATGCCGATCGCCGACAGCTGGATCGAGTACACGCCGAAGGACACTTACCTGCGCGCCTTCATCGTCGGCGTCGTCAACACGCTGCGTGTCGCGGTAATCGGCATCGTGCTGGCGACCGTGATCGGCACGCTGGTCGGCATTGCGCGGCTGTCGTCGAACTGGCTGCTGGCGCGGCTCGCCGCTGTCTATGTCGAGGTGCTGCGCGATCTGCCGCTGCTGTTGCAGCTTCTGTTTTGGTACGTGCTGATGCAGGGCTTGCCAGCGGCGCGCCAGGCGTTCAAGCCGGTCGAGGGCGTGTTCCTGTCCAATCGCGGCCTGATCCTGCCCTCCATCCCGCTGCACGAGGCCAATTGGTGGACGATCCTTGCGCTGGTCGCAGGCCTGATCGTCTTCACCGTGGTCAGGCGCCGCCTGATCGCGCAGCAGATGGGCGACGGCCGGGCGCGGCCGGTGTGGCCCTACGCGCTTGGCCTGATCGTCGCGCTGCCCGCACTGGTGTCATGGCTTCTGGGCACGAGCTGGAGCGTCGCGCTGCCCGAGTTGCGCGGCTTCAATTTCGTCGGCGGGCTGACCCTGGCGCCGGAATATTTCGCGCTGCTGATCGCGCTCGTCACCTACACCTCGGCCTTCATCGCCGAGATCGTGCGCAGCGGCATCCAGGCGGTGCCGCGCGGCCAGTCGGAGGCTGCCAAGGCGCTCGGGCTGAAGCGCGGCTTCGTCCTGCAGCACATCGTGCTGCCGCAGGCGCTGCGCGTCATCATCCCGCCGATGACCAGCCAGTATCTGAACCTGACCAAGAATTCCTCGCTTGCGGTCGCGGTCGGCTACCAGGACATCGTCTCGATCGCCAACACGACGCTGAACCAGACCGGGCAGGCGATCGAGTCGATCGCGCTGATCATGCTGGTGTTCCTCACCATCAGTCTCGGCATCAGCCTGTTCATGAACTGGTACAATGCGCGGATCGCGCTGGTGGAGCGCTGAGATGAGCTCGGTCGCAGACCTGCCCCAGGATCCGCTGCCGATCGCGCCACGGCCGGCACCGCGGGCGCTCGGCGGGCCCACCGGCTGGCTGCGCGCCAATCT
>CALRXG020000579.1:0-4579 GCA_943372075.1 Bordetella parapertussis | reverse complement strand
CGCACGATGTCGGTCATGATCAGGTAACGCGACGGGAACAGGAACGCGCAGGCGAGCGCCAGGATCCAGAAGGCGACCTCGCCGATCCGCCAGCGCGCGCTGGCCATCGCATGAGTGGAAACGTCTGAGAGCGCGGTCATGACGGTTTACCGCGCCGCGGTGCGGCCGAACAGACCGTTCGGGCGCCAGAGCAGGATCACGATCATCACCGTGTAGATCACGAAGGGGCCGACCTTGGGCACGTAATATTTGCCGGCGACGTCGGCGATGCCAAGCAGCAGCGATGCCAGGAATGGCCCGGTGATCGACGACGAGCCGCCGACCGTGACCACGATCAGGAAGTAGATCATGAACTTCAGCGGGAAATACGGATCGAGCCCGAGGATCTCCGCGCTCAGCGCGCCGCCAAGGCCGGCCAGACCACAACCGAAGGCGAAGGTGAAGGCGAACACCTGCGGCACGTTGATGCCGAGCCCGATCGCGGCACGCGGATCATCGACCGCGGCGCGCAGCCGGCTGCCGAACCGCGTCTTTGCGAGGATCAGCTGCAACGCCAGTGTGAGCAGGCCGCAGATCACGACGATCATCAGCCGGTAACGCCCGATGCCGACGCCGAACAGATCGATCTGGCCCTCCAGCGCCGCCGGCAGCTTGATGAAGACCCGCGACGATCCCATGATGTAGTCGACCGCCGCGACCGACATGAACACCAGGCCGATCGAGAACAGCACCTGATCGAGATGGCTGCGGCTGTAGAGATGACGGTACAGCGTGCGCTCCAGCGCGATGCCGATCAGCGCGCTCCCGACAAAGGCCAGCGGCAAGGCTGCGAAGAACGGCCAGCCGGAATTATTCACCAGCACCGCGCAGATGTAGCCGCCGGCCATGGCGAAGGCGCCATGCGCGAGATTGACGAAATTCATTAGCCCGAGCGTCACCGCAAGCCCGCAGGCAAGCACGAACAGCAGCATGCCGTAGGCGACGCCGTCGAACAGATTGGTGAGGATAGAGGCCATCGGGTCAGTCTAGCCTTGAGGACGCAAAGGACACCACGTCGCGAATGTCGAAGGCTTCGTCATGGCGGGGCTCGCCCCGGCCATCCACGTCTTCCTCACTCGCAAAGAGAAAGACGTGGATGCCCGGCACATCTGCGCGAAGACGCGCTTTGCGCTTTTTTGGCCGGGCATGAGGCAGCGGACGCGGCTCGCGCCAGAGATAACAACGACGTCACTTCTTGGTCTTGCCGGAATCCTTGACGGCCTCGAAGGTCGCGAACTCGACGTTGTAGAGCTCGCCGTCGACCTTCTCGACCTTACGGATGTAGATGTTCTGCACGATGTCGCGGGTTTCCGGATCGATCGAGATCGGGCCGCGCGGGCTCTCCCACTTCATCCCCTTCATGGCCTCGATCAACTTGTCGCCGTTCGTATCGCCGCCCGTCTTCTTCAGCGCCTCGTAAATCAAATGGATGCCGTCATAGCCGCTGACCGCCATGAAGCCCGGGCGGTTGCCGAACGCCTTCTTGTAGGCGGCGACGAAGTCCTTGTTCATCTGCGAGGGATGCGCCGCGGAATAGAGATGCGCGGTCACCGCGCCGAGCGCGGCATCGCCCATGTTGTTCAGCAGGTCGTCGTCCATCACGTCGCCGGGGCCGATCACCTTGATGCCGCTCTTGTCGAGGCCGCGCTCGGCATATTGCTTCATGAAATTGCCGCCCTGCCCGGCCGGCACGAACACGAACATCGCGTCGGGCTTGGCATCCTTCATGCGTTGCAGGAACGGCGCGAAGTCGGGATTGGCGAGCGGGACCTTGACCTCTTCCACGATCTCGCCGCCACCGGCAGTGAAGTGCTGCTTGAAGAAGGTCAGCGCATCGTTGCCCGGCGCGTAGTCGGAGGTCAGCGTCGCGACCTTCTTGATGCCGTTCTTGACCGCCCAGTCACCGATGATGGTGGAGGACTGCGCCAGCGTGAAGCTGGTGCGCACGATATAGGGCGAGCGCTCGGTGATGATCGAGGTGCCGGCCGCCATCACGACTTCCGGGATCTTGGCCTGGGTCGCCAGCGGCGCCGCCGCCAGCGCCGCCGGCGTCACGCCGAAACCGGCGATGAAATTGACCTTGTCGTTGACGATCAGTTCCTGCGCCAGCCGCTTGGTGTTGTCGGGCACCGCGGCGTCGTCCTTCAGGATGACCTCGATCTTCTTGCCGGCGACAGTGTCGCCCTTTTGCTGCATGTAGAGCTTGATAGCGTTATCGATCTGCTTGCCGGTCGAGGCCTGGCCGCCGGTCATCGGCAGGATCAGGCCGATCTTGACGGTGTCCTCGGCCCGCGCCGGCACGCTGGCGCAAAGCACGGCCGCAGCCGCGCCCAACAGCAACATTTTGCGACGATTGAACATCGACATCCCTCCCCATTCCGATCTTCTGTCCTGAGCCGAGTCCCCGGCCCTTGTCTTACCTTAACCCAAGCATGTCACCGCAAGGGCGCAACGCGACAAGGCGTCTCCCCGTGTCCTCTGTCAATCGGACGATGGGCGTGTATCGTGCAACACGACCGGCTCGAGCCACGACACAGGTATTAAAATACCGGCTAATCGCCAACGAATTCAATCCTGACGCGAGAACCGATCACTCGGGCTCAATTGCCTCGCAGAGCTTCATTTGTACGATCGTACAAATGAAGCAGCGATGTCAACAAACAAGCACAATTGCAGCCGAACGGTCGCTCCCACGATCATCATCCATAAAGACCACGGCTGTACCCTGCCTCCAATGCCGACTGTCCCGCGCCCCATCGCCATCCTCATCGCCCTCACGCTCGCGGCCTGCGCGCTCGGGGGATGCAGCACCATGAACCAAAAGCTCTCGGCCGGAATGGCCGACTACATCCCGGCCTGGGCCGGCGGCCTGCCCGCGGACGCGCCGCCGCGGCAAGGCACCCCCGAATATGACAAGTTCATGCAGGAGCGGGAGCGCAAACGCCTGATGCCCGCGGCCGAGCGCGGCGACGACGCCAAGCCTGCAGCGGCACCGCAGGATGCTGCTCATTGACGGCTTAGTCCGACGTATCTTCGCTGAGGATTTCGCCGCGGTATCCGTACTCCACCATGTGCACGGTGACGTAGTCGCCGCCGATGAACGCAACACCGTAGGACTCCGGGAGATCGGCGACGGTCAACACCTCGGCGAATACGGGATAGCTCGCGTGGTTCGTCCCGCGCAGCGAGGTGGTGGGAACACCGGCGACCGAACCACTCAGCACCATGTGGCAGTGGCCGAAGAAGATATGCCTGATCTTGCCACGGTGCCTCGCGACGATCGACCGGAACGCGCCATCGTCGAGCAGGCCAATCCGGTCCACCGGGGCGATATGCGTCGGAAACGGATTGTGATGCATGAACAGGAAGAACGGACCGTCGTGCTCCGATAGCTGCCGCTCCAGCCAGGCCTGCCGGATCTCGCAAAAGCTGCCGGCGGCCGTCTGCGGCTCGTAGGTGTCGAGCAGCAGGCAGCGGCCGAACGAGGCATCGTGGACGCCCTGCACGAACCCGTCCGCGCCGGCGCATTCGGGAAACACGCCGAGAAATGTCTCACGATGATCATGGTTGCCGATACAGAGCCGCACCGGGATCGGAAATCCGCTCAGGCGCTCGCGCAGCAGGTGATAGTCCGCGGGCTCGCCGCGATCGGAAAGATCACCCGAGATCACCATCAGCTCGGCGTCGCGATGATCGGCAAGCACGTGCTCCAATGCGCGATCGAAATTCTGCAGGGGATCGCGGCCGAAGATCGTCCTCCCCGGCGTCGTCAGATGGATGTCGCTCATATGGATGAGTTTCATGGGCACCTCGATGCAAGGCCGCACCACAACTGTCGATGCGCGACAGACAGGTGAACCTGCGGATCAGTCCACGAACACCACGGTCTTGCGCCCGTTCAGGATGACGCGGTCGGCGAGATGGTAGCGGATCGCCCGCGCCAGCACGCGGCGCTCGATGTCGCGGCCCTTGCGGACGAGATCCTCGGGCGTGTCGCGATGGCTGATGCGCTCGACGTCCTGGTCGATGATCGGTCCCTCGTCGAGATCGCTGGTGACGTAATGTGCCGTGGCGCCGATCAACTTGACGCCGCGCTCATGGGCCTGGTGGTAGGGCTTGGCGCCCTTGAAGCCGGGCAGGAAGGAATGGTGGATGTTGATGCAGCGGCCCGACAGCCGCGCAGACATCTCGTCGGACAGGATCTGCATGTAGCGGGCGAGCACCACGAGATCGGTATTGGTGTCCTGGGCCAGCTGCCACACGGCGTCTTCCTGCTGCCGCTTGGTCTCCTTGGTGACCGGCAGATGATGGAACGGGATATCGCCGAAATCGAGCGAGCCATAGGTCTCGCGCGGATGGTTGGAGACGATCGCGGTCGGGATCATCTCGAGTTCGCCGGTGCGCCAGCGATACAGGATATCGACCAGGCAATGATCCGACTTGGACACCAGCAGCATCACCCGGCGGCGGCTGGCACGGTCGCGCATCTGCCAATCCATGCCGAAACGCTCGGCAATCGCGGCAAAGCCGGTCTGCAGCG
>CALRXG020000578.1:0-4586 GCA_943372075.1 Bordetella parapertussis | reverse complement strand
CGACATGCTCGACCGGGTGGTCGCACGCCGTCCCGAGGTGCCTGCTTCGATCGCGAGGCTGGCCGCCGCGGCACGCGCTGCCAATATCCGCATGCTCTCACATGACGACAACAGCCCGGCGATGCGTCAGGAGTTTCGCGCGCTCGGTGCCACGATCGCCGAATTCCCCGTCAATGAAGAGACCGCGCGCGATGCGGCCGCGGCCGGCGACTTTATCGTGTTCGGCGCGCCCAACGTGGTGCGTGGCGGCAGTCACACCGGCTGGACCAAGGCATCCGACATGATCGCGCAGGGGCTCTGCTCGGTGCTGGCGTCGGACTACTATTATCCGGCGCAGCTGCTCGCCGCGTTCCGCCTCGCCGCTGACGGTATCCTGCCGCTCGCGAGCGCCTGGAACTTGATCTCTTCGGCGCCGGCACGCGCGGCGGGGCTCGCCGACCGCGGTGCGCTTGCCGCAGGCCGCCGCGCCGACGTCATCGTCGTCGACGACAAGGTGCCGTTGCGGCCGCGCATCGTCGCCGTGATCGCGGCCGGACGGCTGGTGCATCTGGCGGATGCGAGCTGCCTCGTCCATTCGGTCGCACCGCGCAAGACGGTTGCGGCGGCGTAGCCCGGCTTTATTCTGCTGCCATGACCAACGCCCCGCGCTACGCGATCTACTATGCGCCGTCGTTCGACAGCGCCCTGCACCGCTTCGGCTCGACGCTGCTCGGCTACGACGCGGCATCAGGCGACGATCTGCCGTTTCCCGACGACGTCACGCCTGACTGGCGCGACGTGACGCAGGACCCGCGCAAGTACGGCTTCCACGCCACGCTGAAGGCGCCGACTGCGCTTGCCGAGGGCAGGACCGAGGCCGAGCTTCTCGATGCCTGTACCGCTTTTGCCGGCCGCGCGCGGCGCATCCCTGTGATCGAACCGGTGGTCGATGCCATCAGCGGCTTCATTGCCGTGATCCCGGCCAGCCGCTCGGACGATCTGCAACAACTCGCCGCCGACTGCGTCACCGGGTTCGACGCGTTCCGCGCGCCACTGTCGGCAGCGGATCGCGCCCGGCGCAAACCCGAACGGCTCACCGCGCGGCAATGCGACTATCTCGATCAATGGGGCTATCCCTACGTCATGGAGGAGTTCCGCTTCCACATGACGCTGACGGGACGGCTGAGCGACGAGCGCCGCGGCCCGATCGTGGCGCAGCTGCGCGAACGGTTCGCTGCGATCGACCTCACGAGGCTCCCCATCGACCGCATCGCGCTGTTCAAGCAGGCAGATCCCGCATCGCGCTTCGGGATCATCGGTAGCTGGCCGCTGCGAGCCACCTAGAGCATGATCCTGAAAGTGGAAACCGGTTTTCCGAAAAGATCATGCTCAAGCAAAGAGAGGAGATCATGATGCGATTCCGTGGAAACGCATCATGATCTAGTCGGACTTCGCAAGTTCGGCCAGCAGCCACTTCTTGAATGTCTGCAACGCGCGATTGCGCTGCGCGCCGGGCGGATGAACCAGCCAATAGCTGCCGGTCACGTGGCCGACCGGCAAAAGCCGGCGGATGGTGCCGCGCCGCTCGCTCTCCCCGATGAAGGGTTCGAGCGCGAGCGCGACACCGGCACCGCGCTCAGCGGCCTGCAACGCGGCGACAAAGCTGTCGACCGAGATCGCGCGCGTTGCGTGAGGCACCGGCGCGCAGGCATGCTTGAACCAGAGCGGCCACGCTGCCGGGAACGTCGTCACGTGAATCAGGACGGCACCGCCAAGGTCGGCCGCGGTGCGCAGCTTCAGCCGCCGGGCCAGCGCCGCCGCACCGACCGGAACGGTCCTCACCTCCATCAGGCGATGCGAGACGACGCCTTCGGGCTTGTCGGGGCCGAAGCTGATGCCGGCATCGAATGTCTCGGTGTCGAAATCGACATTGCGGTTAGAGGTCTCGATCGCGAGATCGAGCTCGGAATGCCGGGTGAGAAACGAGGACAGCCGCGGGATCAGCCAGGCCGACGCGAATTGCGGCAGCACCTTGAGGCGCAGCCGGCGTTGGCCTGCGGCCTCGACCGCCGACTCGGCCCTTGCCAGCAGCGCAAAGGCGCGACCGGTCGCGGCGGCGAGCTTTTCCCCGGCGCGGGTCGGCCGCACGGCGCGGTGGCTGCGGTGAAACAGCGCCACACCGAGATGCGCTTCGAGGTTGCGGATGCGGTGACTGACCGCCGAGGCGCCGACGTTGAGCACGCCCGCAGCCTCCTTGAAACTGCCGAGCCGGACCGCGACGTCGAATGCCTGCAGTGCCAGCAGATGCGCCGGCCGGAGGCTCGCCGCGGCGAGATCGTCGCTCCCCGGCGGCGGCGACGCGCGCCCCGGCCTCGCGTTGTTGCTGCTCATGAGCCGATCCTAACTGCGGGCACGGCCCGATGTCGCCCGGAAAGTTGCCACGGATGAATGTCATTCATCTGAAACGAGCTGCTTTCGCTTGTCCCGCGCGGAACAATACGAAATTCTGTCTCTCGAACCGGACCGGGCGGCAAGCCCGGCCAACGAAGCGGGAGAACGGCGATGACGGTACAGCTCGCGGACGAAGCCTCCATCGTCGACCGCATCCTTGAGCATGTCGGCGCGAAATCAACCGATCTCAGCGACGGCGTCTGGCGCGAACCGGTCGCGCATTATCTGTCGCAGGATCGCTTCGCGGCCGAGATCGAGCAGGTGCTGCGCCGAACGCCGACCCCGTTCTGTCCCTCGGCTGCGCTCGCCGAGACCGGCGCCTATGTCGCACGGGACGCGGCGCTGACGCCTGTTGTCGCGATCCGTGGCGCAGATGGCGTCGCGCGCGCCTTCCGCAATGCCTGCCGGCACCGCGGCGTGCAGCTCGTCGACGGCACCGGCTGCAAGAAGGCGCTGACCTGCCGCTATCACGGCTGGACCTACGGCCTCGACGGCCGGCTGCGCGGCATTCCCGACGATTACGGTTTTCCCGGCCTCGACAAGACAACGCACGGCCTCGTGCCCGTCACTTGCATCGAGCACGGCGGTCTTGTGTTCGTCTCCCAGGACAAATCGGACGCAACATCGGACGCGAGCGAAATGCCGGCCTTGTTCGGCGATGACTGGAGGCTCTATTCGACCGCCACGCAGGAGGTCGAGGCCAACTGGAAGATCGTCGCCGAAGGATTCCTCGAAGGCTACCACATCCGGTCGACGCACCAGGATACGTTCTATCCGTTGCAATACGACAATCTCAACGTGATCGAATCGTTCGACCGCAACAGCCGGATCAGCTTTCCCTATCGGCGCATCGAGAAGCTGCGCAACGTGCCGCGGGACGAGCGCCGGACGGGCGGCATGCTGACCCACGTCTATCACCTGTTTCCGAACGTGATGCTGTCGACCTTCCCGACCAATCGCTTGATGACGGTGCTCGAGCCGCTGGCCGTGGACCGCACCCGGCTCGTCACCTATACGCTGTCGAACCAGATCGCGGCGGAGGACGGCCGCACCGCGGTTGCCCAGGGACGCGACTTCGTCACCGCAGGCGCGGCCGAGGATCGCGAGATGGCCTGCGCCGCGCAGCGCGGGCTCGCAACGCGGGCGAACGATCACTTCACCTTCGGCCTGTTCGAAGGCGCGATCAGGCATTTTCACCAGAACCTGGCCGCGATCATCGAGCGCGGCGCAAACGCGCGCTGATCTGCATCAACATTGCGCAGCAAGGACCGAGCATGCTGGACCATCCGACCGTCAAATACCGAACCGAACAGGCCATCGCGATCGTGACCATCGATCGCTATGACGAGGCACGCAACGCGGTGAATCCGGAGACCGCGCAGGGCCTGGCCCAGGCGTTTCGCAGTTTCGATCGCGATCCGTCGCTGTCGGTCGCGATCCTGACCGGCGCAGGCGGCGCATTCTGCGCCGGCTTCGACCTCAAGCGCACCGCGGCCGGCCATCGCGGCCACCGCGTCGAGAACGGCGACGGCCCGATGGGCCCGACGCGGATGAAGTTGTCGAAGCCGGTGATCGCCGCGGTCGAGGGGCCGGCCGTGGCGGGCGGGCTCGAGCTTGCGATCTGGTGCGATCTCCGCGTCGCGGCATCCGACGCCACCTTCGGCGTCTATTGCCGGCGCTTCGGCGTGCCGCTGATGGATCTCGGCACCGTGCGCCTGCCGCGCCTGATCGGGCACAGCCGCGCGATGGACATGATCCTCACCGGGCGCGGCGTCTCCGGCGAGGAGGCCGGACGCATCGGGCTCGCCAACCGCGTGGTCGCACCGGGCACGGCGCTCGCCGAGGCGCGCAGCCTCGCCCACGATCTGTGCCGTCTGCCGCAGGCGGCACTGCGCAGCGACCGCCTCTCCGCCATCGAGCAATGGGAACTCGGCTGGGAACAGGCCACGTTGAACGAGTTTCGCCTCGGTCTCGCGACCGTCGCGAGCGGCGAGACCGAGGCCGGCGCCCGCCGCTTCGCCAGCGGCAAGGGCCGGCACGGCGATTTCGCCGACATCGCCTGAGCCAGCGTCCCGAGAGCGGCGCTATTCCTCTGGGCGGGTTCGGGCGATGATCTCCGCAGCGCCCTTCGCGAGCAGATCCATGCCGACCGCGCG
>CALRXG020000577.1:0-4587 GCA_943372075.1 Bordetella parapertussis | reverse complement strand
GTGCACCATCACCGGCTATGGCGACACCGGGCCCTATGCCGATCGCAAGGCCTATGACCTCTTGATCCAGGCCGAGAGCGGTCTCGCCTCGATCACCGGCGGACCGGAAGGCGCCTCGCGCGTCGGCATGTCGATCGTCGACGTCGCAACCGGCGCCACCGCGCACGCCGCGATCCTCGAAGCCCTGATCGGCCGCGGCCGCACCGGAGAGGGAGCCGACATCCGGATCTCGATGTTCGACGTGATGGCCGACTGGCTCACCGTGCCACTGCTCAATGCCGAGGACGGCAAGTCGCCGAAGCGCATCGGCCTCGCCCATCCCTCGATCGCACCCTACGGCGTGTTCCGCTCGAAGGATGGCAAGGAGATCCTGATCTCCATCCAGAGCGAGCGGGAGTGGAAGGTGCTGTGCGCCAAGGTGCTGGGCCAACCGGGCCTGCCCGACGATCCGCGCTTCGCCAACATGGTCGCCCGGGTGCAGAACCGAACGCTGACGGACCAGATCGTCAGCGACAGCTTTGGCAAGCTCACGCGCAAAGAATTGCTGGCGAAGCTTGCGGAAGCCGACATCGCCTTCGCCGAGGTCAACAGCATGGATGACCTCGCGAAGCATCCGCATCTTCGCCGCATCGAGGTCGACACGCCGAACGGCAAGGTCAGCTATCCGGCGCCGGCCGCGATCGTGGTCGGCGAGGACAGGCACTACGGCAAGGTGCCCGCGATCGGCGAGCGCAGCAAACGTTCCTGAAATCTCTCCTGCCCGGGCAAGACAATCATGACCGATAAACTCGACCTCGATCATCTCCGCCAGTGGATTGGCAAGACGACGGAAGCCTCCGACGTCGTCACCAAATATCTCGTCATGGGATTGCGCGCGACGCTGTTCCAGGAGATCGGCGAGCCGACGACGGGCGATGCCGCGCCGTGGACCACGCATTGGTGCCTGGCACAGCCGGTGTTTCCGATGTCGCAGCTCGGCCCGGACGGTCACCCGACCCGCGGCGGCTTCCTGCCGCCGGTGCCGCTGCCGCGCCGGATGTGGGCTGGCGGCGAACTCGAATTCTTCGATGCACTGCGTATCGGCGATGAAGCCAAGCGGACCTCGAAAATTGCCGACGTCACGGTGAAATCCGGCTCGACCGGCACGCTGTGCTTCGTCGCGGTCAATCACGAAGTGACGACCTCGCGCGGGCTTGCTGTCCGCGAGCGGCAGGACATCGTCTATCGCGAGATGACGAGCACGCCATCCGCAGCGCCCGCCAAGGCGCCGCCGCCTGCCCCGGCCGAACAGCATCGCGAGAGCCATGTCTCCGATCCGGTGCTCTTGTTCCGCTACTCGGCGCTGACCTTCAACGGCCATCGCATCCATTACGACCGCGACTATGTCACCAAGGTCGAAGGTTATCCGGGCCTGATCTTTCACGGCCCGCTGCAAGCCTCCTTCATCGTCGAACTCGCGGCCAGGCTGCGCGGCGGTAAGCCGCCGAAGAAGCTTTCCTATCGCGGCGTGCAGCCGCTGTTCGAGGGCAGCGAGTTCTCGATCAATGCCAACGACAAGGACGGCGGCATGGAGCTGTGGACCGCCAATGCCGACGGCCAGCCGACCATGAAGGGCACGGCGAGCTGGTAGGAGCGGACGCCCGTCATCAGCCATTCGTCGTGGAACCTCACCGCGGCGAGCACGAATTTGTGGATTGATGGCGGCACGGTTTTCTGCAAATCGCGGACCTGTCGATTCCACACCTTCGATGAGGCGCCCGTTGAGATCATTCCTGCTTGCCACGCTGCTGACGCTGTCGGTCCCTGCCCATGCGCAAGACCAGCGCTTTCTCGACAGCCTGCGGAAACTCGAGCCGGAAACGCGGCTCGAGCAGGTCTGCGATTATGCCGCAATGTCCAGCATCAGCCGCGACACCGGAAGGCCGGCCGACCGGGCGAAATCCGACGTGACATCCCGCCCCGCTCATTCAGGCAACACGCTCACCGTCAAGGGCGGGGCCTTCCGCAGCAAGGGACAATGGTTCGCGCTGGCGTTCACCTGCAAGGGAACGCCCGACCATCTGCATGTCGCCAGCCTGCAGTACAAGATCGGCGAGGCCATCCCGGCTGCGAAATGGCCATCGCTCGGGCTCTGGCGCTAGCCCCCGCGAGGCGCGCCGCTGCCGACGAAGGTCAATCAATCAGTGCTTTGGTTCGTTCTTGGTCAGTTTCCCGGTATGCGGATCGATATGCAATTCGTAGGTCGTGCCGCCCTTGACTGCATCACCTTCCCAATGGCCGTCGTCGGCCTCCAACTTGGTGATCGCCGAGTAGCCCATATCGTGGAGTTTCTCGATCACCTGCTGCTTGGTCAGCCAGTTGGCACCCGGCGCGTCGGCCAGAGCGGGAGTGGCCAAAGCAGGCGCGGCGAGAAACACCGCGAGCAGCACCAGTCTCTTCATTCGTTCATCCTTTCATTGCCCAGCATCGGTTGCATGGGCCTGGAGGACCAACGTCAAGCGGTCCCGGAAGTTGCACCGCGCCCGCCGGTATATCGATCGCGCGACCGGCGAAGAACCGCTTTCACTGCCGCGCCGCACCTCCTACTGTGGTGCGATCTAGCCATGGATCAGGGATCATGAGTCGCTTCTGGAGTTCGGTCGTCCATACACTGTCGCCCTACGTGCCCGGCGAGCAGCCGAAGATCGACGGCCTCGTCAAGCTCAACACCAACGAGAACCCGTATGATCCCTCGCCACGGGCGCTGACCGCGATTGCGGCCGCCGCCGAGCGGCTGCGGCTCTATCCCGATCCCGCCGCGACCAGCCTGCGTGAGACGATCGCCGCCCGCTTCGACGTCGCCGCCAACGAGGTGTTCGTCGGCAACGGCTCGGACGAGGTGCTGGCCCACACCTTCCAGGCGCTGCTCAGGCACGATGCGCCGCTGCTGTTCCCCGACATCACCTACAGCTTCTACCCGGTCTATTGTCGCCTCTATGGCGTCAGCCACGAGGTCGTGCCGCTCGACGGCGCGATGCGGATCGATCTTGCCGACTATCGGCGGCCCGGGAGCGCCATCCTGCTGTGCAATCCGAACGCGCCGACCGGCATCGCGCTGCCGCGGGCAGCGATCGAGGCGCTACTCACCGAACATCCCGACCGGCTGGTGGTGGTCGACGAGGCCTATGTCGACTTCGGCGCCGAGAGCGCGGTGCCGCTGGTCACGCGCCACGACAATCTGCTGGTCATTCAGACCTTGTCCAAGTCGCGCGCGCTGGCGGGCTTGCGGGTCGGCTTCGCCATCGGCCAGCGCCCGCTGATCGAGGCGCTGGAGCGGGTCAAGGACAGCTTCAACTCCTATCCGCTGGATTGCTTCGCGATCGCCGGCGCGGTCGCCGCCATCGAAGACGACGCCTGGTTTCAGGAGACGCGGCAACGCATCATGCGGAGCCGCGAGACGCTCACCCGTGACCTTACCGAGTTGGACTTCGAGGTGCTGCCGTCGCAGGCGAATTTCGTGTTCGCCCGGCATCGCAGCCATCGCGGCGCCGATCTCGCCGCGCGGCTGCGCGAGCGCGGCGTCCTGGTCCGGCATTTCCAGAAGCCGCGGATCGCGGATTTCCTGCGTATCACGATCGGCACCGACGACGAGTGCGGCCGCCTGATCGGCCTGCTGCGCCAGATGGTCTGACCGCGCCGCACTCAACGAGACGGCAGTGTGGCGATGGGATCATCGTGCCTACGCGGCAGGCGTGCACCGCGTTGCGGTGATCTTGATGCCGAACGCTGCGCTCTCCTCGCGAAACTGCGCGATCGACCGCGCATTGCGATGCGCCTCGAACGCGGCGTCATCCTGGTAGACCTCGTAGATCATCAGCTTCGCAGCGTCCTCGCGCGGCACCAGGATTTCGAAGCGCAGCGTGCCCGGCTCATCCCTGAGCGAGCGGGCGCCGTGCGCTGCGAGCAGCGAAAACACCTGTTCCCGTGTCTCCGGGGCCACCTCGACGGTGGCGATGAGGGCAAGTTTGGTCATGACGGATGCTCCTGTTTGGCTGATCACTCCGGCAGCGGCTTGCCGGCCTGCTCGCGAGCGATGTAGTCGGCGTACCAGTCCGGCCAGTTGGTATCGTGCCCGCCGGTGCGCTTCTCATGCTCGCCATGGGCCGCTGCCGCGCGGCGTAGCGCGGCGGCGAGATCTGTCACTGACGTGAACGTCGTGTTGCTGCCATCCACGCGCCCGGGCAGGCGCTGTGTCACCTGCTGCAGCAGCCAGGCGTTGCCGTCGGGATCGCTGAACGTGGCAAGCGAGCCATAGCTCGGGCGCTCCGGATCGGGTCCCTTAATACGGCCCTGCGGACCGCGATGAAACACCTCGCTTACCTTGACGCCGTGTCGGATCAAATCGGCGCGCGCGGCCTCGATGTCGTTCACGATCAGGAAGCGCGGCAGCGCGGAGCCCTTGTCGAGATGAACTGATGTCGGCGAGCCCGGCGGCGTCAGTTGCAGTGCGCGCGATCCGTCGGCCCTGATGAAATCGGCGTCGAGCCGCCAGCCCAGATTCTCGTAGAAGCGTTTGGCGCGATCGACGTCGGAAACGGGAATCACGAC
>CALRXG020000576.1:0-4633 GCA_943372075.1 Bordetella parapertussis | reverse complement strand
GGCCGGCCGTGCATCGCGCGGCCGGCCCTTTGCGTTATAATCCCGAGACCCGGCCCTCCCAGCGGCCGGGACGGGAGATGAGCAGCGATGCTGCACGATTGGGGCGTGATCGCCTCGGCGTTCGCCTACATCGGATTGTTGTTCTTCATTGCCAGCCGCGGCGACCGGATGTCGCCGGGCGCGCGCGGCCGTGCCAGCGCCTGGATCTATCCGCTGTCGCTCGCGATCTACTGCACCTCCTGGACCTTCTTCGGCTCGGTCGGCTTCGCCACCCGCACCAGCGTCGACTTCCTGGCGATCTATGTCGGACCGATCGTGATGATCGGGCTGTGCACCCCGCTGCTGCGCCGCGTGATCGCGCTCGCCAAGTCGCAGAACATCACCTCGATCGCCGACTTCATCGCCGCGCGCTATGGCAAGAGCCAGAAGGTCGCCGCCACCGTGGCACTGATCGCGATCATCGGCTCGGTGCCCTATATCGCGCTGCAACTGAAGGCGATGGCCTCCTCGCTGGAGACCATCCTGAGCGAGGACCAGGCGTTCTCGAAGATTCCGATCCTCGGCGACATCGCGCTGATGGTGACGCTGGCGATGGCGGTGTTCGCGGTGCTGTTCGGCACCCGCCACAGCGACGCGACCGAGCACCAGCACGGCCTGATCCTGGCGATCGCCGCCGAATCCATCGTCAAGCTGGTCGCCTTCATCGCCGCCGGCGCCTTCGTCACCTTCTGGATGTTCTCCCCGGTCGAGCTCTACGAGCGCGCGCTGAAGACGCCGGAGGCGGTGCGCGCGATCGAATATGTGCCGTCGCTCGGCAACTTCCTGATCATGACGCTGCTGTCGTTCTGCGCGATCATGCTGCTGCCGCGCCAGTTCCATGTCAGCGTGGTGGAGAATTCGAACGCCGCCGAGGTCAGCCGGGCGCGCTGGCTGTTCCCGCTCTACCTCGTCGTGATCAACGTCTTCGTGATTCCGATCGCGATCGCCGGCCTCGTGATCTTCCCGTTCGGCGCCGTCGATGCCGACATGTTCGTGCTGGCGCTGCCGATCGAGGGAAATTCGCAACTGCTCAGCCTCGCGGTGTTCGTCGGCGGGCTGTCGGCCGCGACCGCGATGGTGATCGTCGAATGCGTCGCGCTCTCGATCATGGTCTCCAACGACATCGTGCTGCCGCTGGTGCTGCCGCGCAGCGACGACGCCCGGATCGGCCAGAAGGACTTCGGCGATTTCCTGCTGAAGGCCCGCCGCTTCTCGATCTTCGCCATCATGGTGCTGGCGTATTTCTACTATCGGGCGCTCGGCAACACCCAGCTGGTCGCGATCGGCCTGTTGTCCTTTGCCGCGATCGCCCAGCTCGCGCCGGCATTCTTCGGCGGCCTGTTCTGGCGCCGCGCCACCGCACGCGGCGCCATGGCGGGCATGCTGGTCGGCTTCGCGACCTGGCTCTATACGCTGTTCATTCCGAGCTTCCTGGAGAACTCGACCGCCGGCCTGATGCTGCTGCAACATGGACCGTTCGGGATCGAGGCGCTGCGGCCGCAGGCGCTGTTCGATGCCGACCTGCCGCCGCTGCTGCACGGCGTGCTGTGGAGCCTCGGGCTCAACATCCTCAGCTATGTGCTGTTCTCGCTGGCGCGCGCGCCGTCCGCGATCGAGCTGTTGCAGGCCGACGTGTTCGTGCCCAGCGCGGCACCGATCGCGCCCAGCTTCCGGCGCTGGCGCACCACGGTGACGGTGCAGGACATCCAGAGCACGGTGACGCAATATCTCGGCCCCGACCGCACCCGCGAGGCCTTCGCCGCGTTCGCCGCCGACCGCAACATCGTGCTGCAGACCGCGGCGCCGGCCGATTTCGAGCTGCTGCAGCACGCCGAGCGGCTGATCGCCTCCTCGATCGGCGCGGCATCCTCGCGGCTCGTGATGTCGCTGCTGTTGCAGCGGCGCACGGTGTCGGCCAAGGCCGCGCTGAAGCTGCTCGACGACTCCCACGCCGCGCTGCATTTCAACCGCGAGATCCTGCAGACCGCGCTCAACCATGTGCGCCAGGGCATCGCGGTGTTCGATGCCGATCTGCAGCTGATCTGCTCCAACCGGCAGTTCTCCGAACTGCTCGGGCTGCCGCAGCATCTGGTGCAGCTCGGCATACCCTTGGCCGAGATCCTCGAATTCATGGGCGCGATCAGCCCGCCGGCGACGGGCGACGGCGATAGCCTGCTCGCGCTGCGGCTGCGCGCCTACACCACCGAGGGCGAGCCCTATCTGGAGCGCTTCACCGATCGTCATCTGGTGATCGAGGTGCGCGCCAACCGGATGCCGGGCGGCGGACTCGTCATCACCTTCTCCGACGTCACCCCGAGCTTCGAGGCCGCCGAGGCGCTGGAGCGCGCCAATGCGACGCTGGAGAAGCGGGTGCGCGACCGCACCGAGGAGTTGACGCGGCTGAATTCGGAGCTCGCGCTCGCCAAGGGCATCGCTGAAGACGCCAACGCCTCCAAGACCCGCTTCCTGGCGGCCGCCAGCCACGACATCCTGCAGCCGCTCAACGCGGCGCGCCTCTATGTCACGAGCCTGGTCGAGCGCCAGAACGGCGGCGAGGATTCCCGCCTGGTCGAGAACATCGACGACTCGCTCGAGGCGATCGAGGACATCCTGGGCGCGCTGCTCGACATCTCCAGGCTCGATGCCGGCGCCATGACCCCGGCGATCACGAGCTTCCGGATGGCGGATCTGATGCGCTCGCTGGAGATCGAGTTCATGCCGATCGCCCGCGACAAGGGCCTCGATCTGCGCTTCGTGGCCTGCTCGCTGCCGGTCGAGTCCGATCGTTCGCTGCTGCGCCGGCTGCTGCAGAACTTCATCTCCAACGCGATCAAATACACCCCGCGCGGCCGCGTGCTGATCGGCTGCCGTCGCCGCGGCGACGCGCTCCAGATCAGCATCTTCGACACCGGCGTCGGCATCCCGGTGCAGAAGCGCGGCGAGATCTTCAAGGAATTCCACCGTCTCGAACAGGGCGCCCGCATCGCCCGCGGCCTCGGCCTCGGGCTGTCGATCGTCGAACGGCTGGCGCGGGTGCTCAACCACCGCATCGCGATCTCGGCCAATGTCAGCGGCGGCTCCGCGTTCTCGGTCACCGTGCCGGTCGCGGCCGCGGTCAACCACACCGCCGCCGTCACCAGCACCACGCCGCTGTCGAAGACGCCGATGAGCGGCTCGTTGATCGTCTGCATCGAGAACGATCCCGCGATCCTCGACGGCATGAAGACGCTGCTGACGGCGTGGGACGCCGAGGTGATCGCGGTGCTCGATGCCGAGGGCGCGATCAGTGCGATCGAGGCCGCCGGCGGCCGCGTCACCGGCGTGCTGGTCGACTATCACCTCGACCGCGGCAACGGCGTCGCCGCGATCCGCGAGATCCGCCGCCGCTTCGGCGACAACATCCCGGCGATCCTGATCACCGCCGATCGCAGCCCGGCGGTGCGCGCCGCCGCGCGCGAGGAAAACATCGCGGTGCTGAACAAGCCGGTCAAGCCGGCCTCGCTGCGCGCGCTGCTCGGACAATGGCGGACCCAGCAGATGGTGGCGGCGGAGTAGCCTCCGCGCGGTCCGAAGCGTTCACACGCGCCGGCGCAGGGCGCGCAAGCGCAGCCCCGCGACAAACGCAAGCATGGCCCATGCGACAAAGCTTGCCGGCACCCAGAACGCCGCGCGCTGCATCGTCGCGTCAGCGACCGCCGCCGCCAATCCGCTGGCATTGGCGACCAGGCCGGCGATCGCGGCACCAAATGCAAATCCCATCTGCTGAATGGTCGGCACCGACGATGCCGCGACCACCTCGTCGCCCACCCTGGCGCTGTCCATGATGCGATGCGCGACCAGCGGCCAGCATTGCCCGATGCCGGCGCCCAGCAGCGCGATGGCCGGAATCAGCAGCACGACGGACGCCGTCGCATTCGGGCCAAGCAGCGCGATCGCCATCAGGCTTGCCCCCATCATGACCGGGCCGATCAGCATCAAACGGTCGGCCGAGCGGCCCGAGAGGCCGGCCGTCAGGATCGAGGCCACGCTCCACCCCATCGACGCACAGGCGACGGCGAATCCGGCCGAGAGCGGGTCGAAGCCGTGCAATTGCTGGAGGAACATCGGCACGTAGATCTGGAGCGGGCTGAAGGTGATGCAGAGCAGCAGCGCAACCCAGAGGCCGACGCCGGTTCCGCTGCGCCACGAGAACGCATCGCTCGGCAGCAGCCGCGTCGGCGCCGTGCGGTCCAGCCGCAGCATCGCGACAAACGCCAGGATCGCAGTCACGATCAGCCCGAGCTTCAGCCATGACGACCCCACGGCAGACGTGACTGACGTCGCGGCGATCGCAAGGCAGATCAGCGCGACGCGGCCGAGCGGCACGCGCGCCGCCGACGTCGGCCGCGAGGCGGTCGCGGGCGACAGGACGAAGAAGGCTGCGACCGCGAGCACGACGGCGGTCGCGGCACTCGCGACAAAGGCGCCGCGCCAGCTGGCGAAATGCGCGAACAGTCCGCCGACCAGCGGCCCTATCAGCACCGACATGCTCCAGCTCATCGACATCAGGGCGATGGTTCGCGACCACATGCTCTCGGGAAACGTCGCGCGCACC
>CALRXG020000575.1:0-4645 GCA_943372075.1 Bordetella parapertussis | reverse complement strand
GTTCGGCCATCACCTCGACCGGCAAGCAGCCGTCGAAATAGGGCGTATTGGTCTCCCAATCCTTGAAGTCGACCTTCTCGCCATCGAGCAGCGCCGCGACGAAGGTGTCGTACTGCTCCTTCGTCATCGGGCAGTTGATGTAGTCGGCTCCGGTGCCTCCGGGACCGACCTTGTCGTAGCGCGACTGAAACCACGCCACCGACATGTCGATGGAATCCTTGTGCACGATCGGCGCGATCGCATCGAAGAATGCCAGCGCGTTCTCGTCGGTCAGCTGGCGGATCGCGTCGGCGAGCGGCGCCGAGGTGAGGGGACCAGTCGCGACGATGACGTTGCTCCAGTCGGCTGGCGGAAGCCCTGCGACCTCCTCGCGGCTGATCTCGATCAGCGGATGGTCGTTCAGCGCTTTGGTGACGGCGGCGGAAAAGCCGTCGCGATCGACCGCAAGCGCGCCGCCGGCGGGCACCTGGTTGGCATCGGCCGAGCGCATGATGAGGGAGCCGAGCCGCCGCATCTCGGCGTGCAGCAGGCCGACCGCATTGTTGGCGGCGTCGTCCGAGCGGAACGAGTTCGAGCAGACCAGTTCGGCGCAGCCTTCGGTGCGGTGCGCCTCGGTCATCCGGTGCGGGCGCATTTCGTGCAGCACAGCGCGGATCCCCGAATTGGCGACCTGCCAGGCGGCCTCCGAGCCGGCGAGCCCCGCGCCAACGATATGCACGGGGTGGGAAGAGGATTGATGTGGTGTCATCGCGCAGCGTTAGCGCGTTTCGATCCCATATGCATCTGAAACCACGCTGGAGCGCTTCAAGCGAAGTGGATACCGGTTCGCGTGAAGAAAACACGTCGAGCGAAGGACCACGGACAGGTTCTGGAAACGACAACGCCCGCTGTGGAAGCGGGCGTTATCCGTCATCAGATGGCTTGCGGCCGATTAGCCGTTGTAGGTGCCGGCGGCAACGCGCGGGATGTCCGAGCGATCGAGGCCGATATCGGCCAGTTCGCGGTCGCTGAGCTGGGACAGTTCGCTGACATTGCGCTGATAATCCCGGAAAGCCTGGATCATGCGGATGAGCGAGAGCAACATGGTAGTCTCCTAGTAGTCTAGTAGTTCTGATTCAGCCTTTCGACGGCCTCATCGTTGAAGTGAATATAGATGATATAGTGCAGTGCGGTAGTTCCGATGTTGCGATGCAGCTAAGCTCAAAACGCATGACAACGGTAAGTTTCGATTAACCGTTTGGCGCATCGGCGGCAGCGCCAGGGAGAGAAGTTCCATCCGAGCGGCATGCGCGACTAAAATTTCCTAAAGATCAGTAGGTTAGTATACTTGTAAAAGATGCATCTGCTGACCAACATATGGTAACTTAAGACCGCTTGATCAAGCATCGGCACTCGTCACGAGCAGAGGTCACGACGACGTGTTCCATGCGTGATTCGCATGCATCAAGCTGACATAATTATGATTTTATATTCAGTATATGAAGGCGCCGGTGCTCGGGCAGCGTAGCGTCAATAAGCCGCATTGACGTTGTTGGTAATCTGGTCCTGTTTTTGGGCGATCGCTGCTGACCGACAACATCATGCGAAGCGCGAATTCCTGATTGTCCGAAGTTTGGGTCGTTTGAGTGAACGCTCGCAGCAAAGCTATTGCGGCGCTGCTTCCTTACTGACTTGTAACCAAAGCACTATGCAACGCATGCGCGATCCGCGCGCAGCGCTCATCACATTTGTATCGCGCGAAGTTCATTCTGAACGCTGCCGGGAACAGCGAATAATCGTTCCGCAGATTCCGCAATCACGCTGGTTTCTGCTCAAGAACAGAAAATGGAACATCCCATGATCAAGACATTGATCGCCGCAGCCAGCATGGCTGCCGTTGTCTGCGCCGTCGCTCCCGCGCAGGCGGCCCACCGTCATCATCACATGGGCGTCGGCTGCAGCGGTGCCAATCTCGGCAAGACCGAAGCCGCCGTCGAAGCTATGGCCGACAATGAGGTCAAATTCGCGGCAGAGAAGGAAGTCTCGCTCGCCCAGGACGCGATGCTGAACAACAAGTGGGGCGCATGCGGCGCGCACCTCGGCAAGGCCGCGGAAGAAAGCATGGCGAAGTAAGCCTTTGATCATGACGATAAGGGCCGATTGCCTGGGGCAATCGGCCCTTTTTGATTCAACGGGAGCAAGGCCGCCGTTGATCGAACCAAAGCCGAAATCGAGGCTTCTCTTTGTCGGCAAGCCGGCGTGAACGCTGACGCGCTACGGCGCTTTGGCGAGTTGCGTCGCGAAGTAGCCGATCGTCTTGGCGTACACTTCGCTCTTGTTCCATTGCTGGATGACAGCAAAATTCTCGCTGCCGGGCTCCCAGCCTTTGCCAGGCTTCCAGCCATAGTTCTTCAGGAAGTTCGCGGTCGACGCCAGCACGTCAGGTACGTTGTGCAACAGGTCGCGCTTGCCGTTGCCATCGAAGTCGACGGCGAACTTGATGTAGGACGACGGCATGAATTGGGTCTGGCCGATTTCGCCGGCCCAGGCGCCACGCATCTCCTGTGGCGCTAAATCGCCGCGCTCGACGATGCGCAGCGCGTCCATCAACTCGGCCTTGAACATGTCGGAGCGGCGGCAATCATAGGCGAGCGTCGCCAGCGAGCGCATCGTCGGAAACTTGCCGGTGTTGACGCCGAAATCGGTCTCCAATCCCCAGATCGCGACCAGGATTTCGCCCGGCACGCCATAGGCCTCCTCGATCCGCGACAGCACCGAACCGTAGCGCTTCATCATGTCGGAGCCGCGGTTGAGGCGCGGCGGCACCATGCGGCCGGAGAACTGCTCGAAGGTCTGGCTGAACACCTGCTGCGAATGATCGCGCGCCAGGATCGCCTTGTCCTGCGTGACGCCGTTCAGTCCGGCCTGGATTGCGTTCTGCGAGATGCCCTTCGCCGCGGCCTCTTTCTTGAAATCGTCGAGCCAGGACTCGAACGTGCCTGTGCCGCATTGCGCGGCGAGCGCCGACGCGGTCGAGGCCACGAGCCACGCCCCAATGGCGAGGGCGCGAAGAGGAAAGCGAGAGGTCATAGGCAATTCACTCCGAAGTCTGCGATGTCATCGATGGATCGCGAAAGGCGGCGGGTATGTTCGCGGCAACAGCGGCCAAAACAAGGCTCGTGATCGAGCCGTCGATCTCGGGCCGCGCTGCAATTGCCACGCCAACTTCACATCCATTTGACGGCGCGGACGACAAACCGCCGACCGATCATATCGGCCGGCGGTTGCCATGACGTTTACAGATCCGGACGCCTACAGGTTCAGCCAGTGCCTATCCGCGATCGCTGCGCCGCCACGGAAACAGGTTGGCCGGGAAGTCCGCGGCCGGCTTGCGCTCGCGCGGCTCGGGGATGATCGGGCGCGCATTGGGGTCCTTGACGATGACCTCGCGATAGAGATGCCAGGTGGCGTGACCAAGCAGCGGAATCACGACGGCCAGCCCAAGGAAGAACGGGATGGTGCCCAGCACCAGCAGCACCGCGACGATCAGGCCCCAGGCCGCCATCGGCACCGGGTTCTTTGCGACGGCGCGCATCGAGGTCACCATGGCTTCGCCCGCGGTGGCCTGACGGTCGAGCATCATCGGGAAGGCGACCACGCTGATGCAAAGCGCCACGAGCGCGAACAGGAAGCCGACGCCGCAGCCGACCACGATCAGCCACCAGCCTTGCTGGGTGGTCAGCACGCGCTCGGCAAAATCGGGAATGTTGGCTGCGGTCTCATAGCCGAACACCGCCGTGTAGATCGCCTGCGCGGTGGCGATCCAGGTCACGAACAGCGCGAACAGCAGCGTGCCGACCCCAAGCATCGCGCCGAATGACGGCGAGCGGAAGACCTCAAGGGCGTCCCACGCAGAGGCTTCTCCGCCATCCTCGCGGCGTCGGCTCATCTCGTAGAGACCGATCGCGGCAAACGGGCCGAGCAGGGCAAATCCCGCGGCCAGCGGAAACAGCAGCGGCAGCACGGAATAGCCGTGCACGGTGCGCGCAAGCACGAGGCCGAGCACGGGATAGATCAGGCACAGGATGATGGCGTGACTGGGCACCGCCTTGAAGTCTTCCCAGCCGAGCCGCAGCGCCTGGTGCAGATCGGAGAGGCCAATAGTGCGGATAACGGGCGCAGACGCGGCACCTTGTCCGTCCTGCGTCATCGATGTGACATTGCCTTGGTATGGCGTGGCCATGGTCGTTGTCTCCCTCTGGGCGGTCGCATTCTGCGCCCGCCTGCGGGCACAAACGTACCGCCTCTCGAAGCGATCACGAGCAAGCCAGACGCGAAGACAGAGCAGGGAACTGGCCGTGTCGCGAACTGTTGGGTGAGGGTACTCCCAAACCGCGCCAAAAGCACTCACGCTTAAGTGAATGTCGCATTGGCAAGCTATGGAGGGGGCGATAGACTTGAACTGCGACCTCGGTCAGGCGTCCCAGCGCCGTCTGGCTTCACATCTCAACTCTCTTGGGAGCGAACGATGAGCATTTTCGGAAAGATCATGGGCGCGATTTTCGGCAGCAGCGCGAGCGCCGCGCCCGCCGGCGGAACGGCCGCAAGCACAGCCCCCGCCGGTGGATCCGGCAGCGCATCGTCGTCTCCTGCTGCAGTGCCCGCC
>CALRXG020000574.1:0-4649 GCA_943372075.1 Bordetella parapertussis | reverse complement strand
GGTGCCGAAAGCTCGCGTCCGAAAGGTCGTCCACATTGGAATCGTACCATTCGATCGACGACGCAATCTCCTCCCGCAAAGCCTCGCTTTCGGGCAATCTGGCGAGGAACTTCAATTCCCGGCGCTGGCAAATTGCCTCGATGCGCGACCGATCCTGCTCGACATAGGCGATGCCCCATCCTTCGAGTCGTGCATGGGTTGCCTCGTGAACGATCGTGGAGGCGATCCTTTCGAGGGTCGTCGCGGGATCGACGACATGCCGCTCGTCGATAACGCATGCGTTCAGTGACGAATCGTAGAGCGCAACGGACGCCGGGATCAGATCCACCCACACGCGATCGAGACTGCGGATGACGCGGGCATGGTTGAGCGGGTCGCTATCCTTGATGAGTTGTAGAGCCTGCTCGACACGACGCAATCCCGGATAGGGCTTATTCTCGCGGCTGCCCACCCAGAGGCCGTCAGTGGTACTGCCTGTCGACAACCAGAGATTCAGCCGCTTGACGCGGGTCGGTTTTCGATCCGGCTTTCTGACGACGACCAGGCCGCGCGATCGCCGCGGCGATTCCGAAGACTGCAAGCATCACCCGTATTGAAAGCCCGCTCGACGGCCGACCAGTATCCGGCCTCGCTTTCAGGCTGCTTAGGGGATTAGCTCAAATCGTATGAATTGCGGCAACGGCCGCAGGCTGGACGGGTCCATCCTGCGACGGAAGCATCACGGCGTTACCTCACTTCAGCGCGGCCTGGCCGGCGAGCGAGATCACATTGTCCTGCGAGCCGGAGCCGCCGCTGACGCCGATGGCGCCGACGATCTTGCCGTCGACCATCAGCAGGTTGCCGCCGCGCGAGGCGATCACGTCGTCGAGCGTCGTGAGATAGTTGAAGTAGGCGCCCTTGCCGATCAGGTTTTCGAAGGTCAGCGTCGGCCGGCGATAGCGCGTCGCGGTGCGCGCCTTGTGCTGCGAGACGCCGATCGAGGCGTATTGGCAATTGTCCTGCTTCTCGAAATAGACGAGCTCGCCGGCCGGATTGACGACCGCGATGCAGAACGCATTCCAGTTGCGCTTCTGGGTCTCGGCGACCGCCGCGGCGGCGACCTTCTTGGCGGTTTCGAGGTTGATCGGTTCGCCATAGGGCGGCGGCGTCAGCGCATCGGGGACGACGTCGTTGGGATTGTCGGGATTGGAAGGCACCTGGGCAAAGGCGCCGGTGGCCGTGACGAACGCGACGCATGCCGCGCTGATGAGCGCCGTGAGATAACGCATGGAGTGCTCCCTGATTGTCGTTGCGGACCCCGGATCGATCGCCCGGGCGGCCGGGACGATAGCAATTGGCGTAGGGCGCACAAGGCGGGATCGGCTAGTTGCGGTGCACATTGCTGCGATGAAAGCTGCAATCCGCGCCCCTCGCTCCGTGTGTTACGGGCGCATGAATGCGAAGTCCGTATCAGGATCGCAATTGTCGGCGACGAAACGCAGCTCCGACTGGACGTCAGCGACGCTCCGGTTTTCCAGGTATTTCGAGACGACGAGGCCGAGCAGCGAACGGCAGACGCTGTCGTGATCGAGCCCGGCGGTCTTGGCTTCGGCAAGCGCCGCTGAGAAATGAAGCTTCGCGATCTCGGTTGCGGACATCCCGGTCTCCTTCTCCTGCCTTGTCTTACGCGAGTTCCGCGATGGCCTTGATCTGCGTCAACTTCAATGAAAGTCGCGCGACGGCGGCAGGATGCGGACGTTGCGGGGATGACGGATCTTCTGCGGCGAGTTGTCGCCGTGGTCGCGGCGGTCGTCGTTGAGCGGCTCGATCAGCGCGGGGCCCGCGGGCACCGGATGCTTGCTGACAGGAGATTCATTGGCGAGGCCGATCAGATCGTGGGAGCGGTCGGTCATGCGCTGTGCCACCAGATGCGTGACGCCCTCCGGGCTGCTCTGGATATAGCCCTCGACCAGGATCAGGCGCGCACCCATCACCTCCTTGCGATACTGCTCCATCACCTTCGGCCACACCACGATGTTGGCGATGCCGGTCTCGTCCTCCAGCGTCATGAACACCACGCCCTTGGCGCTGCCCGGCCGCTGCCGCACCAGCACGACGCCGGCGCAACGGACGCGGCGGCGATCGTTGCTGCGGTTGATGGTGTGGCAGGCGACGACGCGCTCTTTGGTGAACATCTCGCGCAGGAATTCCATCGGATGACCCTTCAGCGACAGGCGGATGGTCTGATAGTCGGCGACCACCTGCTCGGGGCGCGGCATCTCCGGCAGCGGTCTGGCACCCTCATCCGGCTGCTCGCGCGCGGTGGCGGCCTCGAACAGCGGCAGCGGCACGTCGTCGGGCAGCCGCCGCACCGCCCACAGCGCCTCGCGGCGGTCGAGCCCGAGCGAGCGGAACGCATCGGCGTCGGCGAGCAGGATCAGCGCGCGCTTCGGCAAGCCGGTATCGCGCGCGAACGCCTCCAGCGAGGTGAAGAGGCCGCGGTTGCGCGCGGCGACGATGCGGTCGGCCCAGTCGGGCTCGACGTTGTCATTCCGGGGCTCGCGAAGCGAGAGCCCGAAATCCATCGGGCCGCGTCCATGCTGAGGAATGGATTCCGGGCCTGCGCCTAACGGCGCATCCCGGAATGACGATTGGAGGGATTTCAACCGCTCCTCGTCCTCGTCGAGCCAGTGAAAGCCGTCGATCTGGCGGAAGCCGAGCCGCACCGCGCAGTGATCGCCGACCTTCTCCTCCAGCGTGTTCTGCGCAAAGCTGAAGGAAACGTCGACCTCGCGCACCGTGACGCCGTTGCTGCGGGCGTCGCCGACGATCTGCGCCGGGGCGTAGAAGCCCATCGGCTGCGAATTGAGCAAGCCGCAGCAGAACGCATCGGGATGATAATGCTTCAGCCATGAGGAGATGTAGACGAGCTGGGCGAAGCTCGCGGCATGGCTTTCCGGAAAGCCGTAGGAGCCAAAACCCTTGATCTGGTCGAAGCAGCTGCGCGCGAAGTCCGGATCGTAGCCCCGCGCCACCATGTTGCCGACCAGCTTCTCCTCATAGCTGCCAATGGTGCCGAGGTTGCGGAAGGTCGCCATCGAACGCCGCAGGCCGTTGGCCTCCTCCGAGGTGAAATGCGCCGCCTCGATCGCGATCCGCATCGCCTGCTCCTGGAACAGCGGCACGCCGAGCGTCTTGTGCAGGACGTTGTAGAGTTCGTTCTTGTCGCCCTTGTCAGATGCCGGCGACGGATAGCTCACCTGCTCCTGCTTGTTGCGCCGGCGCAGATAGGGATGCACCATGTCGCCCTGGATCGGTCCGGGGCGCACGATCGCGACCTCGATGACGAGATCGTAGAAAGTGCGCGGCCTCAAGCGCGGCAGCATGTTCATCTGCGCCCGGCTCTCGACCTGGAACACGCCGAGCGATTCCCCGCGGCACAGCATGTCGTAGACCTTCTCGTCGTCCGGCGGGACCGAGGCGAGCTCCCAGCGCTTGCCCTTGTGGTCATCGATCAGGTCGAAACATTTGCGGATGCAGGTCAGCATGCCCAATGCGAGCACGTCGACCTTCATCATGTGCAGCGCGTCGACGTCGTCCTTGTCCCATTCGATGAAGGTGCGGTCGTCCATCGCGGCGTTGCCGATCGGCACATAGGTGTCGAGCCGGTCCTGGGTCAGCACATAGCCGCCGACATGCTGCGAGAGATGGCGCGGAAACTCGATCAGCTCGGTGGCGAGCTCGACCGCGAGGTTGATCATCGCATTCGCAGGGTCGAGACCTGCCTGCCGCACCTGCATGTCGTTGAGGCCCTTGCCCCAGCTCCCCCACACGGTGTCGGCGAGCGCCGCGGTGACGTCCTCGGTCAGCCCGAGCGCCTTGCCGACGTCGCGGATCGCGCTGCGCGGACGATAATGGATCACCGTGGCGATGATCGCCGCGCGATGGCGGCCGTAGCGGCGATAGACATATTGCATCACCTCCTCACGCCGCGAATGCTCGAAATCGACGTCGATGTCGGGCGGCTCCAGCCGCTCCTTGGAGATGAAGCGCTCGAACAACAGATCGACCTTGGTCGGATCGACCGAGGTGACGCCGAGCACGTAGCAGACCGCCGAATTCGCCGCCGATCCCCGTCCCTGGCACAGGATGTTCTGGCTGCGCGCATAGCGCACGATGTCGTGCACGGTGAGGAAGTAATGCGCGTATTTCAGCTCGGCGATCAGAGCGAGCTCCTTGTTCAGGGTGGCGCGAAGCCTGTCGTCGATCTCGCCGCCGAAATATTTGTCGACGCCGGCCCAGGTCAAATCCTCCAGATGCTGCTGCGCGGTCTTGCCCGGCGGCACCGGCTCGTCGGGATACTGGTATTTGAGCTGGTCGAGCGAGAACGAGATGCGCGCGGCGAAACTCATGGTTTCCGCGATGGCGGCAGGCCAGTCGCGGAACAGCCGGATCATTTCATGCGCCGGCTTGAGATGCCGCTCGGCATTGGCCTCGAGCCGGCGGCCGATCGCATCGATGGTGGTCTTTTCGCGGATGCAGGTCAGCACGTCCTGCAGCGGACGGCGCGCGGGATGGTGATAGAGCACCTCGTTGGTGGCGAGCAGCGGCACGCCGGCTTCGGTGGCGAGGCCATGCAGCCGCGCGAGGCGGCGCCTGTCGTCACCGCG
>CALRXG020000573.1:0-4656 GCA_943372075.1 Bordetella parapertussis | reverse complement strand
GCAGCGCCCGCTATCTCGGCGGCGGTACGCTGGTGATGCGGGCGCTGAACGAAGGCGACACCTCGATCTCGACGGTGCTGCGCGCCAGCGACCATGCGATGACGCGGATCGACGCCACAGGATCGCGCGTCACGCTCGGCGCCGGCGTTACTTTCGCGCGCATCCTGGCCGAACGCGATCTCGGCTTCCTGCACGCTCCTGCCCGCTCGATCGGCGGACCGGCGGTGCGCAACATGGGCACGGTCGGCGGCAATCTGTTTGCGCCGGTGCCCTATGGCGACTTCACGGTCGCGATGCTCGCGCTCGATGCCACGATCTCGGTGCAGGGTGGCCTCGGCGGCCGCGAGATCGCGCTGGAGGAGTTCCTGCAATCGCGTGACCGACAGACCGGCGTGCTGGTGCTGGCGATCTCCTTTGCCAAGCCCGGCAGCCCTGATGCTTTCCGCTACCGCAAGATCGCGCGGATCAAGCCCAAGGGTGGCGCTGTCATCACGCTGGCGGCGCATCTGCCAGTCAATGGCAACCGGATCGTCGGCGCCCGCGTCGCGCTCGGCTCGATGGCGCCGACCCCGATCCGTGCCCGCGCCGCCGAGCGCGCGCTGGAAGGCCGTTCGCTCGACACTTCCACAATCGGCGCCGCCGCAGCGGCCGCCGTCGAAGGCACCTCGCCCGGCGATAATGCCCTTGCCAGCGCCTGGTATCGCCGCGAGATCGTCGGCGTGCATCTCAAGCGCCTGTTGTCCGGTCAGGAATAGAACGCATGGCCAAGACCCCGCTTCAATTCCGCCACAACGGCCGCGACGTCGCGATCTTCGTCGATGGCGGCACCAACCTGCTGGTCGCGCTGCGCGAGCTGATCGGCGACATGACGCCGAAGTTCGGCTGCGGCCAGGGCGGCTGCGGCACCTGTAGTGTGCTGATCGATGGTGAACTGCATCTCTCCTGCCTGACGCTCGCCGAGACCGTCGCCGGCCGTTCGGTCGAGACGCTCGACGGCCTCAAAGAAGGTCCCAATCTTCACCCGTTGCAGCGGGCGTTTGCCGACAATTTCGCCGCGCAGTGCGGCTATTGCACGCCGGGCATGCTGATGGCCGCGAAGGCGCTGCTCGACCGCAATCCGCAGCCGAGCCGGGCCGAAGTGGTCGAGGCGATCTCGGGCAACATCTGCCGCTGCACCGGCTATGAGCCGATCATCAACGCCGTGTTGGCCGCCGCGTCCGGCGGCCGTGCGCGCGCGTAAGGGAACTGTGCCATGCTGGAATTGCGCAAGGACCTCTTCGCCGACGAGCGCGACGATAACCTTAAGGAAATCGGCAAGGGCACGCAGCGCCAGGACATGCTCGGCCATGTCACCGGCACGTCGCCCTATTTCGACGACCACAAGCTGCAGGGCATGCTGCACTTGAAGGTGGTCCGCAGCGCGCATCCGCACGCACGGCTGCGCCGCATCGACACCTCCGAGGCCGAGCGGTCGCAGGGCGTGCGGCGGGTGATCCGCGCCTCCGACGTGCCGCGCAATTTGAACACGCTGCTCTCCCTGATCAATTTCGGCAAGGATGACGAGCCGTCGCTCGCGGTCGACAAGGTGCGCTACAAGGGCGAGCCGATCGTGGCCATCGTCGCCGACAGCCCGCGCGAGGCCTATGAGGCGATCGCCAAGGTCAAGATCGACTATGAGGTGCTGCCGGCGGTGTTCGACGTCGAGGATGCGCTGAAGTCCGGCGCGCCCGTGGTCAACGAGGTCTATCCAAAGAACACCTTCACCTATCACGAGACCTATGATCGACAGCAGCTCCGCTTCGGCGACGCCGATCGCGCGCTCGCCTCGGCCGACCATGTGCTGGAACAGCGTTACCAGATGTCGCCGATCGAGCATGCCCCGACCGAGACCAACGGCTCGATCGCGGCGCCCGACACCAACGGCCGCTACATCGTCTACACCTCGACGCAGGCGCTGTTCTTCTCGGTCGACACCTGCGCAAAGATCCTGGACGTGCCGTCCAACACCTTCCACTTCATCGGCGGCACGGTCGGCGGCGGGTTCGGCGGCAAGGTCGATACGCTGACCGAGCCGCTCTGCATCCTCGGCGCGATGCTGACCGGACGTCCGGTGCGCTACGTGTTCGGCCGCGAGGAGGAGATGCAGTACGGCCCGCCGCGCGGCGCCGAGCGCATCTACATCAAGGATGGCGTGATGCGCGACGGCCGCGTCGTCGCCCGCAAGGTGCGCGCCTATTTCGACAGCGGCGCCTATACGCGGCTGTCGAGCTATGCGGCGGTGAAATGCGCCGCGCATCTGCCCGGCCCCTACACGATCCCGAACGTCCATGGCGACGTCTATTGCGTGTTTACCAATCGCACGCCGGCGACCGCGATGCGCGGCTTCGGCGTGACCGCAATGGACTTCGCGATCGAATGCCAGATGGACAAGCTCGCCCATCTCGTCGGCATGGACCCGATGGAATTCCGGATCCTCAATGCCTATCGCGACGGCGACATGAAGGCACACCGTCGCGAGGCCAAGAACACGGCATTGATCGAATGCGTGCAGGTCGCGGCCGAGAAGGCCAAATGGCCGCTCCGCGAGGATTTCAAGCGGATGTCGTCGCGCAAGGATGGCGGCGGCGCACGTGCCGCCGTGCCGCCGACCCCGCGCGAGACATATGCGCCGCTGCCTGCACCATCGCAGCAGCGCACGACATACGACCGCGCGCCGGCCGCGACTCGCGAGCCGCCGCCACCACCGTCCTCGTCGCCGCCACCATCCCCTCCGCCACCGCGGCCGACGGCGCCGTCGCATGGCGCGACCCGCTTCTCTTCCGTCTTCGGCACCAGGAGGCGCTGACCATGACAAGGCATCGCGGACGCGGCATCGCGTCGGTCAATTATCCCATCGGCATGAATCTCGGCGGCGACCCGAGCCAGGCGCTGGTGCACTCCAATCCGAGCGGCAAGTTCACGGTGGCCCTGTCCTCGATCGATCTTGGCCAGGGCATGAAATCCGTGACCCGGCAGATCTGCGCCGAGACGCTCGGCGTCCCGGTCGAGGACGTCTATGTCGACACCGCTGATTCCGACACCGGCCCGCATTGCATGGGCTCGTTCGCCTCGCGCGGCACTCATCGCGTCGGCAATGCGGTGATGGCGGCAGCGCGGGAGGCGCGCGGCGTGATGATGGAGGCAGCGGCCGAGGAGTTGGAAGTGAATGCCGCGGATCTCGAGACCGACGGTCGCGGCAATATCCACGTCAAGGGCGCGCCGCATCGCTCGATCTCGACCAAGGACGTCGCGATCGCAGCCCAATTCAAGCAGGGCAAGACGATCTCCGGCCGCGGCATTTTCCTGGTGCCACTGTCCGACGTGAACCCGGAGACCGGCGAGATGTCGCCGGCGACGTGTTACGCGCATGCCTGCCTGGTCGCCGAGGTCGAGGTCGACGACGAAACCGGCGAGGTCGACATGGTCAGGATGGATTCGGCCTATGAACTCGGCCGCGCGCTCAATCCGCGGCTGGTCGAGCAGCAGTTGGTCGGCGGCGCCTGGATGGGCGTCAGCCACGCACTCTATGAGACGCCGGAGCCTTACTATCCGGAGCCGGTGCACGGCCCGCGCGACTTCGTCGAATATCTGATGCCGGGTCCCGGCGACATCTGCCCGCACGATATCGCGGTGCTGGAGCGGCCCGCGCCCGATGGTCCGTTCGGCGCCAAGGGGCCGGGCGAGATGTGCGCCAACCCGGTGCTGCCCGCCGTCGCGAACGCGATCTTCAACGCGGTCGGGGTCCGGATCGACGATCTGCCGATCACGCCGGAGAAGGTGCTGCGCGCGATCAAGGCGCAGGGCGGCGCGCGGCCGCAGCCGCGACGCTGAGGTCACTTCATGCCGGTTCGCAGCAACATCGTCGGCATCGACAGCCCCGAGGCGCTGGAGAAGGCGCTGCGCGCGGCCTACTACCTCGCCGACGACGGCATCGCGACGGCCTCCTACCTTTCGCTCGCGCTCGGCAAGCCGCTGTTGCTCGAAGGCGCACCCGGCGTCGGCAAGACCGAGGCCGCGAAGGCGATCGCAGCCGTGCTCGGCCGTAAGCTGATCCGGCTGCAGTGCTACGAGGGCATCGACGCATCGGCCGCGCTGTATGAGTGGAACTATCCGCGCCAGATGCTGGCGATCCGGCAGGCGGGCGAACAGACCATCGACATCTACAGCGAATCCTTCCTGATCGAACGGCCGATGCTCGCCGCGCTGCGCGCGCCCGACGCGACGGTGCTGCTGATCGACGAAATTGATCGTGCGGACCAGGAGTTCGAGGCGTTCCTGCTCGAATTCCTCTCCGACTTCCAGATCTCGATACCCGAGCGCGGCACGATCCGCTCCACCGAGCATCCGGTCGTGGTGCTGACCTCGAACCGGACGCGCGACCTGCACGAGGCGTTGCGGCGGCGCTGTGTGTATCACTGGATCGATTATCCGAATGCCGAGCGCGAGGCGCGGATCGTGATGATGCGGGCCTCCAGCGTCGCCGAAGCCACCGCGCGCGCCGTGGTCGCAGCGGTCGGACGGCTGCGCCGCGAGCCGCTGAGCAAGTCGCCGGGCATTGCCGAGGCGGTCGACTGGGCGGAAGCGGCGACCCTGCTCAACAAGGGCGGCGCGCGCTGG
>CALRXG020000572.1:0-4657 GCA_943372075.1 Bordetella parapertussis | reverse complement strand
TCGCCTTCGAATTCACCGGCACCTATGCTCCGCTGTTCTGGGCATTGCTGTTCTGCAATGTGGTCCTGCCGCAGGCGCTGTGGTTTGCGCGAATACGACGGTCACTGCCGGCACTGTTCGCGATCGCCGTCGGCATCAACGTCGGAATGTGGCTGGAGCGGATCCTGATCGTCTGGAATACGCTGTCGCACGATTACATGCCGAGCCTTTGGCGCACCTTCCATTTCACCATCTGGGACTGGTCCTTCCTCATCGCACCGCTGGGCCTGTTCGCCTTCCTGTTTCTGTTGTTCGTCAGGGTGATCCCGGCGGTATCGATGTTCGACATGCGCCAACTCGCGCACCGGGAGGGCGCCGCATGACGGGGACGCTGCTTGCGGAATTTCGCGACCCGCAGACGCTGCAGGCGGCACTCGGCCGGCTGAAGCAGGGCCGGCACCGCGCGCTCGATGCGTTCACGCCCTATCCGGTGGAGGGCCTCGCCGAACAGCTTGCCATCGCGCCATCGTACATCCGGCCTGCCATGCTTGGCGGAGGGCTCTTGATGGCCGCGCTGGCGTTCGGTCTGCAGTGGTACAGCGCCGTCGTCGACTACCCGATCAACAGCGGCGGGCGGCCGGCGAACTCCTGGCAGGTATTCTGGCTGGTGCCGTTCGAGGTCGGGATCTTTGCGGCCGCGCTATGCGGGGTCATCGCCTTGTTGCGGTCGTGCCGCCTGCCCGCTTTGCATCATCCGCTGTTCGAAGTCCCCGGTTTCGAGCGCGCGACGCAAGACCGGTTTTTCCTGCTTGCCGCCGCCGGCACCGACGACGAGGCGCCCCGCGATCTTCGCGGGATTCTGGAATCCTCGGGCGCGCTGGTGGTGACGGAGGTCCGTCAATCATGAACCGGCGCATCCTCGTCACCCTTACTGCTCCGCTGTGGCTTGCCGCGTGCGGCGACCATTCGATGACGCAGCAGAACCGCTACGGCACCTACCAGCCGGCCGCGTTGTTTCCCGACGGCACCGAAGCGCAGCGCTTGCCGGAGGGGGTGGTGGCGCAAGGCGACCTCGAGCGCGCCACACAGGTTGCCCAACCGCCGCCGGTCGACGCGCAACTGCTGGCGCGCGGACAAGAGCGCTACAATATCTATTGTTCGCCCTGCCACGGCCTGTCCGGCCGCGGCGACGGCATGGTCGTGCGTCGCGGCTTTCCCGCGCCGCCATCCTATCACTCGGCCAAATTGCGGGCGGCGACGGCGCAACATATCTTCGATGTCATCAGCAATGGCTATGGGGTGATGTATTCCTACGCGGCGCGGGTCGAGCCGCGCGACCGCTGGGCAATCGTGGCCTATATCCGGGCGCTGCAGGAATCCGAAAACGCAAAGCTTGCCGACGTTCCCGAACTCGGGAGCAAGCTGCCATGAGCAGCGTCGCCGGCAGACTTGCCACGCGCCCGCTCCATCATTGGCAGCTCGTGATCGGCATCGCCGTTCTGCTGGTTGTCGAGGCCCTGCTGCCGATCCTGGGCTGGTTGTTTCCGGTCGAGCCGCTGCTGCGGGGATGGCTGGTCGCGTTTGCCATCTTCAGCTGTGTGCCCGTCGGCAGCATGACGTGGCTGATGATCCATCGCCTGACCGGCGGCGAATGGGGCCGCGCCGCCGCGCCGCTGCTGCGCCCCGCCGCTGCGATGTGCCCGCTGCTGATCATCTCGTTCGTCCCGGTGCTGGCGGGACTTCGGCACATCTATCCATGGGCGGCGGATCCCGCCGCGATCCCCGCCGACGTTGCGCATTGGTATCTCAATGGACTGTCATTTCTGGTCCGCGCGGCGATTGCACTGCTCGGGTGGTCGTTGCTGGCACTCTGCTTTTCCGCCGGCCCGGGGAGCCGCCTGCTGGCGGGACTGGGCCTGGCTTTCTTCGGTCTCTCCATCAGCCTGGTCGCCGTCGACTGGTACCTGTCTCTGGAGCCGCATTACGTGGCGACTTCCTTTGCTGCCATGATCGCGATCCAGCAATTGCTCGCGGCGCTGGCGGTTGCCGCCCTGGTCAGCCCGTCCGCAACGGACGGGAAGACGGCGGGCGATATCGGCGGCCTGTTGATCGCGACGCTCCTCGGCGTCGTCTACCTGGAATTCATGACCTTCGTTGTCGCCTGGTACGGAAACCTTCCGGACAAGGCGGAATGGTTTCTGAAGCGGGCCGGCACCGGCTGGCTCGGCATCATAGCCGCGGCGCTGATCGTCGGGGCTCTCCTGCCGTTCGGGATGCTGGTGGTGCGGCGGGTTCGCTGCAGCCGTTCAGGCCTGCGCATCGCTTCCGCGCTGATCCTTCTCGGTACGACGCTGCATCTGGCCTGGTTGCTGGTGCCGGCCTTCGACGATCAGGCCGCTGTCGTCGCGGCTGCCTGCGGCGGCGCTGCCGTGCTGTCCTTCGTTGTCCTCCTGGTCGGACCCGCGCTCGCGCGGCTGCTGGACGCCCGTCATGCCGAATGAAGAGATGGGCGGCCGGGTGCGGCCGCAGGCGCCGGATGTGGCGACCGGGATCGTGATCAAGCTCGCAGCCGGCTTCGCGGCCTTCGTCGCCGTCATGATGACCGTGCTGTTTTTCAATCTCCGCACCAGCGCGCCCGACGCTTTCCGGCAGGCGACCGAAATCCCCTTCCCCGCGCCGGCGCTGCAGAAGCAGCCGCAGGCGGATCTCAAGCGGTTCGAACTCGAACAGCGCATGGCGCTGTCGGGCTATGGCTGGGTCGACCGCTCGAAAGGCCTGGCACATATCCCGATCGAGGAAGCGATGCGGGTGATCGCGGCCCGAGGCGAACATGCCTACGACCCGCCCGATCCCGCAGACCATGCGCCGAATGCAGGCAATGCGAAAGGGCCGCAGCCATGAAAGGCGCCGTTCTGATGATCGCGTTTCTGATGTGGCCCGCGATCGCACGGGCCGGGCTGACCGAAGCCCAGATCGGGCAGGTCGCTCTGTCACCGCCGGCCGGCGCTGCCGTGCCCATGGCGCTCGTGTTCAAGGACTTCAATGGCCGCGCAATCACGCTCGGCGACGCCATCGCCGGACGCCCGACGCTGTTGATGCCGGCGGATTTCACCTGCGCGCAGCTATGCGGACCGGCGCTGTCGATCGCTGCATCCGCGCTGGGCCAGACCGGTCTGAGCCCTGGCCGCGATTACAGCCTGGTCGTGGTCGGCATCGATGCCCAGGACACCCTCGATGATGCGCGGCGGTTTACCTCGGACCAGGTCGGCGGCCCCGGCGTATCCGTGCTGTCGGGCAGCGATGCCGCGATCCAGTCCCTGCTGGCCGCGATGGGTTATCGCTTGCAGCGCGACGCCGTCAATGGCGCAATCGCCCATCCCGCCGCCTATGTCACGCTCACGGCGGAGGGACGGATATCCCGCGTGCTGTCGAGCCTGGCGTTGCAGTCAACCGATCTTCGGCTCGCCCTGATCGAGGCCGGCGACGGCCGGATCGGCGGACTGACGGGACGGATCGCCCTGCTGTGCTACGGCTTCGACCCAGTCCACGGCATTTACACAAGGCAGATCGCGAAGCTGCTCCAGATCGGCGGCGCACTGACCGTGGTGATCCTGGCATCCGCTCTAGGCCTGATGCTGTGGCGAACGGCCAAGCGGGGAGCCTCGGCATGAACTCGCCCTTCAGCCTTCCCGAGGCCAGCACCCACGCCGTACGGGTCGACCACATTTTTTATGGGCTGCTGGTCCTGTCCGGACTGACCATGCTTCTGGTGTTCGCGCTTATCGTCGTCTTTGCCGTGCGGTACCGGCGCGGGTCCGGCGCGAGACGAGGCCCGCTTCCGGAAATCGTCAGCCGCGAGTTTGAAATCGGCTGGACCTCGGCCACGCTGTTCCTGTTCGTGTTTCTGTTCTGGTGGGCTGCTTCCGCCGATCTTTCCAGCCTGTCGGCTCCCGCCGATTCGCTCGAGATGCACGTCGTCGCCAAGCAATGGATGTGGAAGACCCAGCACGCCAATGGCGCACGCGAGATCAACGCCCTGCACGTTCCGGTGGACCGTCCGGTGCGGCTGCTGATGACCTCGCAGGACGTCATCCACTCGTTCTTCGTTCCGGCGTTCCGCGTCAAGCAGGACGTGCTGCCGGGGCGCGACACCGAAATCTGGTTTCGGGCCACCAAGACCGGCGTGTTTCCGCTGCTCTGCGCCGAATATTGCGGCACCGACCATTCGATGATGCGCGGGCGCATCGTGGTGATGCCTCAGGAAGACTATGCCGACTGGCTGGCCCGACAGCCCGAAGGCGATGATCTCGCGCAGCGGGGCGCCAAGCTGTTTGTGGCGCAGGGTTGTTCAGGCTGTCACGCCGAGGCCTCCAGCGTTCACGCGCCCAAGCTCACGGGCGTGTATGGCCGGACGGTCAACCTCTCGGACGGCCGCCAGGTCAAGGCCGACGACGCCTACATCCGCGACTCCATGCTGCTTCCCAAGCGCGACGTCGTCGCAGGCTATGAGCCGATCATGCCGAGCTTTGCCGGATTGCTCGACGACGGAGAGATCCAGAGTTTGACGGCCTATGTCCGCTCGCTGGCATCGCCGACGCAGAAGCAGGCAGACGGAGAAGTAAAATGACTGACGCGTTGATGGTGGGTGAATTGCCGTTTCCGCCCCGGCCCGACTATC